>UQGM01000084.1 GCA_900540535.1 uncultured Oscillospiraceae bacterium | reverse complement strand
TGCATTAAAGCATATTTTCCCTGAGCAGTTTCGTGAAAAGCCACTTCCGGTTTTATATAATTCTTGGGAGGCGACGGGCTTTGATGTAACCGCTGAAAGTCAGAAAAAGCTTGTCGAAAAAGCCGCTGAAGCGGGTGTTGAACTTTTCGTTACCGATGACGGATGGTTCGGAGAGAGAAAAGACGATTTTGCGGGACTCGGAGACTGGTATGTAAACAAAAAGAGAAGTTCCCCAATGGCCTTTCTGAGCTGATAACTCATGTCAACGGGCTTGGAATGGATTTCGGACTTTGGATTGAGCCAGAAATGGTAAACCCGGACAGCAATCTATACCGTGAACATCCTGACTGGATTTACAATTTCAAAACAAGAACACCAAGTCTTATGAGAAATCAGCTTGTTTTGAATCTGACAAAACCGCAGGTCAAGGAATTTGTGTTTAATTTCATAGATCGGCTTCTCCTAGAAAACAATATCAAATACATAAAATGGGATATGAACCGTCCATTTTCCGAACCGGGTGCTGAGAACCTTGAAAACGGCAAGGAACTGTGGTTCTTGCATACAATGGCAGTCTATGATATTGTAGATAGACTCAAGAAAAAATATCCTGAAACCCAGTTTGAATCTTGTGCTTCAGGAGGAGGCAGATGCGACTACGGAGCTTTCCGTCATTTTGATGAGGTTTGGGCAAGTGATAATACCGACCCCGTCGACAGAATCGAAATACAAAACGGATACGCTCTTGTAAATCCCACAAAAACCATGAGAGCATGGGTGACGGATGTTTCAGTGGCTTCTGTATCCTTTAAATTCAATATTGCAATGCAGGGTGCTTTAGGCATAGGAATGAATCTGTTTAGCTGCGATAAAGAAACACTTGCTCTTATGAGAGAATATGTTACCCTTTATAAGGAATACCGTGATGTAATACAGTTCGGCGACCGATATGCCCTTATGAATTTAAAAGACCATATGCTTAATGCAGTGGAGTTTGTAAATGAAAAGAAAAATAAGGCGATTGTATTTGTTGCTGCTGTTCACACTAAATGTATGCATCGTTATTTCAAAGTGAAACTGAAAGGACTTGATGCAGATAGCCGATATTTGGTTCAAATCGGGGAAAAGAAATTCCCAAAAAGCGGTTCATATTTAATGAATGCAGGAATCGAAAGGTATTTTTACGGTGATTATAAAAATGAAATTTGGACTGTAAATAAGATCAGCAATTAATATGTAAAGGAGAAAATATAAGTGCAGATAAGAACGGCAAATTTTTCTGATTTAAAAGATGTAAAAAAACTCTACCGAAAAGCGTTTCCGTTAATTGAAAGAAAACCTTTTTTCATGATTTGGGATAAAATGCAAACGGGAGAATCGGAAATTCTTGTTTTTTTGTTTGACGGTGTATTTGCCGGCTTTGCAGTGACGCTTATTTACTCTGACCTTGTTTTGGTGGATTATTTTGCAGTATCTAAGAGTTTTAGAGGGGCAGGAATAGGCAGTGAAGCATTGAAAACGCTCTTTGCCAGATATAACGGTAAAAAGGTAATGCTTGTAGCTGAAACGGAAAATCCAAAGGCTTCAAACGCCAAGGAGAGAGCAAAGCGCATAAAATTTTATCTTAAAAATTCCATGGTTGATACAATGGTTAGGATAAATATTTTAGGCAGCTCCTTTAATCTCCTTTCATATCCGGGAAAAGTCAGTGTAAAAGATTATCTGACTGTAAACAATAAAGTCATGGGAAGATTTTTTACTAAACTGACGCTGACTAAGATAAACTGAAATATAAAAACAAAAATCTGCTTCGGTCAATTAATTGCCGGGCAGATTTTTTATCTGTATTTTTTGGATTTAATATGTTTCGATTTTTTATCTTTAGAAGAGAATCCATTCTGATTTAAAAAAGCGTTAAGTTCATTTTTATGTGTTTCTGAAACACCTCTGATGTTTCCTGTAAAGCAATTGAGGCAAAAGCTCGCTTCCTCAGGAACAGGGCTTTTACAGTTAGGACA
>UQGM01000083.1 GCA_900540535.1 uncultured Oscillospiraceae bacterium | reverse complement strand
CTCCTTGAGTTCTCCGGCGCTTGCGCAGGCTGCGGTGAAACACCCTATGCAAAGCTTGTAACACAGCTCTTCGGTGACAGAATGTACATTGCAAACGCAACAGGCTGTTCATCAATTTGGGGCGGTTCTGCACCCAGCACTCCCTATACAGTAAACAAAGAGGGTCACGGCCCCGCATGGTCAAACTCCCTCTTCGAAGATAACGCTGAGTTCGGTTACGGTATGTTCCTTGCTCAGAAGCAGATCAGAACACGTCTTGCTGAGAAAGCTGCTGTTCTTGCAGAGTGCACACATGAAGATGTTGCAGCTGCTGCTAAGAAGTGGCTCGAGACAATGAACGACGGTGACACCAATAAGGCTGCATCCGAAGAGTTCAAGGCTGTTCTTGCTGCAACAACATTTGAGAAAGATTGCTGCAAGGCTGCTGCTGAGGAGATCCTCACAGATGCTGATTATCTTGCAAAGAAATCACAGTGGATCTTCGGCGGCGACGGCTGGGCATATGATATCGGCTTCGGCGGACTTGACCACGTTATCGCTCAGAACGAGGACGTTAACATCCTTGTATTCGATACAGAGGTTTACTCAAATACAGGCGGACAGGCATCCAAGTCAACACCCACAGGTGCTGTTGCTCAGTTCGCAGCTTCCGGTAAGGTTGTTAAGAAGAAGGATCTTGCACAGATCGCTATGAGCTACGGTTATGTTTACGTTGCACAGGTTGCAATGGGCGCTGACTACAACCAGTGCCTCAAGGCATTCCGTGAGGCTGAGAGCTATCATGGTCCTTCAATCATCATCGCATATGCTCCCTGTATCAACCATGGTATCAAGGGCGGCATGGGCATCAGCATGACTGAGGAGAAGGCAGCAGTTGCAGCTGGTTACTGGCACAACTTCCGCTTCGATCCCAGAAAGACTGCAGTAGGCGAGAATCCCTTCTCACTTGACAGCAAGGCTCCCTCAACAAGCTATCGTGACTTCATCCTCAATGAGGTTCGTTACAATTCACTTCTTCGTGCATTCCCCGACAGAGCTGAAACACTCTTCGATAAGGCTGAAGAAGCAGCTGTTGAGAAGTACGATCATCTTCTCAGACTTAAGGATCTTTATGCTCCCGCTAAGGATGCTGAATAAGTTTTAGAAATAAGGCTTACAATTAATATAAGGACATTCGCTTTAGGGCGAATGTCCTTTTTTCTATAATTTGTATGTGGATGTTGTGCTGCAAATTTTGTAAAAATTAAATTTCTTAAAATTATTAGATGATAAAAGACTTAAAATATGAAATAATTTCGGATTATTTTGTAAAATATAAAATCTTTTTGGGCACTGATAGACGCTAAAATTTATATAATAAAATTGCGATTTTCAAAAAATTTATAAACAGTTATTTTTAGTATGAATTTATGAGGATAAAAAAGCGTATATAATTAATCAAATTAATTATATACGCTTGTATGTTAAAGGAAATATTTCTTATATGTAAAAATAACATCAAGTGTAATTTTAAGATGAAAATCGTCATTTTAGTAAGCGAGAAAGCTGATAATTAGTTTTGGCATTAAACAAATGCCGTTTAAAAATAGTGTAAAGAAGAATCTTAAAACTATACCAATTTAACATATGCATTTCAAAATGGCTGTTTTTTCAAAGTTATTGTTTTTTTGCAATTTCGGAGAATATAATATTAGAAGTCGCTTTTGCGGCAATACTCATGGAAAGGAGGATTATATGAGAAGACAGATGGAAATAGGTAATCTCTTTGATCTTAACTGTACCATAGCTTCAGATCTTTTTGACGGCTGTCAGTTTCCCTGGGAAGTGCTACCGAAAATAAAAGGATTCATATTGGAGCTTGGAGCGACTCTTCCGGAGGATAAGTTTGAGAAAAAGGGAGAAGATATCTGGATTTCAAAAACTGCCAAGGTTGCGCCTACAGCAAGTATTACGGGACCGTGTATTATTGATGACGGGGCTGAAATACGCCACTGTGCTTTTATAAGAGGCAGCGCCATAATAGGAAAAAATTCCGTTGTGGGAAATTCAGCTGAAATAAAGAACGCAGTTATTTTCGATAACGTTCAGGTTCCGCACTATAACTATATAGGCGATTCTGTTTTAGGAACTCACTCCCATTTTGGAGCCGGAGCTGTGACCTCTAATGTAAAAAGTGACCGCACTCTTGTTACAGTAAAAGGTGACGGTGAGCAGATTGAAACGGGACTTAAAAAGTTCGGTGCCATGGTAGGCGACTGGGCAGAAATAGGCTGCAATGCAGTGCTTTGTCCCGGAACGGTAATCGGAAGAAATACAACAGTTTATCCTCTGGTATGTGTAAGAGGCCTTGTTCCTTCATCCCATATAGTTAAGGGAATAGGAAACATTGTACTGAAAAAATAATCGGACAGGGAGATTAGTATGGCAAGATTATTCGGAACAGACGGCGTAAGAGGCGTGGCAAATGAAAGCCTTACCTGTGAGCTGGCTGTAAAGATTGGTCAGGCTGCTGCGGCAGTTCTGGGAGGAAATCAGAAGAAAAGACCTCTTGTGGCAGTGGGTATGGATACAAGAATATCCTCTGATATGCTTGCAGGAGCGTTAAGTGCAGGACTTTGCTCCAGCGGAGCTGATGTTCTGTCACTGGGTGTAATTCCAACTCCGGCAGTTGCATATCTTGTAAGAAAGTATCATGCAGATGCAGGTGTAGTGATTTCCGCTTCTCACAATTCCGCAGAATTTAACGGAATAAAGATTTTCAGCGCAAACGGATATAAGCTTCCCGATGAGCTGGAGGAAAAAATCGAGGATATGATTTTAGGCGATGAGAAAATTCACGGTGAAATCATAGGCGCAGATGTAGGCAGAATAATCCCTGCTGAAAACGCCCATAAGGATTATGTGGATTATCTCAGACAAACCGTATCCCACACACTTGACGGACTTAAAATAGCCATAGACTGTGCAAACGGTGCTGCAAGTACAACAGCTCCCATGCTTTTTGAACAGCTTGGAGCTCAGTGCCATATTCTCAACGCC
>UQGM01000082.1 GCA_900540535.1 uncultured Oscillospiraceae bacterium | reverse complement strand
TATCTTACGGGGCAGTACCTTATACTGCTTTTCTCATCGCCCTATCCGGGCGTACATTATGAATATGGGCTTTGTCAATGTGGGTACAGACAATAAAGGCATGTTTGCACTTAGTAAATCGTTTGGCAAATTCCATGCCCACTTTGTTCGCTTTTTCCGGTGTAATCTCACCTGGACAGAAAGACTGTCGTACATGATAAGCAATTACATCATCCTTTCCACGCACCCGTCCAGTGGCTGCGATGTACTGACGTTTTGCCAGCATAAACTGAGCATCTGCTATACGACTGTCGCACTCGTAACTCGTGACAAGTCTTCCGTTATCAGTCTTTTGCGGATTCGCCACATAGTCGATAATATCACTGATGGCTCTGCTCTCGGTATGGCCTTTGCCAACGTGCAGCGGCATAATGCGTGTAGTTGCCATTGTTATGAAACCTCCTTTAAAATATATATGGAATCACATCTTAAGGTTTCTTTAAGAATGTATTTTATGTTTAAATTCATTATGTCGTTATATATACAACGCAAAAAGGATCTAAAAAAATATCATTTATATACGCGATCCTGAATTGCAAATTTCAAATTATGCACCTTGCCCAAAAGCCAAAACGCAAGTTTCGGCAATCCAAAAGGTCTGATAATGAGTGCTATCAACAGCAGTATAAAGTCGCTTTTCGGAGAGTAAGTAACCAGAACAGTCACACCTAACAGAGCAGCTGTCATACTGATAAACCCAAGCAATAGCCCTAAAACATATACAATGAATGTACACAGCCCGACTGATAAAGTAAGCAGCAGTATTATTGGAGCTAATAAAATCTTTAATAATAATTTCAGCAAAAATAACAGTGTTCTCATTCTTGTTTCTCCTCTCAAAAATTGCATCTTTGCCTGTATATGTTTCCTTCGATTTTCATTATCAACACAAGTGGTAAAAAATGCAAGGATATAAAAAGAAAAACAGAGGAAGGCGCGGCAACAACGCCGTTCCTTCCTCCGTAAGCAAAACACCTATATCAGTTATTAAAGTTTGGAAAGCTGAATGAGTATCTCTTTTACGCCTCCCCATATTTTTTCCTGTCGCCTGGATATATCCTTGAGATCAGAATTGTAAGTCCGCCCTGTTTCATGGGCACGTCGGGTAAGCTGATTAATATTATTACTACTGCGACGCATTAGAGATACAAGCTCTTTCAGTTCCGGTAATTCCAGATGCACCACGTATCCGTCCAGAGCCATTTTCCTCAAATATGCTTCTCTGTTTTTTGTACCGAATTGAGACATCTTCTGCTCAATCAGCGTTTGTTCTTCCGACGAAACACGAAAGTTCAACTGAATATCCCGTTTACGCTTAGGTGGATTCATCTCTCATGCTCCTGTCTTTTGGGGACAGCAGGCTTATGATTAGGCAGATCATGTTTAAGTTTATCCCGTACCGAAGGCTTAAGTGTTTGAGATGATTTTTCCTCAGATTGATCCTGAATAGCTATAACCGCCAATTTGCCGTTTATTTGTGCAAACATCTCCGGAGTTTCAAAATGTTGACTGAATTTCTCTATAAACTCAGGTTTAAGCGCGGCGAAATCTTCTTCTCCCAAACCTACCACCAAAAAAGTTCCCGCCAGCACATCATAAATATTCCCTTCTTCGTCCCTCAGCGCACGATTCAATTCTTTTCCGTTCAGCTTACCTTCTTCATCACAGATTAATGCTACCGGTTCCTCAAACGGATAGACTGCCTGAATGTATCCTCCTACTTCTTTTTGCAACGATTCCAAGGAAAATGAAATTTCTTTTGTATAGGGAATTTTTCCCGGTTCTACCACCAAGACGGCACCCTTTTCCTGTTCTTTCAACTTACAAACATCATCTGCTTGATTTATAATGCTGTCTCGAATTACATCCATATAGTCGGTTTCCAGCTTTTCAAAGTAACGGTATACATCCGCCAGCGGCGTTGGAGATTCATGCAAGGCTAGAACCTGGGAATCATTCAGTTTCAGATCCTCCATTGCCATGACTATATCCTCACGGACGGCGTACTCATAGGCATGGTTAAGGACTTCTGCTGCCGGCTGGTCTTTCAGCCAATCACGGTATTTGTCCTGTTCAGAGAGCATCTTCTCATAAAGTGCTGTATTAAGATCATTGGTATTCATATATTATTGCGCCTCCTGTTCGTACCGTTTATTTTGTGTGTTACAAAAGATCACCGGACGTGTTCATTATCTACTTGATTCTTTGGCCACCTCTCGATTTTGAGTAGAAGAAAAGCAGGAGACCATGAAGGTTTCCTGCTTAAGTGTCCGTCGGTGCTGGATGATATTTTTTTAAAATTCAGGACAACCTGTCCCAAAGATGGGCTAATTTATAAGTGAAGTTTGTTCTGAACTTTCTTCACTTAAGGCGTTTGCATATACTTTGTAAAATCAATAGGCTTTGTTAAGTACATCTCTGTTTCATTAAGAAAATCGTGGATTTCTCTGGTATTATCTTCGAGTGATTTTAACCGCTGAACTCTGTTGTACCATATGGGCTTAATACAACGATAAAGCATAAGTATTGTTTGCTTTTCCATGTCCGAAAAACGATAATGAAAAGTAGCTGTTTTTAAGGCATTAAAAATCATATCAATTTCTTTTTCAAAATCAACATTATAATTTTCTCGCATCAGATAATTGATAAACACATCTTTCCCGCACAGATTCATATCGTAGACGCCGACAAATTTACCATGGTCATCCAGAAGAATATTAGTTGGATTAAGGTCAGCCTGAAATACCGATGTGGGAAGTTGCTTGTAGAGAGGTTTAAGTGCCTGCCTGTTCTGATTCCACAAGAACCAAATTCTGTCAATTTGTTCCTGAAACTTACTTGGCAAGCTTTTGGCGCAGCGATACCATTCCAAAGCATTTTCCAACACTTCATCTGATTCGTCACTGGGACAAAATTTTTCAAACATACAGTAGCCAGATGGAAAATTTGTGTAATCAAAATATTTTGATGCTATTTTTGCTGTCATTATCCATTTGCACTTTTCATATTCCCTGATTTCATCCTCGCTTAATTTAAAAGAATCTGCGCTACGATATGATGAATATTCTTCGGCATACGCCACACAGTTTCTGCCTTTGTAACTTATAATAGGGAATTTTCCCGTTTTATCACAAAAAATCTTAGGACAAAAGTAACCGGATTTGCAATATTCTTCAGCGGTCCTTTGCCACATGCTAATTTTATCCGGGAATGTAAAATCATTGTCAGCAAGTTTTATTACATAATTTTTGCCACATTCATCCTTTACGAGAATAACTTCTCTAAAATCGGAATCGCCATGACTCGTATTTATAGTTTCAAAAGAACTCGGTTGAACGTCATAAAAAAGTTTAAAAATATCTGTTATTTGATTATTTTCACTGCTTATCTTTTTCATCAGTCTCCCCCGCAAATTATATTTTGTCACCGGCTTCATTATACAATACCGCTTCACCTAATAAAATAAATTTTTTGTAAAAGGTGCTGAGTGAAAACAACTAACATGGTAAAGTATTTGAAGACAACAAGTCCGAAAAGGGATATCCGACTTTTACCAGTGCAGGAAAAGGTAAACATCTCTCTTTTCTCCCAGCGTTAGAGCAAGAAAAAGCAGGAAACCGTTTCTGATTTCCTGCATGATAATAACATCAGAGAGCGATCGGAATTTAATTAATCAAAATAGAATAATTCCTCAAACTTCTTATCAAGCGCAATACATAAAATGAGCGCAAGTTTGGCAGTAGGATTAAACTGACCTGTTTCAATAGAACTGATGGTGTTACGGGAGACGCCTACCATTTCGGCAAGTTGAGTTTGTGAAAGCTTGCGTTCCG
>UQGM01000081.1 GCA_900540535.1 uncultured Oscillospiraceae bacterium | reverse complement strand
ATCCAGAGCTTTCTCCATGTTCTGAACTTAAAATCAGGAGAAAAGATGTATTTCATCTCTTTACTGGAATATCTTGAATTAAGGGGACTTTCGTAAATATCTTTCAATTTGCTTCCTCCTCTGATATTTAAATAAAGGCGGGAAGGCAAGTCCCTCCCGCCCCGTTTAATCACGCTGAGTGGTTAATTATTTAAGTCCGAGACGCTTTGCCATCTCTTCATATGCCTCTTCTACGCTGCCCATATCTCTGCGGAAGCGGTCCTTGTCAAGCTTCTCGTGAGTTGTCATATCCCAGAAACGGCAGGTATCAGGTGAAATCTCATCAGCAAGGATGATATCGCCATGGAAACGGCCGAACTCAAGCTTAAAGTCGATAAGCTCAACGTTCTTTGTTGCGAAGTACTCGCAAAGGATCTCATTGATCTTAAGAGCCATTGTTCTGATCTTCTCAATCTCCTCTGCTGTTGCAAAGCCGCAAGCAAGAGCGTGAGAGTCGTTGATCATAGGATCACCAAGAGCATCATCTTTATAGCTGAACTCGAGAACGGGGCAGAGAAGTTTTGTGCCCTCTTCAAGGCCAAGGCGCTTTGCCATGCTTCCAGCTGCCTTGTTACGGATGATTACCTCAAGGGGTACTATCTCAACTTTGCGAACTGCGGTCTCTCTGTCACTGAGCTCTTCAATAAAGTGTGTGGAGATGCCTTTTTCTTCAAGCATTTTGCAAAGGAAATTTGACATCTTGTTGTTAATAACGCCCTTACCGTAAATTGTGCCCTTCTTAAGGCCGTTGAATGCGGTAGCGTCATCCTTATAGTCAACAATAACTACATCGGGATCTTCTGTAAGGAAAACTTTCTTTGCCTTGCCCTCGTAAATCATTTCTTTCTTTTCCATCTTTACTGCTCCTTCACTTTTTGTTATACTCTTTTCTCAGTGCAGTCTGACCGCACCTATACTATTATAGATATTATATATCTTTACGCCCCTTTCAATCAATAGGCATTATGCGATTATACTAAATAGTTACTGGTCAAAAAAATAGTAATCTTGACGTAGAAAATTTATTGTGGTACTATTTATTTGTTTAAAATTATATATTTTGCAGTTTTTAAATCAAGTTTTTTGTATGAGGTGATTTAAATGGCAAACTGGCTTGACAAAGCGGTTCTTTATGAGATTTATCCGCAAAGCTTCTATGACACTAACTCCGACGGCATCGGAGATTTGCAGGGAATTATAGAAAGGCTCGATTATGTCGCATCCCTTGGCTGTAACGGAATATGGCTTAATCCCTGTTTTGTCTCCCCCTTTAACGACGCCGGATATGATGTTTCAGACTACTGCTCCATCGCTCCCAGATACGGCACAAACGACGACATGAAGCGTCTTATTGAAGCTGCAAAGGCAAGGGGCATTAAAATTATTCTTGACCTTGTTCCCGGTCATACTTCAATTGAACATCCATGGTTTAAAGAATCCATGAAGGGAGAAAAAAACGAATACATAAACCGATACATATGGACCGATACTGACGAGGATGCTGAGGACAAAACGTTACCTCAGAGCATTTCAAGTGCACTTCATAAGGCTGAGGGCGCTGAGCGTTCAGGAAAATACATGTGCAACTTTTTCCCGTCACAGCCGGCTCTCAATTTCGGATTCGGAAAAGTGGAAAAGACCTGGCAGCTTCCCTGGAATCATCCGGACTGCATCAAAACAAGAGAAGCCATAAAGGATGTAATGCGTTACTGGCTCGATATGGGTGTTGCAGGTTTCCGTGTGGATATGGCTTTCTCCCTTGTCAAAAACGATACAGATGACAGAACTTACACAAAGGAAGTATGGAAAGACATAAGGAAAATGCTCGATGAAGAATATCCCGACACAGTGTTGATTTCCGAATGGTTCAATCCCACTCAGGCCATTGAAGCAGGCTTTGACGCAGACTTTTATCTCCAGGCCTGCCCGGGATATATGTCACTTATGCTCATGGGTGACTCAAGCTTCTTCCATCCTGACGGTGACGGAACCTGTGAACCCTTTGCAATGGAATACAGTGAACATTTTGAAAACGCCAAAGCTCTCGGCGGTATGACAAGTACGCCTACGGGAAACCATGACATTGTGCGCATGTCCTACGGAAGAACTCCGGAACAGATTAAAATGATACTTACTTTTGTATTTTCTCTTCCCGGTCTTCCAATAGTTTATTACGGCGATGAGCTGGGAATGAAATATCTCGACCTTGAGAGCAAAGAGGGCGGAATGTACCGTACAGGTTCCCGTACTCCGATGCAGTGGACAACAGGCGAAAATGCAGGATTTTCAGATGCTGAAAGCTCTCAGCTTTATCTTCCCATAGACCCCGATGAAAACCGTCCAAACGTAGAGGAACAGGAAAACGATCCTGATTCAATTTTGAATTATACAAAGCGGCTCATTGCCATGAGAAAAATAAATCCTGCTTTAGGCAACAAATCCGATTTCAAAATTCTCTATGCAGAAGATGAAAAATATCCCCTTGTTTTTGCAAGATTCTGCGCTCAGCAGCAGCTTGCTGTATGCTTTAATCCTGCTGACAGAGAGTGTGAGGTATGTCTTCCCCTGACTTTCGGAGACAGTCCTCTCATTGCCTACGGTGACATTAAAACTGAGCCCTGTGAGGGCGGCACAAAGCTTACGATGCCTCCCCAGAGCTACTGGATTGTTCCGTATTTCAAAAACAAACAGGAATAAATTCAGTATCTCATCTGTTAGAGACACGTATAAAATACAAATTGAATTTACAAAACCCGGCTCAGTAATGAGCCGGGTTTTTGTGCTGATTAAAAGGTATTGATTTTTATTTTACCTTAAAACCGTCATAATTCTTTGAGAAATACTTGCTGTCTATCTTCTTGTTTGAAGCAATCCAGGTTGTACGCTCTTCATAAGTCTGCTTTCCGTGACCCTGACCTTTTCCGCCGTGGTCATTAGCGATTATGATAAGCCATTCCTCATTGTTCTCCTTTTCACGCTTTTCGATTGCATTGATAAGGTCATAAGCGTATCCGTCGCAGTTTCTTACGGAATTTACATACTGATTTACATCGTTTGAGAAACCGTATGCATGGCCGTTGCTGTCAACATTGTGGAATATACCGCAGACTATATCATCGCCGCCTTCAATGCGTCCGAGAAGATAATCTCTGAGATAGACATCATAGGGAGCTTTATCAGACGGAGTGGGATTTGCCACATAATTATAAAGGTCAAGATTTTCTGCCAGCATATTTTCGGGAGCGGCAGTCTCTGTCTTTCTATCTGTATCGCAGACAGTAAAGTCAATATCCGGGTTTGCCATAAGATATTTTACTTCTTCACGAAGATTTATATCAAAATAATCTCCCCAGTCAAAAGCAAGACTTGTCTTGAGTCCCTTTTCCGCATACTGAAGCATAAAGGTTTTATACTCCATATTCTTGACATCGTCATTTTCCTTAACCCCGTGCTTATTGTTCCATACACCTGTAAACTGAGATGTCCAGCTTGCAGAGGTGGAAGTTGACTGCTCAGTTTCGCTTCCCTTTTCTCCGCCGCAGTAAGCAAGATATATTCCGCCTGTCTTTACAAGCTCATTAAGTCCGCTTTTTTCCGCTGCGTAGTTATATCCGTTTGTATCAAAAGAATTTTCATCGAAAAGAACATTTGAAATAGCATCGGCTCTTGTTCCGTCAAAGCCGAAAAATGCAACTTTCTTTACTTTGCCGTCCTTGCCGATAACCTGACCGTCACGGATTTCTCCGTCAGAAAGGAAGTCGTTTACAATATTGTAAACATTATACTGGGGAATAGAAGTGTCTCCTGTATTCTCCCAGAAAGAATACGCTGAAACCTTTTCAAAATAGTTGGGCTTTTTTCCGCATCCCACAAAGGCTGCAGCGAAAGCGCCGACGGTTACTGTTGCTGCAATGGCAGAAGCAATTACTTTTATTGTTGTATTTTTCATTCTTACTCCGCCTTTCCTACAACAGCGCTGCTTGTAAGTCTGTGACGTACAACAGGAGCTACCGTAAATGAGCCGTTTTTCTTAATTTCAATAAGCTTTCCGCCTCTGAAAGGTACAAGATAAATGTTATGGTCGCAGGAATTGCCGTATGTAAATCTTATTCCCTTGTAGTTTACGGAATAGTTGTTCATATGGTCG
>UQGM01000080.1 GCA_900540535.1 uncultured Oscillospiraceae bacterium | reverse complement strand
CCCTCTGAGCAGAGAAATCTCTTCTTTGTATCCGCTTAGTTCATTGGGAGTTTCAAGAAACATGGGGATATCTTTTAAAGCGTCGTGACAGATAAATCTCGAAATGGCTTCAAGACCTATGGTGCCCTTACCGATTTTTTCGTGTCTGTCCTTATTTGAGGCAAAGGGCATCATGCTGTCATTAAGGTGTATGGCTTTAAGTCTCTGGAGTCCGATTACTCTGTCAAATTCTTCCAGCACTCCGTCAAGATTATTTACTATATCGTATCCGGCAGAGTATACATGACAGGTGTCAAGACATACGCCCAGCTTGTCGGAAAGCTCGGTGCGGTCTATTATGGCTTTTAATTCTTCAAAGCTTCTGCCCACTTCGCTTCCCTTACCCGACATGGTTTCGAGAAGTACCGTGGTTGTCTGTTCCTCTTTGAGAATTTTATTGAGAAGCTCTGCAATTTTCTCAATGCCTGTTTCTGCGCCCTGTCCCACGTGACTGCCCGGATGAAAATTATAGTAATTTCCCGGCACATATTCCATGCGCTTTAAGTCGTCTTCCATTGCCATAAGGGCAAATTCCAAGATTTTTTCATCCTTTGCGCAGGGATTTAGTGTGTACGGGGCATGGGCAAGGATTTTTGCAAAACCGTTTTCATCCATAAACTCGTTGAGAGCCTTTGCGTCAGCAGGATCTATATCCTTAGCTTTTCCGCCTCTGGGATTTCTTGTGAAAAACTGAAAGGTGTTTCCGCCTATTGAAACCGCCTCTTTGCCCATATGGAGAAAGCCTTTGGATGAAGAAAGATGTGCTCCTATATTAAGCAAAAAATCACCTCTATTAAAGCTCGCCGTTTTCGATTGCAGTAATCTGGTCAATTCTGCGCTGATGACGTCCGCCTTCAAACTCAGTTTCAAGGAAAACGTCTACAAGCTCAAGGGCAAGTCCTGCACCGACAACTCTTCCGCCCATGCAAAGGATGTTTGCATCGTTGTGGAGTCTTGTATATTTTGCGCTGAAATAGTCAGAGCAACAGGCGGCTCTGATGCCTTTAACCTTGTTTGCCGCCATGGAAATACCTATTCCTGTACCGCAGCAGAGAATGCCTCTTTCACATTCGCCGGAAGTTATGCTTCTTGCTGTCTTGGCAGCGATAACTGCATAATCAACTGATTCCGGTGAATAGGTCCCGAAGTCCTTATACTCAATGCCTTTTTCCTCAAGATGCTTTTTAATTGCCTCTTTAAGCTCGAATCCGCCGTGATCTGAACCAAGTGCTATCATTTTAAATTCTCCTTTTTCTTTTTAAGTTCACGTTCCGCCTGGGGCAGACGGAGATATGATACCTCCAGCTTTTCTCCCGGGACAAAACTTTCTTTATTTTCAGCAGCTGAAACAGCTGCTCCATAGGCTCTTTGCCATTTTAAATTTTCGGGTGCCAAAACAGCTTCGGGAATAGTGTCTTTTATACTATTATATAAAAGCTCTGCTCCGTCTCCTGCAATGACTATTTTTCCGTCAATTTCTTTAAGCTCCTCTATAAGCTCAGCGGAAGAAATAGCCCTGTCAGGTGTGAAACGGGTAAGATTGCCGCTTTCACAGTAAAAGGTTGCTGTGTAGAACTGACTGCATCTTGCATCCATTACGCAGCAAATTGTAAAGTCATCCCAAAGTCTTAGGGAATTTGCCATTGCTTCAAGGGTGGAAACACCATAGCAGGGTTTATCCGCTCCCATGGCAAGTCCCTTTATTGCCGCAACGCCTATTCTCACTCCCGTAAAAGAACCGGGACCGTTTGTAACGGCGAAAACGTCGATGTCCTGTGTCTTCATGCCGGCGTTTTTAAGAGCAAAATCAACCATGGGTATAAGAGTCTGACTGTGGGTGAGACCCTTGTTTATATAACATTCGCTGAGTATTTTTTTGTCCTCGGTTACGGCAACGCTTGCCGCTCCCGCTGAACTGTCAATTGCAAGAATTTTCATTTTCTTTCTCCTGTATTACTCCGTTATGGTTATTATTCTCTGATTTTCATCATCGGTTTTCGTTATCTCAATTCTTATTGTATCCTCGGGAAGAGCGTTTTCTATATTTTCGCTCCATTCAACAGCGAGAATTGCGCCCATATCAATATAATCGAAAAAGCCGCATGAATATAAATCCTCCCAGGAGTCAACCCTGTACATGTCGAAGTGACAAAACAGGGGAGATCCGCCGTATTCATGTACAATTGCAAAGGTGGGACTACTTACCTCGGCATCCAGTCCGAATCCATTTGCCATGCCTCTTATAAATGCGGTTTTGCCGGCTCCCAAATCGCCGTAAAAGGCGACAACTTTTCCGCTGTTTAATGTCTTCGCAAATTCTGCGCCGATTTTCTCAGTTTCGGCAGCGCTGTTTGAAACATATTTTTTCATTAAATCTATACCTTTCAGAGATCAGGTTAATAATCTCTTTTAATATTCTTTCTTGGCTTTGGTTATTATATCACATTTTAACAATTGGTTAAAGTATTTTTACTTGAACAAAAAGTGGATTAAGGATATAATGAAAAGCAGAAAATTTTAGTCGGTGGTGATTATTTTTGAGAAACCGAAGCGGTGTTTTAAAAAATGCCTTTAAGGGTACGGACAAGCTCTTGTTTATTTTATCCCTTTTGGCATCAGTTTTCGGAATAGTCATGGTGTACAGTGTAACAAAACACACTTTAACTGACGGTGAACTAATACCCGGTGACATGAAAACCATGGTTCTTGCCGTTGCCATAGGTGTTGTGCTTTGTATTATTATATCCTTTATAGATTATGAATTTATTGCAAGGCTGTGGCCTTTAGTCGGTATCGTCTGTATCGGACTTATGTTTTTAGTCTTTTTGTTTGGCGTTGCTCCTCCGCTGCGTCCTGACTCAAGGGTATGGCTTGATTTGAAAGTATTTTACTTTCAGCCGTCAGAGCTTGTAAAAATAGGTTATATAATCACCTTTGCGGTACATCTTGATTTGGTAAAGGAAAACCTTAACTCTTTCAAAAATATAGCATTGCTTGCAGTTCATGCACTTATTCCTTTCGGCCTTGTTATGAAAACAGGTGATGCCGGTTCAGCTCTGGTTTTCCTGCTTATATGTATGGCTATGCTTCTTGTTGCCGGAATGCACTGGGGATATTTTGCCGCAGGAGCGGGATTTCTTGCTGTAGTTATTCCGATACTCTGGGTTCTTGGCGATAAGGCAAAGATATTCAATCAGTATCAGAAAAACCGTGTGCTGGCGATTCTTTATCCCGAGCATTACGCCCTTGATGAAGCATATCAGCAAAATCAGGCACTTAATGCCATGGGTTCCGGCGGAGTGTTCGGAAAGGGATTGTTTAATGGCGAATACACACAAAACGGCGCTGTTCCTGAAGGTCAGAATGATATGATTTTAGCTTCCATAGGTGAAGAGCTGGGACTTATAGGAATAATTGTTGTACTGCTTTTACTTTTTGCGATTATTATGAGAATAATTTACGTAGGCAAAAAGTCAGGGGATAACAAAGCCTATCTCATGTGCTGCGGAACTGCTGCTATGATAGGAAGCCAGGCAATAATAAATATAAGTATGTGTATCAGAATTTTCCCGGTTATAGGAATTACTCTTCCGTTTTTCAGCGCCGGCGGTTCATCTAACCTTTGTATATATATAGCCATAGGTCTTATAATGAGTATTTACCGAAGTACGAGAAAACAGGATCCTGTGGATTTTAGGCTTAGTAGTATAGCAACAAGGTTTTCGGAAGTATAAATTTATTGTATAAAAATCAGCATATATTCAAAAAAAGAATATAAAGTCATTAAAAAGACGGATCTGCACATTATTTGTGCAGGTCCATTTTATGTTTATAAATTTATAGAAAATTTACAAATCGATTTATAAATAGAGAGAATCCTATACTTTCGGTATATAAAATTATGCACTAAATATATAAAGTGAATATTACACCAAAAAATATTGATATTATTGACAATTCTATGCATTGAATCCAGTTTATAAATTTGTTATAATTTGGGAGGATACAGTGATGCGTCATATGAAAATTTAGAAATGCTATCATTTGTTCCGAAAATTTTACGGAACTTTTGTATTCACGAATCAATATAACGGAAGGGGGAGTAAAACATTAAAATAATAATCAGCTTTTATACAGTTTGTGAAGCTGACTGTGTTAAAGCTGAAAAGGCACGGTGATGCAAATATAAAAAGAAGA
>UQGM01000079.1 GCA_900540535.1 uncultured Oscillospiraceae bacterium | reverse complement strand
CGTCATACTCAGCCTTGACAGCAAAGCCGGAGCTTTCACCTTCAATGAAGGCTCTATCCTTATACTTGCAGCCTGTACATGCTGGGGATTTGAAAACAACTGCACTAAAATGATAAGCAGCAAAAGCTCTGAAGAAATAGTAGCAATAAAGGGTTGCTTCTCGGGAATCGGAAGTCTTATTATCGCCTCAATTATAGGAGAAAAAATACCTGCTCTCAGCTTAATTGCCGCCATTATGATACTTGGATTTGTCTCTTACGGATTAAGTATCAATTTTTACATAATGGCTCAGAAAGATTTGGGTGCAGCTAAAACAAGCGCATATTATTCAATAGTTCCCTTTTTGGGAGTAATATTCAGCATGAATAGGAGAACAGCCGTCACTACAGTTTTTCATCGCACTTTTAATTATGATTGCCGGAACGATACTTATTGTAAAAGATACAATAGAACTTCAGCATACCCATATGCACACACATATTCACTGCCACGAGCACAGCCACGGAAATATAGTTCACACTCATCCCCATGAACACACCCACAGTCACATGCACACTCACGACGCTGACCATAAAAACCACAAACACAGCCACGATTTTAACGACAATCACATCCACAGCCATTCCGCCATATAGCCAATATTTTTTCAACCTAATAAAGCATCTGCTAATGACCGCAATGGCCGATAACAGATGCTTTTTATTTTAATGGTTGTAAAAAATAAGATATCGCACATTAAACACAAAGACGCTATATTTTATTTACATGCCTAAAATATAAAATCCTATATAATCTGTTCCGGATTTTAGCCATCTGAGCAAAATTTCATATTCCTGAGGCTTTTCATCCTCTATACCCTTTATAATAAGGTCTGCCTTTTCCCGTGAATAGAAATTTATTCCATATAAATCCATAACACCGTTTTTACCGTTGTTGTAAACTCCTCCGGTAATAATGTTTTTATATTGCTCATAAAACAAATTCATATCATCGCCGGAAACATAAAGAGAATCATTTTCCCAATGAGGGATTACATTTACAGAAATGATTTTTTCGAGTTTTGTGCTTTCAGGCAATTTGCAGTGCTGAATTTCTATAAAAGCAGATCCGCCAAAATTTCTTCTTTCTTCCTGACTCTTGAACATATGAAACAGCAAAAAACCATCCCCTTTATATTATTTCTCTTTCATTATATCGTTTTAACCGAGTAATGTATATAAATAATATCAAAAAGCCGCAATCTTTAAATGAGATTGCGGCTTTTACTATGGGAAGCGTTGACAAAACAGATACCCACTGTAAACGCAAGCAAAAAGCAAAATAAAAACTGAGTCCAGAACGCAAATTGCGTCCAGACTCAGTCAGGTGAGAAATGTTGACAAAATAGATGTCCATTGCAAATGCGGGCATCTTTGCTGTAAAAAAAACTGCGGTGCGCAAATTGCTCACCGCAGGTGTGTGAGAGCCACATGAAAAAGATATTTTCGGCATTTCGGCGGTGGGATTCGAACCATCGAAATCGTTTTTATCTTGATTGACATCATTGCTCCACCTCAGCTTCCACTTCGAGCCCACCGATGAAAACCACCTTGATTTTATCCTTGGATTCTACGATCACGCATTGCAGGATTTTTCGGATGATCTCATTGTCGAAGGTCAGCGGGTGATTTTTCATGCCATCAAGGATGGTAAAAATCTGCTCCAACCGTGACTTGGTACTTTTGCGATGCTGTTCAGCGGATATATATTCTGTCAGCCTGTTTTCTAGCGTCCTCTTTTCAGTCATCAGAGCTTCGATACGGGGATCGGTGAGCAGGCTTTCGGGATTTTCGGCAGTTACGGTGTTTAGGATGTCATTAAATTCCTTATCGATTTGTGCGATGCGGATTTGAATATCAACGCTTTCCTCCTCACCGGCTTCAGCACCAAGCCCTATTTGGATATGCATTTTCAATGTTTGCAGAATGTCGGGATTGCTTTTTGCTGTTTTTAATATAGCATTCATAATCGCTTTTTGCAAGGGGACTTCTTCTATGGTCGGTGAGTGGTGACAGTATTTTTTGCCGTAGTCAAGACGGTTGATACAGCGCCATACAATTCTCTTTTGACCGCCTGCTGTCCAAGTGCACCGGCGGTAGGGCGTTCCGCATTCTCCGCAGACGAGCAGTTCGGTGAGTGCGTACTTTCCGCAGTATTTGCCTTGCTCGGTTGTCGTACCGATCTGCTTGACCTTGCGTTTCGAGGCTCGCCTTGCCAGTTCCTCCTGTACCTGTGCGAAGGTGTCAGCATCGATGATTGCCGGATGATTGTTTTCTACATAATACTGCGGTCGTTCGCCGCCGTTGATACGCACCTTTTTGCTGATACAGTCCTCGACATAGGTTTTGCCCAGCAGAGCGTCACCCTTGTATTTTACATTGGAGAGGATAGATTGTATCACTCCGGGCTGCCATACGGCTTTTCCCATCGGCGTGGAAATACTGTCTGCGGTCAGTCCATCGGCAATCTGTTGCAGGCTGTTGCCGGCGAGAAATTCCGTATAGATTCGCCGTACTGTTATCGCCTGTGCAGGATCAATTTCCGGTTTTCCGTCTGCACCCTGACGGTATCCGAGGAAGGATTTATAAGCGAAGGACACATTGCCTTCCTTTGCGCTTTGCGCCTTGCCCCACGCGACATTGTGGCTGATGTTTTCGGATTCGCTCTGTGCGATAGAGCCATATATGGAGATGTAAAATTCCGAGGCTGGATCGATGCTGTGCAAATTTTGTTCTTCAAAGTACACATCCACCTTGATTTCCCGCAGCATTCGGGTGATCTTGATGCAGTCAAGGGTGTTTCGGGCAAAGCGGCTGATGGATTTAACGATAATCATATCTATCCGGCCTCGTTTGCATTGGCGGATCAACTTATTGAACTCGTCACGCTTTTTCATACTGGTGCCGGTGATACCCTTGTCGGCGTAAATGCCTACTAACTTCCAGCCGGGTTCTCTGTGAATCCGTTCTGTGTAGTGGTTCACCTGATTCTCATAACTGTTAAGCTGTTCGTCCTGCTTGGTGGACACTCGGCAGTAAGCGGCTACCCGTTTGGTAATGCTTTGTGTGCTGTGCGCATTCACCGGCTGTATAGTCGGAGCAATGGTGCGTACTCTCTTTTGCAATATGGGTGCTGTCTGTTGCATCGTTTTTCTCCTCTCTGATTTGCTGACCGTTTTTAAGGGTGAGGCTGACCGTTTTGTCGGCATGGAGTGTAATGGCAGCGGCTATTTTCGCTGTTAGTTCTCCGTTATAGCAAGAGAGCGACCTTGTTCTTTGCAAGGTCGCTCTTATCATCTCTGTGATACGCTGGGTGGCATCTAAGGTTTCATACACCAGCGAAGCGTATTCAAATATTCTGTTTTTCAGCGTCTCCTTTTCAATGCTCAGACTGTCAAGCAGTCGACCGATTTCATTCTTTAATCGGATGACTTCTACGGGCGGCTCAGTCGGTGTTGGATCACCTCGCAGAATGTTTGGTTTGGCAATGAGATAGTTGATGCATTCGGTGATTGCCGAGAGGAACGCATCGTCCGAAATTTTGATAACTCCACCGCAGCTTTTGCATACCCACTTTTCTTGGTAAGTGGTGCGGCTGTCATGCTTGCGCTGCATCGGTTCTCCACATTTCTCACAGAGAACCGGAAGCTGCAGCTTGAAAATATCTGCTGTGCGGTCGAGGGATTTCTGTGTGTTTCGGGAGGCTCTGACTGCCTGCGCTTTGTCATATACGCTTTGCTCTATAATGGGAGGATAGCCATCGTTGCCGATGTAGCGTTTATCCTCAATGATGCGTTTCAGACGGGCTTTGTTCCAGCCTGTTGTTCCGGACAGATATTCCACTTGTCGTTCATTCAGGCTTTTTGCAATCTTTAATAGGGATTGCCCGTCCAAATAATCGGAAAATATATCTTGAACCGCTTGGCTTTCGGTTGGGTGAAAGATGATTTTGCCGTTCTCCATTGTATAGCCGAAGGGAATGTTTCGTGTTTTCATATCATGCGCTCCTTTCCTCGAATTTCTCGGTGAGCGTCAGTCCACCGGCGAGGCGGAAACGCAGCGTGTTCCTGCCGATTACGGTAATACTCTCCACGATTTGTCCGAACAAGTCCGTGTCGAAGCTGTCCGTTGGAACGTATTCGGCAATGGTTTCGTTTAATTCTTTCAGAGACTCGATGATTTCGTCATCCTCATCCTCTGTCAAGATGCGGCGGCGCTCTGACCGGAGTTCACTGACCTTCCGGTCAAGCTCGCCTGATCTGGAGGCATACTCGGCATGATTGAGAATGCCGTTTTTGTAAAGCTGGGCAACCACAAGGCTCTGCGCATTGACATCAGCGATTT
>UQGM01000078.1 GCA_900540535.1 uncultured Oscillospiraceae bacterium | reverse complement strand
TTGCCTGCTTTAAAACTTCTTGCTCGTATACATCCTTGTTCTTATTTTCCGCTCTACTTTTTGCTAAAATTTCATCTTTGTTCATATTAGAAACCTCCAAACAATATTGCCAAGTTTACTTGTCAGCATTATAATATCATTACCAAGTTTACTTGTCAACAATCTTTAAAAAGTTTTCTATATAAACTCATATATTACACTTCAATCAGTCTGATGCAGCTATCGGTATTGTATATGCACAGGAGGTTAATCCCCTAAAAATAAAATTTCACATATTTAAATCTCCATTTCTGCGCTCTGAACAAGTCCGGTAAAAACGGACAATAGAAAAACCCCTTTATGTAAAGTGAACCCCAAAGTTTAGACAAAAAAAATCAACAAGTACGAGAATGAGTTCGGAACTTAACCGGGCTCATTTTCAGTTTAGAAACAATTCTTTCGTTATTGTAGTTAATGAATGTACTCTTTGAGACAGTTGACGAATTCATCAACTGTCTCAAAATGCTCGCCGTAGAACATTTCTACTTTAAGTCTGCCTAAAAAATTTTCCATTGCATCATTATCCATACAATTCCCCTTGCGGGATATACTTTGTTTGATATTATGCTCTGAAAGTGGTCTTTGATATTCTACATATTGATACTGCCAGACTTTCGGGTGCATATCAAGATATTTCCACGTCTAAAGGCACCAACAAAAAGCGCAGAAGCCTTATATAAAGGTTTCTGCGCTTAAAATTTACGGATTAATATTATTAATTTTACTCCGCTGCAATCTGTGTTCCGCCTACGGGTCTTATTGCAAGAACATAGCAGCTTCCCTCACCGAATACGCTTTCAATACGCTCTTTGTACTCAGAGAGAAGGTCATTGGGAACGAAAGCCTGAATTGTTCCGGCAAATCCGCCGCCGTGTACTCTCCATGCACCCTTGCCGCTGAGAATCTCTTCACTGATTGCAAGAGCCAATGAAACAGGCTGATCTGTGGGAGCCTTGCAGGTATATACGTTCTGGTTGTACATATATGAAGAACGTCCGCTCTCAATTATGCACTTTTTGAACTCTTCAAAGTCATCTGCTTTAAGGGCTGCAACTTCCTTTTCAACTCTTGCGTTGTCACCGTAGAAATGCATTGCACGAAGCACTGCTCTGTCTCCGCAGGTCTTTCTGACTTCGCCGATGTTATCCTTAAACTCTTTTTCGCTTACCTCACGGAGAACATCCTTGCCGAAATACTTTGCAACAGACTCCATTTCTTTGCGGACTGCCGCATAATCATCGGTAAGATCTGAGTGGTTTCCGCCTGTATCCACAATGCAAAGTGAATGTCCGCAGGAACCGAAATCAAAGTCAACCTTTTCGATTACGGGAGCGGAAAGGTCTTTGAAATCTATTGTAACAAAGCCGCTGACGGAACAAGCCATCTGGTCGAGAAGTCCGCAGGGCTTGCCGAAATACTTATTCTCGGCATACTGTGAAATCTGAGCGATTGTAACGGGATCAATCTTTCCGTCATTGTAAAGATAGTTCATCATGGAGCACAGAAGCACTTCAAATGCAGCAGATGAAGAAAGTCCCGAACCGGAAAGAACCTTTGAAGCTGTTGTTGCATCAAAGCCGCCGATGTTATATCCTCTCTCTTTGAATCCGGCGCATACGCCTCTGAGAAGAGCAACGCTCTTTCCCTCTTCCTCGCTATGTACTGTAAGGTCGTTAATATCTACAACATCCATAGGATATCCGGCAGATTTGACTCTTACAATTCCATCGTCGTTTTTTGAAGCGGCTGCAATTGCATCGAGATTTATTCCCGCTGCAAGAACTTTACCGTGGTTATGGTCAGTATGGTTTCCGCCTACCTCGGAACGTCCGGGTGCGCTGTAAAGTCCGGCTTCTCTGTCACCGAAAAGCTCTATAAAGCTGTCTATTACCGCTGCATAGCGTTCATGCTGTGCTTTGGCATCTGCGTCAGTAACATATACCGTTTTAAGACGGCTGTCATATTCTCCATTTAACAAATTTTCCTTAAGAAGGGTTGCTTTTGGCATTTTTAAGTCCTCCGTTTATTATTAATCAGGCTTTATCGCCCGTTTTTTCCTTTGATTTTGAATTCTTTGCTGCTGCATCCAAAGCAAAATTCAGTATTAATGCAGATACAGCAGATATGAGAAGTAAAACAATTATCGGGACAATAAATGACGGTGAAAGAGGATCATATACGTTTCGTCCGATAATGGTGTAAGAAACGATTTTAGGCGAAAATCCACCGATAGAAATAAAGATATATTCCCAGTACTTAATCCCCATAGAACCGAAAAGACGGCTTACGGTATTCATAGGTACAAAAGGCACAAGTCGGAATGCAAGCAAAAGCAGCGTATGGGCAGATGCCTTTTTCTCCAACACCTGACGTGTTCCCTCATATTTATTGAGGAATTTATGAACGTTTCCTCCTCCGAAAAACTTGCCTTTAAAATAGGCAATGGACATCTGCAAAGCAACACCCAGCATATTTATGAGAAATGCGGAAAAGCCCGGGAACACCATACCTGTCATAAAGCAAAGTGTACTTATAGGCAGAAACGGGAAAAATCCTTTAATGCAGAAAAGGGTCAGGATAACGAGAATAACTATGTTTTTGTTTTCTATGGATGTTACCCTGTTTTCAAAATCTATAAGCCACTCCTGCATATCGGCATACCAGCTTTTAAGGGGCTCAACCTGCAAAAGCGCAAGAAGTACCATAAGCACCGCTGCCGTTATGAGCATTGCCACAGCGGCGATATTTATAACTTTTTTTCTGCTGATTTTTTTCTTCTTCGTCACTGAGCTGCTCCTTCTGTTTTACTATCATTTAATTTTATCCTACTTTTAACATAAGGTCAACAGTAAGAATAATTTAAATTCAAATTCACCTTAAATTATATGCAGATAAAGCCGTAATAAGTAATTTTACAAAATTAACACTCTGTTAATTTATTTATGCTATAAATCACCTGTAATATGGGAGGTGCTGAAATGGAAAAATACGGCGTTATTTTTAGCGGCGGAGGCGCAAAGGGCGGTTATCAGATAGGAGTATGGAAAGCCCTCAATGAACTGGGATTTGTCCCTGACGTAGTGACAGGTACATCCGTTGGAGCCCTTAACGGTGCACTCCTTGCAATGGGCGAATATAAAAAAGCCCTTTCCATCTGGGAAAACATGAGCATGTCAACGGTTTTTGAGCAGTTTGCCGGCGATGAAAACACCTCATCCGGTAAAATGGACGACCTTTTTTCACGTGTGCTTAAAGAGGCCATATTCAAACGTGGCGCAGACTACACTCCCCTGCAAAATCTTGTACGCAGCACTCTTGACGAAAAAAAGCTCCGCTCGGCAAAAGCGCAGTTCGGACTTGTCACCACTAAATTTTCACCCATAAAAGCAGTAGAGCTTTTTATAGAAGATATACCCGAAGGAATGGCGGCAGATTACATAATTGCAAGCGCAGCATGCTTTCCCGTAATGAAATCATATAAAATCGGAGACTCCGTATTCGTTGACGGAGGATACTCAGACAACATTCCCGTTAAAATGGCTCTCGACAAAGGCGCAACGGAAATAGTGGCGGTCAACATCGGCTCAATGGGAAAAGCTCAGAACGTTGAAACAGGAAGCGCTGTTGTTCATTATATTCAGAACAAACGCCCCTTCAACAACGGTCAAAGAGGCAGCGTTATGATGTTCGATAAGAACATATCACTTCAGAACATACAGCTTGGATATCTTGACGGACTTAAGGAATTCGGAAAGCTTGACGGATTTTACTATTCATTCCACAAAGGTGAAGCGGAAAAAGCGTTGTTCCTCGAGCCTGTTATGCGAAAAAAATACAGAACCGTTTTTAGTGATCTGCCTGCATCATCAAAACTTGAAGAAGCTGCTTCGGAAAGCGTAAAAAAACACCTCGGAGAAAATACGGAATTCCCCCTGGGCATCAACTGCGGAGCTCTGGCATGCATTGAAGCCGCAGCAGAGATTTTTGAAATAAATCCGAGAATAATTTATACAGTCGATACAATATGCGAAATGGTTGAGGAACGGTTCTATGAAGCTCTCAACAATCAAAGCTCCGAGGAACTTATAAGCCTTGCCAAAACTCTTGACAGAGGCATAAGCTTTGAGCTTATGAAAACAGCCATTTCAGGACTCGATAAAAAAGCTCTTACAGTATACGCTGCCCAGATACTCATGCACGCTGAAATCAGTCATTCACATATGCTTCGCCTTTGGATAATAGCAGCGCTTATGCCCGATGTTTTCTGTGCGGCAATGTTCTGCTATGCATATTTACAAAATAAATATCCACCCGCATAGCGGGTGGTTTTTCTTTTTCGGGCATAGCCCTAAT
>UQGM01000077.1 GCA_900540535.1 uncultured Oscillospiraceae bacterium | reverse complement strand
GAAGTGAAACCCGCTGCTTCCGCGGCAAGGTCGATGCCGCCGATGCCGGAAAACAAGCTGAAATGCGTTAGGCTCATAGCTCCACCACCTCGCTGAGCCGGGTGGTCATGATCTTATAGAGCTGTGTGTTTTTCGGGATGGGGTTGGAAAACGGAAGCACCACGTTCTCAAAAATCAGCAGTCCTTCGCCCGGTTCGGAATTGTCGATGTACTTCTGCTGGTCTGCGGAGAGGTTCAGCCGTTCCGAAAGGATTTTGCGGTCGCCGGATGCCTGATTCAGCAGCGTGATGAAGTCGCTGTTTTCCAGAATGTTCTCGATCTCCGGGGAAGAAAGAAGGTCCTTCACATTCTGGGTGGCGCCTGTGGGCACGCCGCCCCATTTGCGGAAGCGTTTCCAAATCTCGGCACTGTATGCGGCGGTCTGTTCCTCTTTCAAGAGCAAGTGGAACTCGTCCGCAAAATACCATGTGGCCCGGCCTTGGCTACGGTTCTGGGTAACGCGGCCCCATATCTGGTCTTGGATAATGAGCATCCCCAGTTTTTTTAACTGCTTGCCCAGTTCTTTGATGTCAAAGGCCACAAGCCGATTATGGATGTCCACATTCATTTTGTGATTAAACACATTCAGCGAGCCGGACACATACAAGTCCAATGCCTGCGCTACCCGGTCCGCTTCCGGCAAGTGCTGGTCGAGCAGGGCTTGGTGGAGGTCAGACAAAATCGGCATATTCTCCGGGCAGGGATTCGCCAGATAGGGGCGGTAGATGGCTTTCACGGCTGGTTTTCCCTTGGGCTTTCATCTCTAAAATCTGTTTGCCATACTCGTCGATCTTTATATATTTTCTGGACATAGCAAAACCTCCTCGTGTAGTTCTATTATCCTACACGGGGAGGCTTTTTATCTATTGTCTACTTTTTACGGACCGGTTCAGATTATCTTTCAGACGGGCTTATTATATTTGTTTGATTTTCTTTTCCTTATCAATACCTCATAAATTGCTTAGAGTTTCAAGTTAGCTTTTCACTCGCTTTTTACTTTATTTCTGTTTTTCGATATACCTGATACAGAACAGGTAAAATAATAAGGAATAGAACGGAATAAATTGTTAAAATAATCGGAACTGATCCTATCACTTTCCCACCAATTTCATAAAGAGTAAAGGTTTTAATTGCCATATTTATCTGCAAGAGCTGGTCTGGCAAAAGTCCTAATACATCTGATAATACTGAAAATCCACCCAAAAAGGATTGAATGAATAACAGTACAAATGGAATTGTAACAGCTAAAACAGTTGTATGTGTCTTGGCAGATACCAGCATGGAAACAGCTAAAATGAATAATGCTCCCACATATCCACCAATCACGGTTAAGAGGTATGCCTGCAAATAGGTAATATTGTAAAAACTTTTCCAGAAAGCCCAGCTTGTCTGAATAACACAATTTGCACCGCCAATACCTGCAACACTAAATACTACTGCGGAATATATCAGAATTACCAACCAGTAAACTCCGGTAATAACAATCAACCCAGCCGCTATTTTAGAAAAAGTCCCCCTATTTCTGCCATACCTTGCGGAAAAGAAAACAGAATCCGCTTTCCACCCAAATTCGTTTGAAAAGATACCTGCTACAAAGAAACTCATAATCAAAACGGTCAGCATAATGATTGTGGGTGCATAGTCCAAAGCAGCAGTAAAACCGCCTGCATATTCATAATAAAAAGGAGTCTCCAGTTTTTGATATTGACTAACCAGAAATGCTTTTTCCTTTTCACTGAATTGGTCTTTTGCTTCATCAGAATTAAGCCATTTCTCCAGATTTAAGATGCGGTTATCATAAAGCTTTCCAACCTCATCCTCTGATAAGCTGTCTGCCCGATAGTAATTATGTTCTCGGAACTCGGAAAATCCAGAGTTAATTAAATCCCTAATATCAGAAAATCCCTGTTTTTTGGAATAGCCAATGTTGCTGGTTTTAATATCTGTCGGGCTGTCAGGATAGGTTTCGTTGATTAGCCGATTTTGCCGAATGACCTCTCGAAGCACATCTTCTGTGATCAGGCCTTCCCATTCCGCTTTTGTATCACGCAAGTACCTTGCTGCCGCAATTCCTGTGTGTGTATCCCCCTCCTCATCCACATAGTCCATGGAAGATATTGCAAAATAGCAAGTAACAGCGATGGCTGCCAGCAATACGATCAGACCGATTTTATTTGCAGTTTTTGAAAATATCTTTTTTATTTCAAATCGAATCATTCCATGTCACCACCCTTTTCTCCAAAATAATACAAAAAGACGTCTTCTAAATTAGGGCGCACAAGTCTTGCATGTTCAAGCGGCTGCCTGGCAGAAATAATTCGTAATTCAACAGTACCATTTTCTGATTTCATATTAGATACTTTATATTGTTTCATCAACTTTGCTGCTTTTTCATGGGAAGTCTGACAAGCCCATACTTTTTGCGGCATGGAAGATACGATTTCATCTAAATTTCCTTGCTGCAAAATCTTACCGTCTTTCATAAGCCAAATATCCTTTGCAATATACTCCACATCCGAAACAATGTGAGTAGATAATATAACAATACGGTTTTCTGACAGCTCACTGATTAGATTGCGAAAACGTATTCTTTCTACGGGGTCAAGTCCGGCAGTTGGTTCATCCAAAATCAAAATTTTAGGGTCATTCAGTATCGCTTGTGCAATGCCAGCCCGACGTTTCATGCCTCCGGATAATTTCCGCATTTTTTTATTAGCAGCTTTGGAAAGTCCTACCTGTGCAAGTAGTTTGTTTACTTTTTTCTTTGCCACAATCGGGCGAATCCCTTTTAAGGCTGCAATGTATAAAAGATAATCCTTTACCGTAAATTCCGGATAAAATCCAAATTCCTGCGGCAAATATCCTAAAAGATTCCGGTACTCGCCGCCCATTCCCCCAATATCCTGCCCGTCACATAATATCTTTCCGCTTGTAGGGGTCAGCAGTGAGCATATCATTTTCATTAAAGTGGTTTTTCCAGCACCATTGACACCTAAAAGTCCATACACACCATTTGAAATCGTAAGATTCAGGTTGTTTACTGCTCGAAAATTTCCAAACTCTTTTGTCAGATTAACTAATTGTAGTTCCACTTAAATCCACCTCCCAAAATTTATTACAATCAAATATGGTTTTATAAATTGCACCAATCAGAAAAACAACAGCAGTTCCAAACAAAGCATACCAAACCGGAAGTGTAATGAGAACGTAAATGGTTTCGTTATTGATAATGAACCACCATATTCCGCTCCATAACAGGCAGAGAATAATAGAAGTTCCCTCATTTACACGACTATTGCTGCACAACGTACCAAAGCAAATGCAAGCAGTCACCACGGCTGGAAACAAAAACTGGATGACAATTTCTGATAGCGCGAGATTGACACTTCCTCTAAGTGTGATACAAAACAGGCTTATCATAAATAAATCGACAATTCCAAATAGAAAGATTCTGGCTGCATATATCTGTCGCAATGAATAAAGGCAGGTCGCTTCTATCTGCATACAGTCACAAGATTTGTTTTTCCAAAATTCCGGTATCATCAGAACAATAAAGAGTACCCCTATCATACCTAACATTCTTATCACATACCTATTGTCTAAAAGATATGGCAAAAGGGTTGCAGCAGTCCATAACAAAAGCATTTGCAGCAGCCACCACCGCTTGCGTATAAGATGTAACTCTGTCCATAAAAATTCCCAATACGTTAGTTGCTTTTCCTGCTCAACGGAGCAATAACTTTCTATTGATTTTCTTACGGTTTCTTTTATGTGCTGTTCATCAGGAATAATATTCTGATTTTCCCGATACCTTTTGAGTTGTTCTTCAATATTCACAAAATCACTCCTCCCTTAGCAGTCTTTCTAAATGTGTTTTTGCCTGTTTTACCCGGTATTTTACTAATGGCAAACCTATTTGTAAGGTGCTGGATATTTCTGTAAGTTTCAGTTCCTGAAAGTAATACAAGATAATAACTTCCCTTAATTCAGCGGGTAATCTATCCAGAGCTGCCTTAATCGTCAGCCTGTTAAGAAGCTCGTCTGTTTCAGGGGGATGTAAACAATCTTGAATTTCTAAAGACTGTTCCTCTAACAAACTTTCTCGGATTTTTTTATAGGAATCCCTGCAAAGATTTCCAGCAATCGTATACAAATAATTTTTGGTTTTTCCCATATAACGGTAGTCAGACAATTTCTCGAAAAATCGCAAAAAAGTTTCCTGTGTTAAATCTTCTGCGGTTGATGTATCAGGGCAATGATAGTTACAATAGTTCAATATTTCCTTATAGTATTTGCGAACAAATACATTAAAAGCATTTTCGTCTCCACGCTTCATTCTTTGTAGCAACAAAAAATCTATATCCACGAAATCCTCCTTTCCCGTTATTGAAAGTCAATGCGCATTTCTCTTTCTACCATGTATAACGAATGAACACTGTAAAAAGATAGTGTGGCTTCATTTTTTATAAAATTTTTTTCCGGATAGATTGCTTATACCTATTTATTATATTGAATTGCCCTTATAGCTTCAAGATAGATAATTTGACACCAATTCATCACTTGACATTGTGGCAAAGACTTTCCTAATTTTTGATAGTTCAGTCCGTGGGAGGTTTGAGAGCCCCGGTTCTCG
>UQGM01000076.1 GCA_900540535.1 uncultured Oscillospiraceae bacterium | reverse complement strand
CCGACGATGTATACGCTGGCCGATTGCCTGTTCATGTACGTTGTTTAATAGATGAGGCAGCAAATATCGGTCAGATACCGAGACTTGAAAAACTTGTTGCAACTATCAGAAGCCGAGAAATTTCTGCATGTCTTGTATTGCAGGCTCAGTCCCAATTAAAAGCAATCTATAAAGACAACGCCGATACCATTATCGGCAATATGGATGCATCTGTTTTCCTTGGCGGAAAGGAACCGACCACTCTTAAGGAGCTGGCCGCTGTGCTTGGAAAGGAGACAATCGATACATACAACACGGGCGAAAGCCGTGGACGTGAAATTTCCCACTCTATGAATTATCAGAAATTGGGCAAAGAACTTATGAGTCAGGATGAACTTGCCGTTATGGACGGCGGAAAATGTATCCTGCAATTGCGTGGTGTACGACCCTTTCTTTCAGATAAGTACGATATTACAAAGCATCCCAATTTCAAATACACTGCTGATGCGGACAGAAAAAACGTCTTTGATATTGAGGCGTTTCTTTCTGCCCGCCTTAAACCTAAACCCAACGAGGTCTACGATGTCTATGAAGTAGATGCATAGGGTAATTAAAATGTTCCGCTGTGAAGGGAATGATTATATCTATTCGCCGGAACTACCTCGGATGAGGATATTGGCGTACAGGGCGGACAATCAATAAAAAATAATGAAAAATGAGGACAGCCGGAATCAGCCGCCAAATCAGGCGGCAGTTTGTCTGGCTTTTGTATGCCTATGAACCAATGAAGATCTTTAAAAAATGATTTCGGCTGACTATAATTTATGGAATTTTTCAATCAGGCTATTACCGTTCTTCAGACTCTTGTTATTGCACTTGGAGCCGGTCTCGGCGTATGGGGAGTTATCAACCTTCTTGAAGGTTACGGAAATGATAATCGTGCGACACGTTCGTAAGTGAAAAGCTTGCGCACAAAGTCGAAGGGCAATTGTAGCCTGAAACTTTGGAGAACTGATATTCTGATGGGTGAAATGAGGGGGTAACGCCCCGAAGCGCCACCCTAATACTCCGAATGGCGGGGAGCATGCAACGGCTCTCTCCAAAAGTTTATAGAGCTCGGTGAAGTCGGCAGAGAGCAACCGTAAGACTGGTTTTCAGACCAGACACGAAAGCTGTCCAGAGGTGGACGGTGTTGCCTATATGCCGGGGGTCGGATATCCATGGTGAGAATGTATGAAAATACTGACGAAATTCCGAATGTACGAGTCTAAACGTTGATGCTGTCGAAAGGCAGTACACCTTTCATGGTGGTATCTGTGGGCGAGTAAAATTGGTTGTTATGAAAGTCCATGCATCGTTACAGGCGATGCGGTTATGCATGACCAGATACAGGCTTAGAGGAAGAACCTAAAGATATCCAATGATAGGAATATCGGAACGTGGAAAGCTGGGAACATGGAGGCGGTTGCAAGCCAATGATGTGGTGGATGGGAATACCTTCGAGAGAAGGCAATAACCATTCTTTATTCCAGTGAGAGTAGTGGCACAGTACCTATGAAGCCGTGAATAAGTAAGCGGTGGAGGGATAGCCACAAGTCGAATTCAGCAATGAAAATGAAAACACAACAAACACAGCTTCGAGTATGACAAAGAAAATCCAAACCGGATGGAGAGGATGCCTGTGTTGACTTCGGGGCAGCAAGAAAGGAAAAGTAAACAGAGAAAAATCCGCAACTCAGAGTATTACGACATGGAAGGTACTTTTGACAGGCTGTATGCAGAAAGTAAGAAAGATAAAACTTTCAACCATCTGATGGAAATCATTGAGAGTGAAGAAAATATCAAGCTTGCATACAGAACGATAAAGAAGAATACAGGAAGTGATACTTCGGGAGTGGATAAAAGGACGATATCAGACCTTGCAAAGTTAAGCGAGGAGGAATACGTCCGTCTCATACGGAAACAGTTCAGTAATTATCATCCACGACCTGTAAGGCGAGTGGAGATACCAAAGCCCAATGGAAAGACCAGACCGCTGGGAATTCCAACTATCGTAGACCGGATTGTACAGCAATGTATTTTGCAGGTCATGGAGCCGATATGTGAAGCAAAATTCAGTGAGAACTCCAACGGGTTCCGCCCGAATCGTTCCGCTGAGACTGCTATTGCACAATGTATGAGGCTGATACAGGTACAGCATCTGTACCATGTGGTTGACCTTGATATTCAAGGCTTCTTTGATAATATCAGCCATACAAAGCTTATGCGTCAGATATGGGCATTGGGAATCCGGGATAAAAAGCTGTTATGCATTATAAAAGAAATGCTGAAAGCACCTGTTGTTCTGCCAAATGGTGAGAAAACTTATCCCACACGGGGTACCCCGCAAGGAGGTATTTTGTCGCCATTGCTTGCAAACATCGTATTGAATGAACTGGATTGGTGGATTGCCTCACAATGGGAGGAGATGCCAACAAAAACAAAATTCAAAACGAAGAGCAATGCGCAGGGAACAGAGATTAAGAGCCACGCTTACAGGGCTCTGCGTCGGAGCAAATTAAAAGAGATGCATGCAGTTCGGTACGCCGATGATTTTAAAATCTTCTGCGCAACACATGAGGATGCTGTCAGAGCATACAAGGCAACAGAGTTATGGCTAAAGGACAGGCTGGGGCTGGAGATCAGCCCCGACAAATCTAAAGTAGTTAATCTCAAAAGACAGTATTCTGATTTTCTCGGGTTCAAACTGAAAGTCCGTAAAAAGGGTAAGAAATACGTAGTTCGGTCTCATATGAGCGATAAAGCATACAAAAGGGCTCATGAAAAAGTCTCGAAAGAAGTAAAGGAACTGGCTCATTCGTCAGATGATAACGCTCAGTTCTTGCAGCTTCAGAAATACAACTCTGTAGTTATTGGGCTTCATGAATATTATTGTATTTCTACAGAAGTATCCCATGACTTCAGCAGACTTGCTTTCAGTATCAACAAACAGCTCAGAAACAGACTGAGAGGCGACTTATCCAAAAAGGGACAGCTCAGAAATGGGTTCATTAAAGAAAAGTATGGAGCAAGCAGACAGATGAGGTTTCTTCATGGACGTCCGGTGGTTCCACTGGGATATGTCCAGCCGAAGAATGCCTGTCATAAAAGGAAATCCATCAATAAATATACGGTTAAAGGTCGGGAACAGATTCATAAGAATCTTGCAATCGACACGGAGACAATGTTATGGATGATGAGAAATCCTGTAAAGGGAAGAACCATTGAATATGCGGATAACCGTATTTCTTTGTATGCGGCACAGTATGGTAAATGTGCAGTGACGGGAATTCCGATGACTTCACACAATATTCACTGCCACCGCAAAGTGCCGGTAAGCAATGGTGGTTCGGACGAATACGCAAATCTTATTCTTGTCAGCAAAGCGGTTCATATTCTTATCCATGCTTCTTCAGAATCTACGATTGAGAAGTACCTAAAATCCTTAAATCTTGAGAATAAACAAATAGAAAAGCTTAACAAACTTCGTACTATGGCAGATATGCCACCTATTATTCTTTGAATTTAATGCTGTGACGAAGTGTGTAAGTTGTGTTTAAAAGCCTTGGACGGCTGAATTCGATGGAGCGCCGTGTGCGGTGAAAGTCGCATGCACGGTGTGAAGCGGGGGAAAATCCGGAGATAACTTCAAAGGATTACCTATCGCTATCGGGTGCAAAAAGCCAGGGTATGAAACAGCTCATGGCTAAGTAGATGTAATCAAGAGAAGAAAGGAAAAGCACAATCCAGACGGAACCGGCGGTTGTATCAAGAAATGTTTGTGGAATAGCAAGAACTTTGATATAATAGGAGCAGGAACCCCGGAACCGGGAGAAAGGCAGGAGGATAAATGCACATAAGCTATAAACCCCTCTGGCATACGCTGGTTGAGCGCAATATGAGAAAAGAGGACTTGCGGATTGCCGCCGGTCTTACCACAAATATGATTGCTAATATGGGAAAAGGGAAAAATATCAGCATGGAAACGCTGGTTCGTATCTGCGAATCCTTGAATTGTGGCATTCTGGATGTGATTGAATTAGAAAATGATGAAATCGAAAAACCCCAAAAATAAAACAATGTGCTGAAATGGAGAAAAATAAAAGTGAAGAAAAAAATCAGAATCATTCTTATAATGTGCTTATTAGCTATCTTTTGTGAAATTAAAAAAATTATAAATATGTTGAGTAGAAGCAAAAGATTTGGCTTGGAATTTTTACAGCAGTGAATCGATAAAAGGAGCATGCTTGATGGTAGATAATATTATTAAATCAGTAGCAGAGAAATTATCCTCTCTGTCTTATATAGAAGGTATTGTTTTAGGTGGTTCACGTGCAAGGGGCACCCATACAGAGGATTCGGATATAGATATCGGCATCTATTACAATTCAGAATCATTTGACATAAATACTATTAATCAATTCGCTACAAAGCTGGATGATGAGCATAGAAATAACCTTGTTGTACCTCCCGGAGCATGGGGTGATTGGATTAATGGCGGCGGATGGTTAGTCATAAACGGGTATCATGTGGATTTAATTTTACGTGATATTAAACGTGTGGAACAAATAATGAAAGATACAGAGCACGGAATTGTTACTGCCAATTATCAGACTGGGCATCCCCATGGTTATATTAGTGCAATGTATCGAGGAGAATTAGCGATTAGCAAAATACTATATGCTAAGAATGAAAGCTTATGCGAATTAAAAAAACAGGCAGAAACTTATCCCAATGCTTTGCAGAAAAGTTTAGTTAACTTTTTTATGTTTGAAGCAG
>UQGM01000075.1 GCA_900540535.1 uncultured Oscillospiraceae bacterium | reverse complement strand
CCTCTTTCACAAAGATTACACTACTATCATAATATCCGGCGAAGTTGTCCGCAATGAATAAATAATGGTAAGGAATGATACATTTGAAATTTTTCGGTAACGGCAGAACTGAACTCAGTCATAACAGCATACGCAACTATATGGCTGATATGCTGATTATGTCAACCGCTCCGGCGGCTATATCAATATATTACTACGGCTGGAGGGCGGTGCTCTTAATCGCCATTTCGACTGTCACTGCAGTTGTTTGCGAATATATATCCTGTAAGGTGACGAAAAAGGAAGTTTCTCTTTCTGATTTTTCCGCACTCTTTACAGGCGTAATTATCGCCCTGATGCTTCCGGCATCGGTTCCCCTTTGGATGCCCATTGTCGGCAGTGCTTTTGCAATTCTCGCTGCAAAGCTTCCTTTCGGAAGTACCGCCAAAACACCTTTTGTGCCTGCTGCTGCCGGACTTGCTTTCCTTATAATCTGCTGGCCGGATGCAATGTTTAAATTCCCGACTCCCGGTGCTGAAGTACTTGCGGCAAGCGATCCTATGTTTGTTGCAGAAACCTCACTTGCAGGAATGCTTAAAACCGGAAACTCACTCAGTCCCGACTGGTTCAACTACTTTGACGTTTTCGTAGGAATGATTCCCGGAGCAATCGGTACAACAAGTATGTTAGTTTGTGCCGCACTTGCCCTTTACCTGTTTATAAGATATCCCGACCGCTGGATTTCCTCAGCAGGATTTGTAGCTGTGTGTGCATTCTGCGCAGTGGTTTTCCCCAGAGTCATGTCAGGAAGAAAGATGTCCCTTGTCATGGAGCTTGCATCGGGTATGCTTCTTTTCTGCGCTATTTTCCTTATAACCGATCCTGCTACCCAGCCCGCTACGCTTATTTCAAAGCTCCTGTACGGAATGTCTGCCGGCGCTTTATGTATGCTTATAAGATATGTAGGACCCTATGAGGACGGTTCAGTCTTTGCGATTCTCCTTATAAACGCCGTTTGGCCGGTAGTTGATCCTTTCATTGAAAAGCACCTCGCCTCTTCTAATAAAAATAAAAAGAAAAAAGAGAACCCGGAAAAATCTAAAAAACTATTTCAAAAAAAGAAAAAGGAGGCTCAGATAAATGGCACGGTTTAAAAATCCATCAGAACCGGATACAAAAAGCATTTTTGAAAAAGGCATTCTGAGCCGCAATCCTGTTCTTGTTTACGCTATCGGAATCTGTCCCCTTATAGCAGTTGCCAAAAGCGCTGCAACCGCAGCTGTTCTTGCTGTGCTTTCTGCTATTCTTCTTATATTCCTTGAAATATTTACCGCTCTCATCTTTAAGAAAATGCCTAAATGGCTGAGAGTCGGAGTTTATGCCGTAACAGGCGTATTGCTCATAATACCTTTTTATATGCTCATGAGCGCTTACATGCCGTCTATTGAAGTCAGCCTTGGAATTTACATTCCTCTTCTCGCTGTAAACTCCATTACCGTACAGAGATGTGAGGCTTTTGCCGTAAAGCACAGCGTTAAATCTGCATTTTTAGATGCCCTTGCCAATTCAATTGGATACGCAATTCCACTTATTCTCACCGGTATGATAAGAGAAGCTCTCGGCTCCAGTAAGATTTTCGGTCATTATATTGACGCTCTTCCCCATGCAAACGGATTTCTGATGCCGTTCTGCGGATTTATCATATTGGGCTTTGTTGCCGCATTTATTAATTACATGAGATCTACTTTCCGCATCGGTGACGAATTCGACACCAAAGACAGCGATTTCATAATAGACAAACAAAAAAACAAAGATTCCCTCAGCAATGATGAGGATTCATTGCAAAATGAAATAGATGTTATTCCCGATAACGTCCCTGAACCTGTTAAGTCAGAAGAAATTCCACTTGATTCCGCTGAATCCAAAGATTCAGAAGACACCGATTCCTCTGCAAATTTTGAATCTTCAGTAAGCAGAATAATGCATAAATGGTCTCCTGTTAGCAGCGCTGAAATTTCAGAAGAAATTTCTCCGACAGCAGAAGCAGCTTCATTAGATGAAAATAAAAAAGAGACTGATACGCTTTCTGAAAGTAATATCCATAACACAACTGTTTCTGAGGCTGTCAGCACAGAAGAATCTGCTAATAAAGAAGAAAGCGCTGCTCCTAAAAAGACCACACGCAAAAGAACCACTAAGAAAACAGCCGCCGCTGATGATGCAAAAGCTGAGGCAGTTGTTTCTGCTGAAAGTTCAGAAAGCAAAGAAGCAGCCGCAGATACTACTGCTTCCACTGACACAGTAGAAAACGCTGCTCCCAAAAAGGCCACACGTAAGAGGACTACTAAGAAAACAACGGCTACTGCCGATGCAAAAGCTGAAGCAGTTGTTTCTGCTGAAAATTCAGAAAACAAAGAGACACCCACAGATACTGCTACCGCTTCCACAGATACAGCAGAAAGCGCTGCTCCTAAAAAAACTACTCGCAAGAGAACCACTAAGAAAACAACGGCTGCTGCCGATGCAAAAGCTGAGACAGTTGTTTCTACTGAAAGTTCAGAAAGCAAAGAGGCAACCACAGATACTGCTACCGCTTCCACTGATACAGCAGAAAACGCTGCTCCTAAAAAGACTACTCGCAAGAGAACCACTAAGAAAACAACGGCTGCTGATGTAAAAGCTGAGGCAGTTGTTTCTGCTGATAGTTCAGAAAGCAAAGAGGCAGCCACAGATACTGCTACTGCTTCCACTGACTCAGCAGAAAGTGCTACTCCTAAAAAGACTACACGTAAAAGAACTACTAAAAAAACAACGGCTCCCGCTGATGTAAAAGCTGAGACTGCTGTTTCTGCTGAAAGTTCAGAAAATAAAGAGGCAGCTGCAGATACTGCTACTGTTTCCGCTGATACAGCAGAAAACGCTGCTCCTAAAAAGACAACACGTAAGAGGACAACCTCTAAGAATACTGAAGCATCTACCGCTGCAAAAAAATCTGCGCCTAAGGAGGATTGATTATGAATTTATTTGTTGATTTTATAATAACTGCTCTTTATGCTGCATTTTTTCAAAATATAGTTTTAAGCGGTGGATACGGCGTTGGTGAGGCAGTAAGAATAGGAAGCAAACCGAAGCAAATCGGTGTTGTTTCACTGTTTGTTATGATTTTTTCAGTTACAGCTGCCGTTTCCTGCCGTGCTTTGGATTTAATTCCACAGGTTAACGCAATGGGATTTATTGAACATCTGCTTATTTTTACAGGTGTTGAATTTGTAATTTATCTTTTGGTAATCCTTATAATGATCAAGGGCTTTAAAGCCTCAAAGGGATTTTTGAAACTTGTTGGCATTGCAGGTTTTAACACATTAGTTTTGGCTATTCCGCTCCTTAACCGTATGGGTTCTTCCGGCGGAATACTGGAAGCTTTAGGTATGGCAATAGGTGCGGGAATCTCATTTGCACTTGCCACAACTCTTATAAGCGTTGGAATAAAACGCATAAAATCAAATCCGGAACTTCCCGAAAGCTTTAAGTTTACCCCGGCAGTCTTTATATATATAGGACTTCTTGCACTTGCATTTATGGGATTTTCAGGACAGTCACTTTTCGTTTAAGAAAGGCATGAATTCTAATGGCAAAAAAAGACAGACGCTTTAACGCCTATAAAACCGACAGTTATTATGGTTTTTCAAAAGAATATCCGGAGGGAGGTAAAAGTCCCGACGAGCGTTACAATAAAAGAGTAATCGTAGGAAAAATCTTTTCCGGAATAAAAATATTTTTAGCCTTTGCCTTTTTATTTACCTTTGTATATTTTGGTGTAACACTTATGCTCGATGTTTCCGACCTTCCCATTGCCACAGAGGCCCCTTCGGAAAATGAGGGCGCTGTTTCTCCGTCAGATGAAAGTACAACCGCTGCTCCCGTTGTTCAGCAGGACGCTGTTAAAGGCGTTTATATTCAGCCCAATCAGTTTTCTACTCCCGAGGCAGCCAAACAGTTTGCTGAAAAAGCTGTATCAAAAGGCATCAACAGTGTGGTTGTAGATTTAAAGAAGGATGACGGAACAATAGTTTATCCTACCTCTGTTGCAGCTGCTAATGAGATAAATGCAGCACAGGGCGCTAAGGATAATTTTTCCGAAATACTCACCGCTTTACGTGAGGGCGGATTAAAGGTCATAGGCGTAATAAACTGCTTTAACGATCCCCTTATGGCAAGTGAAAAATCAGAAATGGCTGTTCACTATAACAACACCGATATGCTCTGGCTCGATAACAGCCGAGAAAAAGGCGGCAAGCCATGGCTTAACCCATACTCACAGGATGCATGTAATTATCTCACTGAGATTATAAAAGAAGCTGCATCCATGCCCGTTGACAGAATCATTCTTTCCGGCGTTCAGTTCCCGTCAGGATATTCCCTTGATCTTGCAACATATGAGGGCGAGGAAACTGGAGAAAGCAGAAATCAGACCCTTGTATCCTTTATTGAGCAGGCTGAAAGCGCAGCCGGTGAGGGAAAAATCATAGTTTCCATGACAGGCGACGGAGCCATTAACGGCAGCGCTGACCTTTACAACGGAAATCTTCTTGACAGCGGTATTGGGTATGCAGCTCCTGATATGCGTCTTTCTCAGATGAAAAACGTAAAGCTGGGCGATAAAACCTATGCTAATCCCTCTTCACAGGCAGAAGAATTTATGCCTCTTGCAATAAGTCAGCTTTCACAGCGTGCAAAGGTAGGCGGCAAGGAGGTTGCGCTTTATCCGATAATTGAAGCCGATACCCTCCCAAACGCTCAGAGCACAATAGAAATTCTTAAAAGCAATTCAATCGACGGATATATTTTATATAACGCAAACGGAAATTACGGATTTTAATCGGAGGCTTCAGATATGTACAAATGGGAAAGAATACCCCTTGAGGGAATCTTCAATACAAGAGATTTGGGCGGAATGGAAACGGCAGATGGAAGAAAAATAAAGCCCTGCCGTCTTATAAGAAGCGGTGAGCTTTTCAATCTTACCGAAAACGATAAGCAAACCCTTACAGACCGCTATAAACTAAAAAAGGTTGTGGATTTCCGAACCGGTGCCGAGCGCAGTGAAAAACCTGATCCCATACTGGA
>UQGM01000074.1 GCA_900540535.1 uncultured Oscillospiraceae bacterium | reverse complement strand
CGTTCGCCTGCCAATGAGGTCGCTATCTTGGACTGGTAAATGTTTGTTGCTATCTCCGGACTGATACGGCTGACTGATATCGGTTGGGAAAGATAGGCGGACAAGTTTTCCGGGCGCAACTGCACGACGATTCTTCCCGCTTCTGTCCGGATGGTGTCATTGCACGTTAGGTCCTGCTCCTGCATTCGGCCCTTTTCTCCCGCCACTTTCCAGTCGGATATACGGAACTTTGTCGTGTTGAGGGGAGTAATATTGAATGACACTGGCTGATTGTAAGGGTCGATAAAATGAACTTCTACCGGTGATTCCGCATAAAGAGGAGCATCACGCAGTATGCCGTCTTTGGCATAACCCACATCCAGATGAAGGCGATTGACTACTTCACGAAGCAACTGGTGGGAACGCAGGATATAGATTTCATTATCGACACTGGTTCCTGTTATGCCTCCGCTCACTTCGAGCATGGCGGACATGTCCGAAGCGGATTTTTCTTTATCTTTCACCAACATCACTGCCTGGCGCTGATAGACCGGCTGAATGGTCAGTACATAAAAATAAGCTGATCCCACGCATACTAAAACGGACAGGACAAACCAGTACCAGTTGGCTATGATCAGTTCGACGACATCACGAAGATTGATTCCTCCTTCGTCTTTCTTGGGTGTTCTCTCGTTTTCCTGAATATATTCCATATTTTCTTTTTACTTGCTTAGTACGACAATCAGGGATACAATGGAGGCTAATACGGAAATGATACTTGCTCCCGCTCCCAAATATGACAATGCGGAGCTTCCTTTCACGTTGATGGATTTGTTGGGTTCTACATATACCACATCGTTCTGCTGAAGATAATAACAGGGAGACTCAAGTACATCCCGACCGGAAGTAAGATCGACCGTATAGGTGTGTCTTTTCCCTTCTTCTTCACGAAGTACGAGGATATTGGTACGTTTGGCCGTGGGTGTCAGGTCGCCTGCCATGCTAAGCGCTTCGAGCAGTGTGATGCGGTCGCCAGCCATCTCATGCACGCCGGGATTGCTTACCTCGCCCATTACCGATATTTTCCCCGAAAAATTCGGACAAAAGGGAAACTATACTGTAATTGCTCCCGATGCGCCTGTATGTTCTCACTGTATAACCTATGGCTTTTCCTCCCAGTGCAGTATTGCTTTTTCAAGTACCGAAACGGAGCGGCCCTGTGTGAGCATACAGCATCCATTTACATGTATTGACGGAACTACTGCCGAGCCTTGTGAAATACCGGTGACTGCCGCTCCTGATTTGTCGGAATCGCCTTATGAATTCTTGGGAGTGTGTGCCGTTATTGCCGCCTGCGGACTTTACTCGGACGGAGAAATTCGCCTTTGATATGTGCAGGAATACGCCGTTGTGATTTAAATTTTTATTGCCCAAATTTCTCCTTTGTGTCATAATGTAATTAATATAATTAAAAACATTAATGTCACAGTTTCCGTTAAGGAGGAATTTTTTATGGATTCATTTTATTCACTTGCTTCGGCACGTCAAAGCTGCCGCAATTATAATCCTGATAAAAAGGTGAGCCGTGAGGATCTTACAGCATGTCTTGAAGCTGCAAGAATTGCGCCGTCAGCCTGCAATTCACAGCCCTGGAGTTTCCATGGTGTACTTTCCCATGACAAAGCAAAGCTTATGGGATTATATCTTCAAAAGTTCGGTTTAAATAAATTTGCAGAAAAGTGTCCCGCTTTTGTAGTTGTAGTAGAGGAAAAGGCAAAGCTTATTGCGAGAATTGCCGGAAAAATCGGTTCTCAGGAATACGCTTCAATCGATATAGGATTAGCGACAGCTCATTTCTGTCTTGCTGCCTGCGATAAGGGACTTTCAACCTGTATTACAGGATGCTTTGATGAGGGCAAGATAAAAGAACTTCTCGATATACCGAAGAATAAAAGAGTAAGGCTTGTAATATGTGTCGGATATGCGGCAGATGACGACAAGCTCAGAACAAAGGTGAGAAAGGATTTCGAGGAGATAGTCAAATTCCACTGATAAAGGAGTGGGCCTATGGTACGACTGTTTTGTGTACTGATAGGATATGTCTTCGGTCTTTTTCAGACCGGATATATTTACGGAAGAATCAAGGGTATAGATATAAGGGAGCATGGCAGCGGGAATGCAGGAACAACCAATGCTTTGAGGACTCTGGGGACAAAGGCAGGGGTTGTAACCTTTATGGGCGATTGTCTTAAATGCATTTTGGCAGTGGTAGCAGTGCGGCTGATTTTTTCGCAGAGATACGCTTCTCTCATGCCTTTGCTTACTGTTTATACAGGTTTAGGTGTGGTGCTTGGACACAATTTTCCTTTTTATCTTAAATTCCGTGGGGGTAAGGGTATAGCTTCAACAGCAGGACTCATTTTAACTCTTGACCCGGTTCTTTCTCTTATAGCTTTTGCTACCTTCGGCGCTGCTGTGGGAATTACTAAATATGTTTCCTTAGGTTCACTGCTTCTTGCAGCTGAATTTTTAGCGGGTGTGATTATTTACGGATTTTCTGGTAAATGGAATCTATCCCAGCCTCAGCTGATTGAAATGTATATAGTTGCCACTGTAATAACGGCTATGGCGTTTTTCCGACACAGGCGAAATATTAAAAGTCTTGTAAAGGGTACTGAAAGAAAAATAGGAGAAAAGAGCAGTAAATCATAAATACAGAACATAAACGAAAGGAGATATTTATATATGGAAAGAATAGCGGATAATATTACACAGCTTATCGGCAGAACCCCTCTTGTTCGTCTTAACAGTTTTTCGGAAGACGGAGCTGAGGTTGTGGCAAAAGTGGAATCATTTAATCCCCTTGGAAGCGCCAAGGACAGAGTAGGTTTCGCCATGATTGAAGATGCAGAAAAGAAAGGTCTTCTGAAAAAAGGAGCGACCGTTATAGAACCTACAAGCGGAAATACAGGTGTGGGACTTGCCTTTACCTGTGCCGTAAAGGGATATAAGCTTATTCTCACAATGCCCGAGAGTATGAGCGCAGAGAGAAGAGATCTTCTTGCAGCTTTGGGCGCAGAGCTGGTTTTGACTCCTGCAAGTGAGGGGATGAGCGGAGCAATCCGCCGTGCCGATGAGCTTGCAGCTGAGACTGAGGGTTCATTTATTCCGGGACAGTTTGTAAATCCTGCAAACCCAGATGTTCATGAAAGAACAACAGGACCCGAAATAATCGCCGATACCGACGGAAAAGTTGATATCTTTGTATCTGCGGTAGGAACCGGTGGAACTATTACAGGTGTAGGCAGAGCTCTAAAAAAGCATAATCCTGATATAAAGATAGTAGCCGTAGAGCCTTACGATTCTCCTGTGCTTTCAGGCGGTAAAGCCGGTCCTCACAAGCTTCAGGGTATAGGAGCGGGTTTTGTGCCGGATATACTTGATACAGCTTTGATAGATGAAATTATCACTGTTAAAACGGAAGAGGCTTATGCCGCTGCAAGAAAGTCAGCGGGCAGAGAAGGAGTGCTTGTGGGTATCTCTTCCGGAGCAGCTCTTCATGCAGCTTCACTTCTTGCAAAAAGACCTGAAAACAAGGGTAAACGCATAGTTGTACTTCTTCCCGATACCGGCGAAAGATACCTGTCAACTGATTTATTCAAGGGCTGATTCAGGGCTTTTGCTTACTATGACAGTTTTTTAACAAACATTGCAAAGTTTGTTGTCCTCTTTGCTACTTGCAAAAATTTCCGCCATGATATAAAATACTAAAGGTGAAAAATTAATTAATCCAATTCTCTTTAAAATGAAAGGATGTATTTAAATGGACGTTCTCAACAAGAAATCCGTAGAAGACATTGACGTTGCAGGTAAGCGTGTGCTTGTCCGCTGCGACTTCAACGTAAAAATGGAAAACGGAGTTATTACAAGCGATAAAAGAATAGTCGCTTCTCTTCCCACTATTGAGTATCTTATAAACCACAACGCAAGAGTTATCCTCTGCTCACACCTTGGCAGACCCAAGGGAGAGTTCAATCCTGAGTTTTCTCTTGCTCCTGTTGCTGTACGCCTTTCCGAGCTTCTCGGCCGTGAGGTAAAAATGGCAAAGGACGTTGTAGGCGAAAGTGCAAAAGAGCTTGCCGCTAACCTTAAGGACGGCGAGGTTATGCTTCTTGAAAACGTTCGTTTCCATAAGGAAGAGACAAAGAATGATCCCGAGTTCAGCAAGGCACTTGCTTCTCTTGCAGAGATCTATGTAAATGATGCTTTCGGCTCCGCTCACAGAGCTCACAGCTCCACAACAGGCGTTGCTGATTATCTTCCCGCAGTTTGCGGTTACCTTATCCAGAAAGAGATCGCTTTCATCGGCGGTGCTCTTGCTAACCCCAAGCGTCCCCTTGTTGCAATCCTCGGCGGTGCAAAGGTTTCCGATAAAATCGGCGTTATCACAAACCTTCTTGATAAAGTTGACACTCTTATCGTCGGCGGCGGTATGGCTTATACTTTCATGAAGAGCCTTGGCTATTCAATCGGTACTTCAATCTGCGAAGATGACAGAGTTGAAGACGCTAAGAAGATGATGGAAGACGCAAAGGTTAAGGGCGTTAAGTTCCTTATACCCGTTGATAACAAAGTTGGTAAAGAGTACAAGCCCGACACAGAGGCTATGGTTGTTGATTCTGATAACCTTCCCGACGGCTGGATGGGACTTGACATCGGACCCAAGACACAGGCTCTCTTCTGTGACGCTGTTAAGGATGCAGGCACAGTAATCTGGAACGGACCTATGGGCGTTTCTGAGTGGGATAACTTTGCAAGCGGTACAATCGCAGTTGCAAAGGCTGTTGCTGAGAGCGGCGCTATTTCAATCATCGGCGGCGGTGACTCAGCTGCTGCTGTTCAGAAGCTTGGCTTCGCTGATAAGATGTCTCACATCTCCACAGGCGGCGGCGCTTCTCTTGAGTTCCTTGAGGGTAAAGACCTTCCCGGTATTGTTGCTCTCAACGACAAAGACTGATTTTTATAAATTTTCTGCCGGTGCGAAATCATGAAAAGTGGTTTCGTACCGCTCACTTTAAAGAAAGATAAAGACAGTAAAGGAGTAATTCATTATGAATAAGCAGCTTCGTAAGGCAGTTATTGCCGGTAACTGGAAAATGAACAAAACCCCCTCACAGGCTAAGGCTCTTATCGAAGAGATGAAGCCCCTGGTAAAGGATGCAGATTGTGACGTTGTTATCTGCGTTCCTTATGTTGACCTTCAGACAGCTGTTGAGGCTACAAAG
>UQGM01000073.1 GCA_900540535.1 uncultured Oscillospiraceae bacterium | reverse complement strand
ATGCGTGAAACTGTTGATAACATGGATGACAGAATGTATGAACTGTATCTCAAATATCATCTTGCTACGTGTGAGCGACAAGACCTGATTGGATACTCTCATCATACCCTTGATATTTTCAGAAAGGAATAGCAAACAAAATACAGATTGGAGGAATGAATTATGCTTAACCATAGAGGAACACAAACTTTAAAAACAGAAAGACTTATTCTCAGAAGATTTTATGTGTCGGACGCTCAGGCCATGTTTGAAAACTGGGCAAATGATGAAAGAGTTGCACGGTTTTTGACGTGGACCCCTCATACATCACCGAAAGAAACAAAAAAGATTTTAAGAAAGTGGTGTATGGGATACAGAAAGGCTAATATGTATAACTGGGCAATTGAGTATCAAGGTAAACCTATAGGCGGCATCAGTGTTGTAAAAATAAATGAGAGAAGCGAAGATGTCGAAATTGGATACTGTATCGGTTTTGACTACTGGAATAAAGGCATTATGACCGAAGCTGCAAAAACTGTTATTGATTATCTTTTCACCGAGGTAGGAGTCAACCGAGTTGAAATACGCCATGCCGTTAAAAATCCGGGGTCAGGGAAAGTGGCTCTAAAATGCGGTTTGACGTTGGAGGGCATAAAAAAGGAAAAGTTCAAATCCACCGGCGGAGAATTTTTGGATATAGCGGAATACGGCATTATAAGAAAAGAATGGCAGAAACAGCAAGCTCTGGAACAATTGCCCACAGCCAAGGTTAACATGAGCGGTGTCACTTACATTAAATAATAATCATCAGTGCGTGGTTGATTAGCTTGCAATTTTACAAAAGTAAATAAAAGTGCACATTATCTCTGAAAACCAAAGAACCGCAGAAATTTTTAAATTTGACAGTCGCACACGGCGGCAAAGGAAAAGATATGGAAAGTAGTAAAACGTTTACTCTTTGCCGGTGATAGATTAAACCCCTTCAAACTGCCGACGTGAATTGGTGAACGCTTGCTGAGCCTAACCGACGGTAAGAAAAAAGAATTCGTTAGCAGCAAAACGTTTACACTTAGATGGTGATAAAAATGAACCATCTGAGCTACCGTCGGAGGGCGTATTGGAGAAAACCTGCTTTGCGCTGATTAGTGCTTTCTGTTTTGGCAAAGCGGCGGGACTCCGCCGCAAATGCATTTTTGCATACTTTTGTTGCTATGGACAAAAGTATGTGCACCGCCGCAGCATGAGCGGCAAAACTTATTCCTTTATCAAAGTTCGGGTAAGGAGCGGAAAACTCATCCTACTGTGCATTATGTATGCAAACTCAGTTTGCTTCGACTTTGCCTGCAAACTCAGCTTGCTCGCAGGCACTTATAGCTGTTCCTTACTGTCATTTGGTGTGCGACTTGGGTGTAGGCTGTAGGCTCAGCCTGCCAAAATAAAAAGAGACTGCTTTTCAGCAGTCTCTTATTTATTATCTTCTTTCAAACCGTTAGGAAGGATTAGACAGCACGTGTAACCTTACCTGAACGAAGGCAGCGTGTGCACGCATAAACACGGCAGGGTGAGCCGTTTACAACAGCCTTAACACGCTTGATATTGGGCTTCCATGTTCTGTTTGAACGTCTGTGTGAGTGGGAAACCTTGATGCCGAAAGAAACATCTTTACCGCAGAACTGACATTTTGCCATTTTTAGGCACCTCCTTTTGGTGTGACTAACAGAATAACGTAAATATGCTATCATATTCTTACAAAAAATGCAAGGATTTTTTTAACAAATCCCATACGAATTTTGGAGAATATGCGCTTTTTAATTTCTGTTTATATATTTTAACACATATTTCGTTGTAATTAAAGAGCTTAAATTGTATAATAGAAAAAATAAAATATAAATAGATAGGGATGAAACTTTATGAATATAACAGAAAGGCTTAAAAATAAAGGGTTTACAGTATCTTTTGAGGTGTTTCCACCGAAGAAATCGGCAGCACTTGAAAATGCCAAAGAGACAATGAAAGAGCTTGCCGCACTTTCTCCCGATTTTATAAGTGTCACATACGGCGCAGGAGGCGGGACTTCACAGAATACCATTAAAATAGCTTCCTACATACAAAATGAGCTTGGTACAAGCGCATTGGCTCATCTTAGCTGCGTATCTTCTTCGAGAGAGGAGATTTCACATCTCATCGATGAAATGAAAGAGGCTAAAATAGAAAACGTCTTGGCACTCAGAGGCGACATGCCGCAGGACGGAATGTTCCCGGAAGCTGGATATTATAAATACGCATATCAGCTTGTTGAAGAGCTCAAAGAGAGAGGCGGATTCAGTATCGGCGCTGCTTGTTATCCTGAGGGACACATTGAGTGCGAGAGCAAAAGCCGTGACCTTGATTATCTGAAAGCAAAGGTTGACTGCGGCTGCGACTATCTTACAACACAGATGTTCTTTGATAACAGCGTGCTTTACAGCTTCCTTTATCGTGCTCTTGCAAAGGGCATAGATGTTCCTGTAATTGCCGGTGTTATGCCTGTTACAAATTCACGTCAGATTAAGCGTATTACAGAGCTTTCAGGCACATCACTTACACCTAAGTTCAGAACAATTCTCGACAAATTCGGCGATAACGACGCCGCTTTAAAGCAGGCGGGAATTGCCTATGCCATAGATCAGATAGTAGACCTTGTGGCAAACGGAGTAAGAGGCATACATATTTATACAATGAATAAGCCTGAGGTTGCAAGGCAGATAATGGAGAGCCTTTCTGAGATACTCAAATAAAATCTGTCTGTATGTAATTTAACGCTGACCTTGAAATCGGAGGAAAAAGATGTTTAATACTGAAAAGCTTGGCAAAGAGCTGCTGTTTTTTGACGGCGCAATGGGTTCTCTGCTTCAGAAAAGAGGACTTGCAGCCGGAGCGCAGCCGGAGCCATGGTGCATAGAAAGAGCAGATGAAATAAAGGAAATTCATCTTGAATATTTAAAAGCGGGAGCCGATATACTTACCACCAATACCTTTGGCGGAAACCGCTATAAAATGGAGCCTCTCGGATACAAAGCGGGAGAAATTGCCGCAGCGGGAATAAAATGTGCAAAAGCTGCCATAAAGGAATTTGGGGGCGACAGGGAAAAGTATGCCGCTCTCGATATAGGTCCTACGGGAAAGCTTTTAAAGCCCAACGGCGATACATCCTTTGAAGAAGCCTATGAGGTTTTCAGTGAAATTGCCATAGCCGGAGAAAAAGCGGGAGCAGATTTAATTCTTCTTGAAACCTTTACCGATACCTATGAGCTTAAAGCGGCTGTATTAGCGGCGAAGGAAAATACATCCCTGCCGGTTTTTGCTACCTGTTCTTTTGACGATAAAGGCAAGCTTCTCACGGGAGCCGATCCCCTTGCTGCAATAGCTCTTCTTGAGGGACTTGGTGTAGATGCCCTCGGCATAAACTGCTCAATGGGTCCCGATGAAATGAGAGGAGTATTTTTGCAGTACGCAAAATATGCATCACTTCCCATTATCATAAATCCCAATGCAGGACTTCCTGTTTTGGTTGACGGAAATACAGTTTATAATGTTCTGCCGGAAGACTTTGCCGAAAGCTGCCGATTCTTTGCAGAAAACGGAGCAGCGGTAATGGGCGGATGCTGCGGTACAACTCCGGAGCATATAGAAAAGCTCACCGCTTTATGCGGCAAAATAACGCCGAAGCCCTTGACCGATAAGGGAATCACCGTTGTTTCATCCTATGCAAAGGCTCAGATTATAGGCGAAAAGCCCGTTATAATCGGTGAAAGAATAAATCCCACGGGCAAAAAGCTCTTTAAACAGGCTCTTATTGATTCCGATATGGGATACATTCTTTCTGAGGGACTTACTCAGGCTGAGAAAGGCTCCCATGTTCTGGACGTAAATGTGGGACTTCCGGGAATAGATGAAAAAGAGATGATGGCAAAAGCTATAGAAACTCTCCAGTCCTCAATAGCTCTCCCATTACAGATAGATTCCGCCGATCCTCAGGTTCTCGAAAAAGCCATGCGTCTTTATAACGGTAAGCCCATGGTAAACTCCGTAAACGGCAAAGAGGAGATTATGGAGGCGGTTTTCCCGCTGGTGAAAAAATACGGCGGCGTTTTGGTTGCCCTCACCCTTGATGATAAGGGTATACCGAACACACCCGAGGAACGCTTTAAGATTGCGGAAAAAATCGTCCTCACTGCGGAGAAGTACGGCATTAACCGTAAAAATATAGTTGTGGATGCCCTTACAATGACAGTAAGCTCTTCTGCGGATGCAGCAAAAATCACACTGGAAGCCCTTAAGATGATTAAGGAAAGACTCGGAGTTTCAACAATTTTAGGCGTTTCAAACGTATCTTTCGGACTTCCCGGAAGAGAGGTTATAAACTCTGCATTCTTTACTCTTGCTTTAGGGGCTGGTCTTGACTGCTGTATTATAAATCCCAAATCCGATGCCATGATGAACGCATACCGCTCATGGTGCGCTTTAAATGGCTTCGATGAAAACTGCGCCGATTATATTGCAGCCCTTACAGGCAGTGAAAATAAGCCGAAAGAGGAAAAGAAAGCGAACCTTTACGAGCTTATTTTAGGCGGCGTTGAAGATAAAGCCTATGAAGCGGCAAAGGAGGAGCTTAAAACCAAGGCTCCCGAGGATGTTATAAAAGACTTTCTTGCTCCGGCTCTCGATGAAGCAGGCAAGCGTTTTGATACACTGAGAATTTTTCTTCCCCAGCTTATGGCATGCGCAAGAGCGGCGGAAAAGGCCTTCGACGCCATAAGCGAATACTATAAGGAAAAGGGCGGAGAGAGAAAGAAAAACGGAAAAATCGTAATTGCCACCGTAAAGGGCGATAATCACGATATAGGCAAAAACATAGTCAGGGTAATGCTTGACAATTACGGCTTTGAGGTTATAGATCTTGGCAAAAACGTACCTCCCGAAACTATTGCGGATTACGTAAGTGAAAACAGAATCGAGCTTGCAGGACTCAGCGCACTTATGACCACCACCGTGCCGTATATGGAGGAGACAATTAAGCTTCTTAATGAAAAATGCCCGTGGTGTAAGGTGATGGTTGGCGGAGCAGTGCTCACTGAGGAATATGCTCAGTCTATCGGAGCGGATTTCTACGGAAAAGATGCAATGGCAAGCGTAGAGTATGCCAAAAAGGTTTTCAAAACTGAATAACCCTTGACTTAAACCGCTTTAATGCTATAAAATATCATGTGTATGTCTTTGTTTCCGTATTAATGGACAGAAACAGTATTTTAAGACTGCAATTCCGTAAACCAAAGGCAGGATGAATGATAAATGTCACACTCACTTTTGAGAAAAATAGAAGAGGAATATCAGGGGCTTTCAAAAGGTCATAAGAGAGTAGCAAAGTATATTGCGGAGCATTATGACAGAGCAGCTTTTATGACAGCATCAAAGCTTGGCGAAACGGTGGGTATAAGTGAATCCACCGTAGTTCGCTTTGCAACGGAACTGGGCTTTAACGGATATCCGGAGCTGCAAAAGGCGGTTCAGGAGATGATACGCAGTAAGCTTACCGCAGTTCAGAGAATGGATGTCACCGCCATAAGAATAGGCGACGATATACTTACCAATGAGCTTTTAAGCGATGCCGAAATGATAAGGGATACAATCGAGCAGACATCCCATGAGGATTTTAACAAAGCCGTTGAAAATATCAATAAGGCGAAGAAAATCTATATTTTCGGCGTAAGAAGCTCCGCTCCGCTTGCAAGCTTTCTTGCTTATTACTTTAATCTTATTTTTGATAACGTTGTAATTGTGGATACCACAAGCGAAAGCGAAATTTTTGAACAGACCTTCCGTATAGGTGAAGGGGATGTATGTATTGCAATCAGCTTTCCAAGATATTCGAGGCAGATTATAAACGCCATTAAGTTTATTTCCGACAGAGGCGCCAAGGTTATCGCAATAACCGACAGCAGCCATTCTCCCATGGCTCCCTATGCTTCAAATCTGCTTATTGCAAAGAGCAATATAGCATCCGTAGTGGATTCCCTTGTAGCTCCCCTGAGCCTTATTAATGCGCTTATTGTAGCGGTTTCACTGAGCCGCCGTGAAGAGGTTGCCAAAAACTTTGATGAGCTTGAGGAAATCTGGGAGCAGTATAAGGTTTACGATACAACTGAGGAGAGCACGGTAAATGAATGATATTGCAGCTGTAATCGGCGCAGGTCCAGCAGGAATGATTGCGGCAGCTTATGCCGCCGACAGCCACGAAAAGGTATTTTTATTTGAGCGAAACGAAAAAGTGGGCAGAAAGCTTATGATAACCGGTAAGGGCAGGTGCAACGTCACCAATGCCTGCGGGGAGATAAGCGAGATAATTTCAAATATCCCCGTAAACGGCAGGTTTATGTTCGGCGCTCTTTCGAGGCTGATGCCCTATGATGTTATGGATATATTTGAGGAACTGGGAGTACCCCTTAAAATAGAGAGGGGAAACAGAGTCTTTCCGGTTTCCGATAAAGCCAGCGATATAGTTGACGCTTTAAGAAGCCTTGTACTTTCAAAAGGCGTAAAGATTATTAATGAACGAATTCTGACAGTTACTTTCGATGACGGAGAATTTTCCCTTTATTCTGAGAGAGGTGAAAAATTCACCGCCGCTAAGGTGATTTTAGCTACCGGAGGAGTTTCCTATCCTCAGACCGGCTCAACAGGTGACGGATACGAAATTGCAAAATCCTTCGGTCATACTATCATAGAGCCTAAACCCTCCCTAGTGCCTCTTGTTGTACATGAGGGCTGGTGCTCCGATCTTCAGGGGCTTTCCCTGAGAAATTCATCAGTCACCGTCTATGATAATAAAAAATTCCGTGAGATTTTTTCGGGTCTCGGAGAAATGCTCTTTACCCATTACGGCGTATCGGGTCCGCTGATTTTAAGCGCAAGCTCACATATGCGTGAAATGGAAAAAGGCCGATATGAAATTCACATTGACTTAAAACCTGGTCTTACTCCGGAACAGCTGGATGCACGTATTCTCCGTGATTTTTCGGAGAACCTCAACAGGGATTTTATAAATTCTCTGGGAGCGCTGCTTCCGAGA
>UQGM01000072.1 GCA_900540535.1 uncultured Oscillospiraceae bacterium | reverse complement strand
TTGCCTGCTTTAAAACTTCTTGCTCGTATACATCCTTGTTCTTATTTTCCGCTCTGCTTCTTGCTAAAATTTCATCTTTGTTCATATTAGAAACCTCCAAGCAATATTGCCAAGTGTACTTGTCATTGTTATAATATCATTACCAAGTTTACTTGTCAATAGTGTGTGCAAAGTTTTCTGTGCAAACTTATGTAACGGGAACACATTACACTGTAATCAATCCGATGAAACTATAGGTATTGCAGATGCACATGAAGCTAATCTCCCCCAAAATAAAGTTTCACATATTTAAATCTCCATTTCTGCGTTCTTTGTGAGTGCTTTCTTGTTCTGTTCCGTCATTGGTTTGCTTGTCAGCTGCTTCATAACCGATTTTTTCTTGTCTTTATCCTCACGATAAGCATCCTTTATCTGATTCTTAGGGAAAGCATGTTGACTGCTGTGTGTCTTTTGCTCCGACGAGAAAACTTTTGGTTTCTGTGTATCGTTAGGGTATTCGTCCAGTGCATGCTCCTGCATATTGGGCAGCTCAGACATTTTCATTTCCGCCTCCTGAGCACCTGACAAATCTATACCTCGCTCCTTACAGATTGCCCTGTAATGATAACTGATATCTGAAATTAGCTCACTCGAAGTTTTATTGATGGTCTCAAGACTCGCTTTAAGCTCATTGAGTTCTTTGTCTTTACTCCATGAAGCAATGTATCCGAAACTGTTTTCACCTGTTTCAATGCCGAAATACTGGCAAACAGCATAAGATATACTTTCGGCCTCCACTTCCTCCGTACGTCTGTCTTTTGGCAGCGGCATTTCACTGTTTTCGTCGCTGAGTACATCGTGTTCCTGTTCTTTATGATAATCATGAAGTTTACTGTGGGCAACCTCATGAACTGCGGCAGAAACAGTCTGCACCTCACTCATTCCTTCACGTATGGAAATACGCTGCTGTTCAGGTGAAAAATAACCATCCGTGCTGAAAGCCATCTGCTCAAACTCTATGGGAACTGGAGCGGAACACCGCAGAGCCTCAATAAAAATATCATAGTTCTGCACATTACCTGACAAATCTGAGGCAAGCTCAGGCAATGGTTTTCCGTCAGTCTGACTTACATCAAACACCTTGACAGGACGAAATGAAGGAACCTCGATTTCCTTTTCTTCAATAATCACTTTACCGTCTTTGTCTAAAATAGGTGTTTTAGTCTCAGGATCCAGCTTTTGCTGCTCGATTTTCATCTTATAGGGAGTTGGAGCAATAATAGTAATGCCGCGCTCACCTTTCTTCACATGGCGCTCAAACTGGTCTTTCCACTTATTGAAACCTGCAACTAAAGTAGCATCGGGTTTCTGCATATAAATAAGCATTGTATTGTTGAAGGAATAACGATGAAAACGTGACATGACAGACAGATAGTTTTTGTATTTTTCACTTTCAAAAAGTTCTTTGATACCCTGCTCAATGCCTGCTGTAATTTCTTCCAGTTTTTCTCTGTTGGTTTGTTTATTATCTGACATGGTAGTTAAACTCCTCTCTTAATACTGTTTTGTCCTCGTTTTTTCGGTTCCTTATTCGTCTGCCTCTTCGTGTACCTCGATATCCCATTCTTCGTCTTCGGCATCAGATTCATATTCATCACAGTCATAGTCATCCTCATCCTTATTAACTTTTGCATCGGATTTGTTCCTAATAAATTTAAAGTATGCAAAAGCTCCGCCTCCGGCTATCAATGCAATTATCAGAATGAGAACAGCAGGATTTAACCCGCCCGATTGTTTTTCCTCAGAATCCGTTTCAGAAGTCTTTTTCTGTGATGTTATCTCTTTCCCTTTGCAGCCGCTCATATCGGCAGAACAAATGGTGCATTCTGTATTGACAGCACCATCCTTACATTTTTCCGTACAGCTGCATACATTGGACGAAGTCTTTTGAGTTTTATCGTCCTTAATTAAAGCTGTAAGGTCTGCGTCATCCACCTGATTTAAAAAGTGAACAGCGTTGTTTTTGTCCTTACTGTCACGGTCAATGAGAATATAAAAATAATTGCCTGCTTTTGTGGTAATCGTTATAAGCTGTTTACTGCCTCCGAAATCATCTACAAGAGCAGCGTTTCCCTCAGGCGTTAATTGTGAAGTATCTTCATTATTATTTATAATTATGCTTTCGCTATGGGCTGTTTTGGAGTCCGCCTCTTCTTGGGCAAAGGCAGTAACAGACACACCTGTAAGCAATAAAAATGAGACACAAAAAGCTAAAAATGTTTTAAAAATTCTATTATTCCTCATAGTCATCTTCCTCCTGTCTTTCAGAGTCAACATAGGCCGGCATCACTCCTGTAAAAGCCCCACCTGAAATCATTGCATTCAGCTGAGCAGGCGTCATACGTACAGCACGTACCATATGTACAATCTCAAGATTTTCCGCTTCTGTTTTCTGGGCTTCCAAAATTTTAAGTTTCTCCTGAAGTTCCGCTATTTTCTCGCGTATTTTCACAATCTCTTCTGCAATACGTTCTGATTTGCTTTTAGCCATAATTAATCACTCCTTTTGATTTTTTAACTCTTGCTTATGTCTCAGGATTCACTGTCACTGAAAAGCAACGGCTTATTTCCCAGTGTCTGACGGTACATGTGATATACTTCCAGTTGCTCCGATGTCAGCAGCTCTTCTACGACGTCAGAAATCGGTCTGCTTTCTAACTTTACACAGAGAATCCTTTGTCCATTTTCAGTATCCGCGTCCAGCGTCAGCTGATACTGAGCTGTGAAAACACGCTCAATCTCATCCTGGGCGCTTTCTTTTGTATATACCTGCAATACTGCGGAAAGATAAGCCGCCAGCTCGTGGGGATCATGGCCGATATCATCAAGGTCGTAACAGTACTTATCGAAATTGTCAAAGATGTTTTCAATATCGTTAAGAAATGATTGCAGCTGCGCTTCTTTTGAGGCATAATCTGCTTCCGTAGCAAGCATATCGCTGTCATTGGAAAGGTACGTAGTGTTTGAGACAAAAGAGCCTATCCCCTGTCCAAGTATCAAAAACGAAGAAACCATATTGAGCATAAAACAAACAGCAAAAAATACCACTCCGGCAATGAGAACACCTTTTCTGTGACGTGAAAGAAAAGAGACTGCCTGATTTATCTTTTTCTTTACAGTCCTTGTCGCCTTCCTGGCATTGCTCACACCCTTTACGGTTTTATCTCCGTTTTGTGCGGCACGTTTTGCAGCAGCATATTCTTTTTTTATAGTATGTTTTTGCTGCCAGCGGGAAAACGGGCTACTTGACAGTTGAGGGTTATCCCTCTGAAACTTTTTATACAGTGCATTCACATCAGCCTTTTCAAGTTTTTGCTCTGCCTTTGCCGAATTTCGATATTGCTTGAGCTTACGGTTTCGGCAGCTTTCCTGAATAAGTCTTGCTACCGTCTCCGCTGTTTCTTCCGATTTATGTGCGCTTTCAACACCTACATTATCTTGTTCACTTTCACGGATTTCTTTATGTATTTTTCCCAGTGCTGTATTGATCGGTGTATCCTGCACTCCATGCGACAACTTTGACGACGGCTTTTTCCTGTCTTCAAACACAAGTTTTGTCGTAATCTTTCCTGAGTCTTTATCTATAACATTCTTTATAGCTTTACGTTTCGCTACTTTCGCATGTGCCTTATCGGCTTTAACAGCTGCTTTGTCTGCCTTACGAACAGACTTTTTCAGTATCGGGTCAGAACGCTCCTCTTCAGTAAACATAAGGCTCGGCATAAATTTCTCTTACCCCCATTCAATTTCTTTTGCAGTCCGTATACTAGGCATTCTCTTGTATTTCCTGAGGTTTAGTTGTCATAATGCGGTATAGCTCAGTATCTTTGGGGAAGTGATCGGCAAAGGGCAAAATCGTGGAGCCGTAGAACAATAAGCCCTCACCTTCTCCTGAATGAGTTACATAACTTAACTGATGCGGAGAAATACCAAGTTGCTTTGCCAGGATCTGTCTGTCGCCGCCTGCCTGATTGAGCATATACACAAAATCAGAATTTTCGAAAATATTTTCCACCTCACGACTGCTTAAAAGATCTTTGACGTTCTGAGTTATACCTGTCGGAATACCGCCCCATTTTCTAAAACGCTTCCAAATCTCTACCGTGTAGGCAGCAGTTTGCTCCTCTTTTAGAAGCAAATGCATTTCATCTATGTAGTAGCGTGTTGACTTGTGGGCGGCACGGTTAACGGTAACACGGTTCCAAACCTGATCCTGTACTACAAGCATTCCGATTTTTTTGAGCTGTTTTCCAAGTTCTTTGATGTCATAGCAGACAATGCGGTTGCTTATATCTACATTACTCTGATGGTTGAACACGTTGAGTGAACCGGTAACGTAAATTTCAAGGGCTGTGGCTATGTACTGAGCTTCCTTTTCATCCTGCGCCCTGAGAAGATTATAGAGGTCCTCAAGTATAGGCATATTTTCGGGACACGGGTCATTAAGGTAATTCTGATAAACCAAACGAACACAGCGGTCAATGATTGTTTTCTGCACCGGCTGCAAACCATCTTTACCGCCTGCAATCAGCTCACACAGTGACAATATAAAATCTGATTTCAGAGATAACGGACTTTCATCATCTGAATAATCAAGATTCAAATCCATGGGATTTATGTAATTATCGGAGGCAGGTGATATCTTTATCACCTGACCATGCAGACGCTCCACAAGAGGAGCATATTCGGCTTCAGGGTCACAGATTATGATGTCGTCGGTAGTAAGCAGAAAACCGTTTGCTATCTCACGCTTTGCGCTGAAGGATTTACCTGAACCGGGAGTGCCGAGGATGAGTCCGTTTGGATTTTTAAGAAGCTTTCGATCCACCATAATAAGGTTGCCCGACAAGGCGTTTACGCCGTAATAGAGCGCCTCATTGCCTTTCTGAAACAGCTCCTGTGTTGTGAACGGCACAAAAATTGCCGTGCTTGAAGTAGTCAGTCCTCGCTGGATTTCAATTTGATTTAATCCGAGAGGCAGACAGCTCATAAGTCCTTCTTCCTGCTGAAAATCCAATCGTGTCAGCTGACAGTTATACTTCTGAGCAATGGAACTTGCCTGAAATATATCATTGTTTAGTTTCTGCTGGGTATCATCAACATTCATTATCAAAAATGTCACCAGAAACATTCTCTCGTTGCGGCTCTGCAAATCCTGCAAAAGCTTCTTTGCTTCGGCTCCGTAAGTTGCAAGATCTGACGGAATAATATCCATATCATATCCTGCTCTGACTGCTTTTTTCTGTTCCTCAATTTTTCCGCGGTCAAGATCTGTAATTTTTCGTTTAACCGTTTTGATAGCTTTAATCTGATCTACCGACTGAATATGTAAACTTACAATCAGAGGACTCTCCATATCGAGAAAATCCGCCAGCATTCTGTCATTGAGCTCCGGCGCAAGAATCTGCAAAAAGCTTACGGCAGCATATTTTTTGCCTATACGAAGCTGCTTGCCTGTACTGAATTCAAAAGAACTTGGGGCAATAAAATCCTTGGTTGAAAGACCGGACGGAGTCAGCCACTCCCATTCAAAGCGGAACGTAATATGTTCATCCATGCGAAAAACCGAATGAAGCTGGGAAAGTCTTTCTTTGCCGTTCAGCGTTTCGGCAGCTACTCCGAGGCGTTTGAAATTATTGAGAATATCGGTTTCAATCCTTTCAAGGCGTGGCTTCGCAATCTTTATACTGTCCGCCTCAATGCCGAATGTAATGTATTTTGTCTTTATCAGTCCGCTGTTGCCTTTGGCAAGCTGATTTTGCAGCATAGTCATGTATTCGGTACGAATGCTGTCAAAATCGTCCCCTTGAAACGGAATTGTCACAGCACCTTCATAGGCATTTTCAGGTGCTGCAAGATTTAAAAAAGACAGTTCAAAGTGAATTGAACTGTCAAAGTAGTTGAGAAAATCACACCAGCCCTCAAAAATAGCCGTTTTATCTTCATTCTGGCTCAGCTGATAATTGATATCATAAAATTTTATTGTCTTATTATATCTGCCGTCTTTCACTCGGCAGATTCCGTCCGGCCACATTCGTTCATAAGGAATACTGTCCTGAGCAGACTTTTCTTTTCTATTTTTTCTGCCTGCTCTGGCTGCTGCAGCTTCAATTTGTTTCCTATCTGCATATGAAAGCTTTTTATCAGCTTTGACAGTTCCTTTTTTATTTACGGTAAACAATGTCATGCACCTCCCTGTCGAGTTTTTCCTGACGCTCAAGCACAGCGTAAAAGTTATTGGTTTTGTAAGGGCGTCGTTTAGGACGTATAACGGCTGTTTTAATGATACTGCTCACAATCTTTTCAAGGGGTAAACCGTGTTTTTCATACATTGCAAGCATGAAAAACGGCAGCATCACAAGCATCATAAGCATTGCTGCTGCACTGTTGCCCACTGGTGCACGGAGAAGGAAAAACAGCGGGATACCTATGAGTGCACCCACACCGAAACAGATAAGCTGTCGCTTGGTAAGATTGAGAGCCACCTTTGTTTTTACTTTTGTCAAATCGGTAGGAACCGGTACATAAGCCAACTTAAACTTCCTCCTTCATTTAATGGGCATTGAATATGGATTTTGAAAGACTTCCGGTTTTAAAAAGTGAGAAACACAAAAGAACCGTATAGCCTACACAGCTCCAAATAGCCATAATTACATCATCTTCCGTTGCGATGTTCTGTACAAGCACAGCGTAGATTGCAACACAGACTATAATGAGAAACGCCTGAAATCCCAGAGCGAAGAGAGAACGCAGGTAGTTCTGTCCCATACCTCCCCATTCCTTACCCATCATAGTTGCCATTGGAATGGGTGCCACTGAGGTCACGACGTAAATCTCAATCATACGGCCGTAAATTACAATGAAAATACAGATATACAGCGCCCACATGGTAATGCCGATAAAAAGAGACTGAACCCATAAGCCGAGCAAAGGGCCGAGTTCCATTTCTGCAAGTCTCATTTCCATATCTGCCATGACAAGTGATATATCAACAGACGCATTGTAATCTATAATACCCGAAGCTTGTGACACTACGCTTTGAGCCATATCAAACACACCCATTACAATATTCCATGTGTTAGTAACAATAAGAACAGCGGCAGCTGATTTAAAAACCCACTTAAAAATCATCCATGTATCAACTTCGTGCATATTGTTTCTATCGGCAATCATTTGAATAAGTTCAAGCGTCATCACAATAGCCAGAATCACTCCCGCAATAGGTACCATAATAGAATTGGAGAGGTTTTGAATCATACTGTAAATACTGCTGTTCCATCCCTGCGGGTTTTGACCTACCTGCACGGAAATATCTGCAACCTGTCGATTTACGTTATCAAACATTCCCGATAAGTTTCCCATAATGCCGTTTACCAGCATTTCTCTCAGCCACTCATTAAGAGCTTCCAGCAAGGAATCCATAAAACATCAGCTCCTTTCTGCCCTTCCCGCTTTTGCGGGAAGGGCGGGGATTTTTTCAGGAAGCTGTCAGACAGAGAAAAGTCCTGAAAGAAGAGGCACAAGAATAAGACCAACAATAGCTACTCCCGCGCCTGCCATAAGCTGTTTTATCCCCAAATAGGTGTAGGAAAACGGCTCGATGGCGGGCGGCGGCGTGTCAAGAAATATCTATGGAGTTTTTAAGAACCGCCCCGGCGGGGCAGGTCAGGCTGTGACCTGCTCCACTTCCGGGATGGGTTTGAGATTGAAATGAATTTCGATAGAAATGTGTCTTGTCTTATCGCTGTCTATGTTCTCATGGACAACGATTTCTTTAATCAGGCGGTTAAGGATAGCGGCGTCCAGTTCCGTGATGTCGGCGTATTCCTGAATGGCTTCTACCCACTGGCGAGCGTCATACGCAAGCCGGATTTCATCGGCCAGCTTTTTCCGGCCTTCCTTAACCCTTGCCTTCAACTCGGCCTGTTCCTTCTGCGTCTTTTCCATCAGCAGATTGAAGTTCGCTTCGCTGATACGTC
>UQGM01000071.1 GCA_900540535.1 uncultured Oscillospiraceae bacterium | reverse complement strand
CTTGCGGGAGATCGTGCCTCAAAAAAGAACATAAAAATATGGGAATATTATACTGATAATTTTTCCCAATTTATGTATTGGTTTGATTTTACCAAGGAGTATAAAAGCGGAAAAGATATAAGACTTTATAATTCCGAAAAAATGGTTTTAGACGAATACAGTGATTTCAAATCCGAAAAGGCAGCTCATAGAGAATATTCAAACAAAAAGACGATAGTGGAAAATTATACAATGAGAATTATGCAGGCTGCTCTCACTTCAATAATATACGCCTTTATATGTGTGAAAGCAGTTGGCGGACTTATGACTGTCGACGATATAGTAAGGCTTACGGGAAGTATTCCGATTATTATTGCAAGCGTTACCCAGATTGGATGTATACCTATGATGTTAAATTATGATATAGCCAATGCCGGATATATGCGTAAGGTTTACGACTATCCCACTGAGAGAAAAATGGGTACTCTTCCCGTTGAAAAAAGAACGGACTGCGATTATGAAATTGAATTTAAAAACGTCAGCTTTAAATATGCCGGTTCAGATTCCTATGCACTGAAAGATGTTTCATTTAAATTCAAAATCGGTGAGCACATAGCTTTCGTAGGTCACAACGGCTCGGGAAAAAGTACTTTCATAAAGCTTTTATGCAGGCTTTATGACCCAACCGAAGGAGAAATTACTCTAAACGGCATAGATATAAGAAAATACGATATCAATGAATATATGTCGCTGTTTTCTGTGGTGTTTCAGGACTTTGCCCTTTTCTCAGTTCCTCTTTCTCAGAACGTTACAACTTCAATGGATTACGACAGAGAAAAACTTTTTTCAAGCCTTGAAAAATCGGGTGCAGACAAATTTGTAAATGAAATGAAAAACAAGGAAAACACTGTTCTCTACAAGGATTTTGACGATGACGGAGTTGAAATTTCAGGGGGAGAAGCTCAGAAGCTTGCAATTTCTAGAGCCCTTTACAGGGACGCACCATTTGTAGTTCTCGACGAGCCAACTGCCGCTCTTGATCCTATTTCTGAATTTGAAGTTTACAGCAGATTTAATGAGTTTACAAGCGGCAAAACAGCTATTTATATTTCTCACCGTCTTTCTTCCTGCCGCTTCTGCGATAAGATACTTGTATTTGAAAAAGGTCATATAGTTCAGTTCGGCGCTCATGAGCAGCTGCTCAGTGATGAAAACGGAATGTACTCAAAGCTTTGGAATTCTCAGGCTAAATATTATGTTTCTCAGGTGTAATCGGAGAGTATAGATAGCTTAAATCAAAAGTTTAACCCGGCAAAAGAATTAACTCCTTTGCCGGGTTTTATACTTGGTAAGCAAATCACAAACCACGCCTGAAAGGACGTGGTTTGAATAATAACCCTATAAGGGTAAACAATACCAGCGGCACCTAAAGGTGCATCTAAGCAACACCAACTGCACTTTGGTGTTGCTTCTTTTTATTTTTCTAAGTGCTTAAAAGGATTTTCATATTCCTTGAAACTTAACTGATCCGAAATCATATCTTCAGTTTCTTGTTCTCGTATATACTTTTGTATTGTAGATTTGTTAATTCCTACTGTGCTTACATAGTATCCCTTTGCCCAAAATGTTCGCCTTCCATATTTGTACTTCAAATTTGCATGGCGTTCAAATATCATTAATGTGCTTTTTCCTTTTAAGTATCCCATGAATTCTGACACGCATATACTTGGTGGAATTGACAGCAACATGTGTATATGATCTGGCATTGCATATGCTTCGATTATTTCTACATGTTTGTAGTCACACAGCCGTCTTAATATCTCTCCTATATCTTTCCTTAACTGTCCATATACTACTTTCCTACGGTATTTTGGCACCAGTATTATGTGATATTGACATTTCCACCTTGTATGTGATAAGCTGCTTTCATCCATTTTTTGCGACCTCCTTTGGTTTTGTGCAGCTGGTGTTGCACTCTTCATTATACCAAAGGAGGTCTTTTTCATCTCAATGAACGCTTCCGCTTTGTCTCTCACCACAAGTATAACTTGTGGTTTTGTATGATAAAAATAAAAGATGACCCGAAAAGGTCATCTTTAAAAAGTTATTTGTTGTTCAGCGCACGCTCAAGCCATATAGAGCCAATATCCATGGCATTATAAAGACCGATTTTTTCGCTCTTCTTGATGATTCTGTCATGGGGGCGTGCATCGGGATCTGTGCTTAAAAGCTGTACGGTAACCTTGTCAGCAATTTCAAGGCCGTTAAAGTCTTTAGTGCTGTTAATCTGAAGCATAACTACGAAAGGATCCGCCATATCGCCATAATATATGGTCTTTCCGCTTCTTACCAGAGGTTTGCCCTTGTATGTGAGAAACTTCTTTTTGGCTGCCATTTATATCACTCCGCTTTCTGTAAATTTTATAGACTTTTATTTTACCATAAAATGTCACTTGTGTCAAAAAATCCAAAGTTACTGTTTTGTTTCAGCCGGAACAGCCTTTCCACCCTTGCAGGGAAGAGGATAGGGCCAGTTTTTACATAAGTTTTCATATCTTTCATATGCTGCTGCAACAGAGTCGGTCCATGAAAGATAAATCTTTTCTCCGGCGTTTTTGCCTACTTCCTTAAGTTTGTCCATATCGGAAAGCATATCTTCAATTGCTTCTGCGAAATCTACGGCATTTTCCTCTGATAAAAATCCCGTTACGCCTTCTTCAATGCCGTAAGCGGCACTGCTGTTTCTTATGAGAAGTGACGGACATTCGCAAGCCGCCGCTTCTCTTACAACAAGGCCATGGGAGTCGAATGTAGAGGGGAAAAGGAATGCGTCAGCCATAGAGTAATAACATCTGAGTTTTTCACGGTCACTGATTTTTCCGGCATAAATGCATTTTTCGCTGATTCCGGATTTATTAATATATCTCTTGATATCCCTTTCGTCGGTGCCCTTTCCGACCATGACAAATCTGAAATCAAAACCTTTATCTTTAAGTATTTTTAAAGCATCAACAGTGATTTTAAGATTCTTATACCACATAATGCGTCCCACAAATAAAAAGACAGGTATTCCGTCCGGAATTTTAAGCTCTTTTCTCAGTTCGTTCACTTTATTTTCATCGGCTTTTCCTCTGGGGAAATCAACGCCGTTTGGCATGACTATATAGTCGCCCTTATAGCCGATTGATTTAAGATTTTCTCCTGCTCCCGGGCTTACTACCCAAACTTCATCCGCAGCTGACATGTTGGTGACAATGAATCGCAGAAAGAAATCCTGAAGAGCCTTAGTGGGTACTCTTTTTCTTATATCATAATCGTATTTTGTGTGATAGGTTGCCACAATGGGAATCTTCTGTCCCTGAGCGATTATTCTGGCAAATTTGCCTGAGGCAATGGGACAGTGAAAGTGCATAAGGTCAAGATTCTTTGACCAGACATATTCCCTTAAACTGTGACGGAAAGGCCATCCAAATTGATACTGTTCTTTTTTATTGAACTGAAAAGCATCGTATCTGAACACCTCATAGGGATAGTTATCCTTAACATGGGGAGCTCTTGGAGTTATAACCATAACATCACAATGGTTTTTGTGCAATATATTTGCATAATTGAGAGCAGTTGAAGACGTGCCGTCTATGGTCGGAGGGAAAGCGTCATTCATAACAGCTACTTTCAGTTTCATCATCAAACCGCCTTTGCAAAATCATTTAACTATTTTTTTATTACAATATATAATACTCCAAATTTCAAATTTAATCAATTGTTTTCGATTTTTGTTATACATTTTTAATTGAAGGTGAAAAAAATAATATTTTTCTGAATATTTTAGTTGCAGTTTTCATTATTTCATTTTATAATAAAAGCGAATTAACAAATGATTTGTTATGTATAGTTAATTGGGTTTATTAAGTGAAAGCTTATTCAGGCAAAAATGAAAGAGGTGGAAAAAATGGCTGTAAAATATTCGGTATCTCTTGCGAAAATAATAAAGGATCATGGATTTGAAACTCTTTATTTGCCCACGGAAGCAACTGATCTGTACATAACTTGCTGTGATGTAAACAGACCCGGTTTGATTCTTGCCAGCGCAAATGATTATTTTGATCCTGAAAGAATTCAGTTTTTAGGTTTGGCAGAGATGGCGTTTCTTGAAAACCTCAGTCCGGAAAAAAGACTTGAGAGCGTGGAACGGTTTACTTCACAGCGTCCCAGTGCGGTGCTTATAACACGAAACCTCAACTGCTTTGATGAGCTTATGAACGGATGTAAGAAGTATGGTGTACCTCTTCTTAGAACAGGTGATACCACTTCAAGCATAATGTCAACGCTTATTGCATATCTGAGCGTTGAACTTGCTCCGAGAATTACACGTCACGGAGTATTGGTTGAAGTATCCGGTGAAGGTGTGCTTATTCTGGGCGACAGCGGAGTAGGTAAAAGCGAAACCGCAGTTGAGCTCATTAAAAGAGGTCATCGTCTTATTGCCGATGATGCAGTTGAAATAAGGCGTGTATCCAATAAAACGTTAGTTGGTTCTGCTCCTGACAATATTCGTCACTTTATGGAGCTTAGAGGAATCGGAATAATCAATGCAAGACGTATTTTCGGTATGGGCGCTGTAAAAATGACCGAAAAAATAGATATGGTTATTCAGCTTGAGCTTTGGGACAGCAATAAGGTATATGACAGAATGGGAATGGAAGATGAGTATTGCTCAATTCTCGATATTGATGTTCCGCAGCTTACAATACCGGTTAAACCCGGAAGAAACTTGGCTGTTATCATTGAAATAGCGGCAATGAATAACAGACAGAAGAAGATGGGATATAATGCTGCCCGTGAACTTCTTCACCGCCTTGGAATGGAAGATATTCAGCCGGAGCAGGATGAACTTCTTGTTTGGCAGAATCTTTGAGTTCCGAAGCACAAAAATTAGGAGGAATGAAGAATGTACAGAGTAGGAATTGATTTAGGTGGAACAAATATAGTTGCCGGTGTTATCAACGACAGCTTTGAAATAATCGGAAGAGGAAAGCTTAAGACAAATGCACCCCGTGAGGCAGAACTTATTTTTGATGATATTGCAAAGGCTGTTACCCTTGCAGTTGAGGATGCAGGTCTTAAAATGGAAGATATTGATTCAATCGGAATGGGAGCTCCCGGTACAGTAAATAAAGCTACCGGAATGATCGAGTTCTCAAATAACCTTGATTTCAAAAATCTCCATGCTCAGAAGATGATGGAAGAGCGCCTTCCCGGCAAGAAAATCTATATTGATAACGACGCTAACTGTGCAGCTCTTGGCGAAGCTCTTGCAGGTGCAGGCAGAGGCGTTAAAAACTTTGTTGCTATCACTTTAGGTACAGGTGTCGGCAGCGGTGTTGTTATAGACGGTAAGATTTACAATGGCTCAAACTTTGCTGCAGCTGAGTTCGGTCACATGGTAATTGATATTGACGGTGAACAGTGCAACTGCGGCAGAAGAGGCTGCTGGGAGAGATATGCTTCCGCAACAGCTCTTATCAGTCAGACAAAGCACGCAATGCGTCACAGCTATGACAGCGAAATGTGGCACCTTGTAAATGAAAATATCAATCTTGTTACAGGCAGAACTGCATTTGAAGCTCTTCGCAAAGGCGATGCAGCTGCAAAAAGAGTTGTTGAACAGTATATTTATTACATAGCATGTGGTATAATAAACGTAATCAACATCCTTCAGCCTGAGATGATCTGCATCGGCGGCGGAATCAGCCATGAGGGTGAAAGCCTTCTCGAACCCCTGAGAAAGCATGTTGAGAGAGAAAGATACAGTATGTTTGCAAAAACTCAGACTCAGATTTGCCGTGCTCTTTTAGGAAACGATGCAGGCGTTATAGGTGCGGCGCTTCTGGACTGATAAAATTCGGAGGTAATATGAGCAGAGCAGAAAAGATAGAAGTTTTCGCCCGTGAAGCAGGATGCAAAGTTTTAACTGATGCACCTATGAGTGAGTATACCACTTTTAAAATCGGGGGCAGCGCCGCTCTGCTGGTCGAGCCGCAAAGTGAAAAAGAGCTTTCCGGTATCCTTGCAAAATGTGCCGAGGGGAACGTAAAGCCTTATATAATCGGAAACGGAAGCAATCTTCTTGTAGATGACTGCGGAATTGATTCTGTGGTTATTAAAATAGGAGACGGACTTTCGGAAGTACGAATGGTTGACGAAACGACGGTAGAGTGCGGGGCAGGTTTAAGCCTGTCACGGCTCTGCCGTTTTGCCCTTGAAAAAGGACTCAGCGGTCTTGAGTTTGCTTTCGGTATTCCCGGAAGTGTCGGCGGCGCAGTATTTATGAATGCGGGAGCATACGGCGGTGAGATGAAAGATGTACTTTTTTCATGCCGCTATTTTGAGCAGGACGGAACACCGGGTGAAATTGAGGTTTCGCAGATGCGTCTGGGTTACAGAACGAGCATTTACCGTGAAACAGGTTTTGTAGTTGCCAGTGCACGTTTTAAGCTTAAAAAAGATGATAAAGAGGCAATAAAAGCAAGAATGGATGATTTTCTTAACAGAAGAAAGTCAAAGCAGCCCCTTGAATTTCCCAGTGCAGGCAGTGTTTTTAAGCGTCCTGAGGGAAACTTTGCCGGAGCACTTATTGAGCAGTGCGGACTCAAGGGTGCGAGAGTCGGAGGGGCCGAGGTCAGCGAAAAGCATGCGGGCTTTATAGTAAATAATACAGGCGCAACAAGCAGTGATGTTTCTGCGCTTATTGAGCTTATACAGAAAAAGGTATTTGAGGAAAAGGGAGTTATGCTTGAACCTGAAGTTATAAAAATTCCCTGAATTGTTGGATGGTGAAAGAGAAATGGATTTGGTAATGATAACCGGTCTTTCGGGAGCAGGAAAAACTCAGGCTTCATCAGCCTTTGAGGATATGGGATATTACTGCGTTGACAATATGCCCCCGAAACTTATTCCTGATTTTGTGGCAATGATGAAAACGAGGGGAATAAGTGAAAAATTAGCGGTGGTTACAGATATAAGATCCGGTGAGATGTTTTCAGACCTTGCTGATGAAACCGAACGTCTGAAAAAAGATGGATTTAACTGCAAAGTGCTTTTTCTTGAAGCTGATAATAAAGTTTTAAGTGAAAGATACGGAAAAACCGGAAGACTTCATCCGCTTATTTTTGAGTGCAAAACACTGGAAAACGCCATATCCGCTGAACGTGAAAGACTTTTTGGTGTCCGCCGTGTTGCCGATTACATAATCGACTCTTCAGGAATGAAGGACAGAGATTTAAGAGAACGTGTACGTGAAATGTTCGGCGGAGCGGATAAAAGCAAGCTGGAAGTTCAGTGTGTATCCTTTGGATATAAATTCGGTATTCCGAGAGACGCATCTCTTGTTGCCGATGTAAGAATGCTTCCCAATCCCTATTATGTATCTTCACTCAGAGAGAAAAACGGATTGGAAAAAGAGGTTTACGACTACGTTATAACAAGCCGTCAGGCAAAGGATCTTTTGCCGGGTTTTGTCTCATTAGCTGAAACCATGATTAACCTTGCCAAAACTTCCGATATGACAAAGATTGTTATTGCGGTAGGCTGCACAGGCGGACATCACCGCTCAGTAGCTGTTGCACGTTATCTTGGAAGTTATATTGAAGAAAAATGCGAGGGTATAACTGTAAGTATTCACCACAGAGATATAGATAAATAAAATAAGATTAAGATATAAATCCATTATGAGGGAGGCGGAGAAATGTCCTTTTGTTCAGATGTCAAAGATGAAATCTGCACCATAGAAAACGAAAATTCGTGCTGTGATAGAAGCGAGGCATACGGACTTGCGCTTTTTGCGAGAGCTTTTTCTCCCTCCCAGATTTCTTTTGTAACAGAAAACGAAGCCGCAGCGGAAAAATATGTTTCTCTTATATCGAAGGTGTGCGGGGTATCACTTAAAATAAACCATTCTCCGTCGGGAAAGATAAGTGTAAACGCCGAAACCCCTGAGGAAAGACAGAAAATCAGAAGCGCATTCGGACACGATAAAAAAGAGCT
>UQGM01000070.1 GCA_900540535.1 uncultured Oscillospiraceae bacterium | reverse complement strand
CGTTGTTATCTGCGTTCCTTATGTTGACCTTCAGACAGCTGTTGAGGCTACAAAGGGTACAAATATCAAGGTTGGCGCTGAGAACTGCCACTGGGAAAAGAGCGGCGCTTTCACAGGCGAAATTTCAACTGAAATGCTCACAGAGCTTGGCGTTGAGTATGTTGTAATCGGACACAGCGAGCGCAGAACATATTTCGGCGAGACAGATGTTACTGTTAATAAGAGAGTAAGAGCTGCTCTTGATGCAGGCCTTACAGTTATCCTTTGCGTAGGTGAATACCTCGAGCAGCGTGAGCAGGGCGTTACATTTGATGTTGTTGGCATGCAGACAAGAATCGCTCTCGGCGGAGTTTCAAAGGAAGAGCTCAGCAGAATCATCATCGCTTACGAGCCTGTATGGGCAATCGGAACAGGCCGCACAGCAACAGCTGAGCAGGCAAACGAAGTTAACCATGCAATCCGTGAGATCGTAGCAGATCTTTATGATAGAGAAGCAGCAGACGCATTTGTTGTTCAGTACGGCGGATCAATGAACGCAGGCAACGCAGCAGAGCTTCTTGCTCAGCCAGATGTTGACGGTGGACTTATCGGCGGCGCATCACTTAAGGCTCCCGATTTTGCAAAGATTGTAGAAGCCGCTTCTAAATAATCAACTTAAAACCCTGCCGATTGCCGAATGAATAATTCGGCAATCGTTTTGTAAAGAAGAAAATAAAGAAAGGCAGCGGCAGGGAGTAAATAAAACCCGCCGCAGGGTGATATAAATGAAAAAAACTCTTGTTTTATGTATTATGGACGGTTTCGGCCATAATCCCGAAAAATACGGAAACGCAATTGAAGCTGCCTCCACTCCTAACCTTGACAGACTCTGCAAGGAATATCCCATGACATACATCGGAGCTTCAGGAATGGACGTAGGACTTCCTGACGGACAGATGGGTAACAGCGAGGTAGGCCACACAAATATCGGTGCAGGACGAGTTGTATATCAGGAGCTTACAAGAATCACAAAGTCTATTCAGGACGGCGATTTCTTTGAGAACGAGGCTCTTAAGGGCGCAATGGAGAACGCTCTTAAGAATAATACAGCTCTTCATCTTGTAGGACTCCTTTCAGACGGCGGCGTTCACAGCCACAACACACATCTTTGGGCTCTTGTTGAAATGGCAAAGAAGATGGGTCTTGAAAAAGTATATGTACACTGCCTTCTTGACGGACGTGACGTTCCTCCCGAGTCAGGTATTGATTTTGTTGCTGAGTGCCGTGATAAGCTTAAGGAAATCGGCGTAGGCAAAATCGCTACAATTATGGGTCGTTTCTACGCTATGGACAGAGACAATCTCTGGGATAGAGTTGAAAAGGCATATGCCGCAATGGTTTACGGCGAGGGAATCCACGCTGATGGTGCAGTAGAGGCTCTCAAAGCTTCATATGAGGCTATCGACGAGGACGGCAAGCATATCACAGATGAGTTTGTAATTCCCACTATCTGCACTGAGAACGCTACAATCAGCGAAAACGACAGCGTTGTATTCTTTAACTTCCGCCCCGACCGTGCAAGAGAGATCACACGTACATTTGTTGATCCTGACTTTGACGGTTTTGAGCGCAAAAAGGGATTCTTCCCCCTTTACTATGTCTGCATGACTCAGTACGATGCTACAATGCCCAATGTACATGTAGCATTCAAGCCTCAGTCACTTAATAATACTCTCGGTGAGTACCTTTCAGCTATGGGCAAAACACAGCTGAGAATTGCCGAAACACAGAAGTATGCTCACGTAACATTCTTCTTTAACGGCGGTGAAGAAAAGGTATATGAGGGCGAGGACAGAATTCTTGTTCCCTCACCGAAGATTTCAACCTTTGACTTGAAGCCTGAAATGAGCGCTTACGAAGTAACCGAAAAGGTTGTTGAGAACGTTGAAAGCGGCAAGTATGACGTTGTTATCCTCAACTTTGCAAACTGCGATATGGTAGGTCATACAGGTATTTTCGATGCAGCTGTTAAGGCTGTTGAAGCTGTTGACGAGTGCGTAGGTAAAGTATTTGAGGCAGTTGAAAAGGTTGACGGTACTATGATTATCACCGCTGACCATGGTAATGCCGATAAGATGTATGAGCCCGACGGTTCACCCTTTACCGCTCATACAACCTATCCCGTTCCCTTCATCGTTTGCAGATATCCCTGCAAGCTCCGTGAGGGCGGCAAGCTTTGCGATATAGCTCCCACAATGCTTAAGATTCTCGGTCTCAAGCAGCCTGAAGAAATGACAGGCGAGAGCATTATAGCTGAATAATTTAAAATACAGTAAAGCCGGAAAGGATGCTCCTTTTCGGCTTTATTTTTTTATGTATGTATATTTAGAGCAGAATATCTCATTGACCCTACAATATCTTTGTGTTAAAATCATCTAAAAAGATCTATTGTGGAGGGCGTTTTTTATGAAAATAAAGCGAATTATAGCTGCTGTTTGCTGTGCATTAATTGCACTTTCAGCTTTTGCAGGATGTTCAAAGGAAGGAACAGAATCGACCACTGACAAACCAACATCTACTGAAACAGCAACTTCCAAAGCAGAGAATTTCAGAATTACGTCATATGTTATTGGGGACGGACTGAAAGAAAAAGGAAAACTGGACACTTCTCATTTTTCACAGATAACCGATGTTATTCTCTTTAGCTGTGCAAAGTTTGACGAAGAGGGAAAAGTAACTCTTGTCGATGACTTTGAAACTATTTTAGCAAATCTCAAAGATGCAATGGGAGATTCGCAGGATAAAAAAGTTTATCTCAATATACTTGGTCCCACAGCGCAGATTGATTCCGATGATTGGAATAAAAGAATGGATGACGTAGGCAAGAGGCACAATAAAGCTTTTGAAAGCGGAAATCTTGAAAATAATATCAAAGCAGTACTCGATAAATATGGCTTTGACGGTATATTTTTCGATTATGAATATCCGATAAAGAGCAAATACTGGAAAGAGTTCAGTAACTTTATTGTGTCTTTGGATTCTATTTTAGGAGACAGCTATGAAATAGGTGCAGCGGTAGCAGGCTGGAACGCTGATTTTTCTGATGAAGCTAAAGACGCTTTAGACAGAATTGAACTTATGAGCTATGATTTGTGGGATGACGACGGTACCCATTCCTCTTATGAAATAGCAAGGGATGATATAAATAAGATGGCAGAAGACGGCTATGACAAGGCAAAGATTGATTTAGGCGTGCCTTTCTATGCTCGTCCTACAACTGAGGAGGCAATTTGGTATATCTATTCTGATTATGTTGATAAAATAGATGAAAAAGGTTTTGCTAAAGATGAAGAAAACAATCTTATTGCTTCTTTCAATACATATGATGTAATCGCAAAGAAAACACAGCTTGCCATGGATTCAGGTGTTGGCGGAATGATGGTATGGCACTATGCCTGTGACGTTCCGGCAGATAACGCAAAGTCACTTTTCAATGCCATATACAATACAGTACAGGCTCAGAAGGAAGCCGAAGTTACTGAATAAAATTAATTTGTCACAAATAAAGTTTTTATTTCGTTATATTGGTATAAGGACACGGAGACTCCCTTAAATTGAAGCACAGATGTAAACTGTTGAAATCTTAAAATCAGCTGTTTTACAGAATTTTATACAATGGATACTTGCGAGGTGGAAAATAATGATTGAAATTTCGGAAGATATGTATGAAATATTGCTGGCTATGGGGATTTTGATTCTGGCAGGGGGATTTTTCTTTTTCAAAACCGATAACCATATTGTAGATTTGCTCAACAAACACTACAAATATAATCAGAAAAAGCTGTCACGTATAATTGCAGTAGGCATATGGGGAGTTGCTTTATCCTGTATACCTGTTTTGCTGAGTGAAATTTATAATAAAATGTACCTAAATATTTTTTCCATCGTTATATTTGCTGTAATCATTGTGATTATCAGTGTATATGAACGCAAAGGAAAACTTAAATAGAACATCAAATTTCCTATAAAAACATGCTTTAATATATAAACAGAACACAAGAAGAAAACCTTTGAGAGAACTGACAGAAAAGGTGATTTTAATGAATAAATTTTCCTTGAATCTCTTTGCAGTAAAAACCATTATGCTAAGTGTATTCGGACTCAGCATGCTTCCCTTTTTAGCCATAATTGTAGGATATATAGACTCTGTTACCGGTTTTATTGCAGGACGTGGGTATTATTCTGACAGCACTATGTATATGTTTAAAAGTCCGCTTATTTACATAGGCATAATTCTTTGTATAAATATCATTTTCTCGGTTGCTGTTCTGCTTTATAACCACTTTAAAAAGCGGAAATAAAGATGTTTACTCAAACTAAAACCGCCTCAGTATTCTTTTTAGAATGCTGAGGCGGCTCTTTTTATGTGTATTTTTTAATTAAGGTCGCTTATTATGGCTTCGGCGCAGCGAAGTCCGTCAACGCCTGCGGAAACTATTCCTCCCGCATAACCTGCTCCCTCTCCGCAGGGGAAAAGTCCTCTGATATTTGACTGGTAAAATTCGTCACGGAGAATGCGAACAGGGGAGGACGAGCGGGTTTCGACGCCTGTCAAAACAGCGTCGGGAAGAGCAAAGCCGTGGAGCATATTGTCCATTTTAACTATTGCTTCACTCATGGTTTTGCTCACTCTGTCGGGGAGAATATCCCAAAGGTTTGTAGGATGTACTCCTGTGGGACAGGTGGGTTTTACAAATGAAAGCTTTGTGCTTTTTTGCTGTTTTAAAAAGTCTCCTACAAGCTGGCAGGGAGCTTCATAGGTGGAGCCTCCTGCAAGGAATGCAGCGTGCTCTATCTCTCTTTGATAGAATATTCCGCCCAGTACATGGTCGCCGGGGAAATCCTCAGGCTCAATGCCTACAAGAAGAGCAGAGTTTGAGTTTTCGCCGTCACGGGCGTATTCGCTCATTCCGTTTACTACAACTCCGCCTTTTTCGGAAGCGGCGGCAACTACTGTTCCGCCGGGGCACATACAAAAAGTATATGCGCCTCTGCCATGTGGCGGATGACACGCCATTTTATAGTCCGCAGCGCCTAAAGCGGGATGATTTGCAAAATCGCCGTACTGAGCCTTGTTTATAAGCTCCTGAGGATGCTCAATTCTTGCTCCTACTGAGAAAGGCTTTCTCATCATGTTGATTCCCTGATTGTAAAGAGCTTCAACAGTATCTCTTGCTGAATGACCTATGGCAAGAATTACAGCGTCTGTTTCAAAATCATGTTCAATTCCCTTTTCATCGGTGTAGGTTATTCCGTGAACAACACCGTTGGCAGTTATAAGGCGTTTAAACTGAGACTGAAAGAGGATTTCTCCGCCCATTTCGGTTATATGCTTTCTTATGTTTTTAACTGTAACAGCAAGCTTGTCTGTGCCTATATGAGGCTTTCCTGAATATAGTATCTCTTCGGGAGCACCGTGCTCAGCAAGCTCTAAAAATACCTGACGGCAGCGTTTGTCCTTGATGCCCGTTGTAAGCTTGCCGTCGGAAAATGTTCCTGCACCGCCCTCGCCGAACTGTACGTTTGAGGTTTCGTCAAGTTCTCTTAACTGCCAGAAACGGTTTACATCCTTTTGCCTTGAATCAATATCTCTGCCTCTTTCGAGAATAAGGGGTTTAAGTCCCGCACGGGCAAGGAGCAGTCCTGCCATCATACCCGCAGGGCCAAAGCCTACAATTACAGGACGGAAGGGAGAGTTTCTTTTAAGCTCCGGGGGAGTGTAGTGGAAAGGTTCAACGGCGCTGATTTTAGGATTTGAAGTAAGTCTTTTAAGTACATTTTCTTCATTGCAGCCTAAAGTTACATCTACGGCGTAGCTGAAAAAGATGTTGTCCTTTTTTCTTGAGTCAACGCTTCTTTTATAAACCGTAAGGCTTTTAATCTGATCCGCCTTTATTTTAAGAGCCTTTGCCGCTGCGCCTTTAAGCTCCGACTGGGGAGCGTCAAGGGAAAGCTTTATTTCGTTAATTCTTATCATTTTTAATTATCCTTTCGGCGGCGGATTTTCCTGCGATTATGCCGGACGCCCACGCCCATTGAAGATTAAATCCGCCGCAAATTCCGTCAACGTCCAGAACTTCGCCTGCGGCAAAAAAGTTTTCAGTTATAAGTGACATCATGGTTTTACTGTCAAATTCACTGCATTTTATTCCGCCCGTACACACCTGAGCGTTGTCAAAGCCCCTTGTGCCGGTTATTTCAACAGTGAAATCCTTGAGATTTTGTACAGCTTTTGAAATTTCCCCTTTAGTAAGGTCTTTAGAAGAACAGGTGAGGGGCTTAGAAGTTGACATTTTCATAATTACCTGTCCCAGTCTTTTCGGCACAATACCCGATAAAAGATTTTCGGCTGCGCTGTCCTTTTTTGCTGTTTCTGATATAAAGGAGAAAAGCTCTTTTTCGGATATTTCAGGGACAAAGTCAATATGGATAAGGGGCTTCTTTCCCTTTGCTGTGAGTATACAAGCAGCGGAGGAAAGCTGCATGACCGCAATGCCGGAAATGCCGAAATCGGTAAACTGAATTTCTCCTTTTTCCTGTCTGAGCTTTCTGCCGTCAAGGGTCATGGAGATATTTCCCTCAGCTCTTATGCCCTTAAGTGAACGGAAAAAATCGCCTTTGGCTGTCAGAGGCACGAGAGCAGGATATACCTTTGTAACTGTATGTCCGAGACTTTGAGCCAGAGGGTAACCTGACCCGTCGGAGCCCTGCTTTGGGGCTGCTTTGCCTCCTGTAGAGAGGATTACTGCATCGGTGCAGAATTCACTATTTAAAAGGAATTTTTTACCCTTTTTCTTTATTGATGTAATTTTTGTATCGGTTATTATTTCACAGCCGAGTCTTTCAGTTTCAAAGCGAAGGGCATCGAGAACCGATGCAGCCTGTGAGCTCATAGGATAAATTCGTCCCTCTTCCTCTGTGCGGCAGAGAAGTCCGAGAGAACTAAAAAAGTCTATTGTGTCATGGGGAGTGAACTGTGAAATGACTGTTTTTGCAAAATCCTTATCGCCGCCGTAAGGGATGGTTTCTGCAAATTTATTGGTCAGATTACATCTGCCGTTGCCTGTTGCAAGAATCTTCTTTCCACATCTCGAGAGAGATTCAAAAAGCAGAACTTTTGCGCTAATGCTGTTCTCTTTAAAGGTTCGCATACAGGCTATTGAAGCAGCAAGACCGGAAGCGCCTGCGCCGATTACGGCAACTGTGGGAACGTAAGTTTTACTGTTTTCTTTCATATCAGTTTCTGCGCTCCTCGCTTTCTTCGGAAAAATTGATGTATTCCAAAAGTCTTTCAGCGGTTTCGCTGCTGATAACGTGTTCCATACGGCAGGCGTCCTTTTCGGCTGTTTCCTCAGAAACTCCCAGATGTACCGTGAGGAAGTTTTTCAAGAGCCTATGACGCTTTAAAACTTCAACTGCTTTTTCTTTTCCTTTTTCGGTAAGAGCGATTCCTTTATATGATTCGTGACTGATGTACCCCTTTTCTGCCAAAGCTCCCATTGCCTTATGGACGCTGGGTTTTGAAATTTCAAGAAAAGCGGCAAGATCAGTTACCCTTACGGATTCACGGCATTCAGAAAGTACGAAAACAGCTTCAAGGTAATCTTCAAGAGAGGCTGAAATTATTTCATTCACTGTTTTTTTCCTCCCTTTTTTCTTTTATCTCGCACTGCTGAGAACAGCCTGAGCAGTTTCCGGAGCATCCGGAACAGCAGGATTTATTTTTGATTTTTGCTCTTATCATTAATCCTACTGCTATAACTGCAATTACTATAACGGTTATATTTATAAAAGTACCCATATAAATCTCTCATTCTCAGGCGAAGAGCCTTAAAATAAGACTTCCGCACTGATAAATAATAAAGGTTACAATCCATGCAACACATGCCTGGAATGCAAAGGTAAGAGCTGTCCATTTTGCCGAATTCATTTCACGTCTTACAGCGTTTACAGCGGCAATACAGGGGATGAACAGCAAAATGAATACCATAAAGGAATATGCTGAAAGGGGAGTGAATACTCCGTTTAAAACCTCAGCCAAGGCTCCGAGAGCATCGCCGCCGGTGCCGTAGAGAATACCGAGTGT
>UQGM01000069.1 GCA_900540535.1 uncultured Oscillospiraceae bacterium | reverse complement strand
TCTTTCTTTGCCTTCAAATTTTACGTCGTTAGCCATTTTCATGTCCTCCTTATATAGTCTTATTCCTCACGGGGATCGATGTACTTGGCAGCGCCATCGAAACGACCGTAGGTTCCCTTGTTGTTTTCATATGCTTCGTTGGGAGTTTTGCCGTGACGGATATCCTCAAGCATCTTGCCGAGCTTTACGAACTCATAGCCGATAACCTGATCGTCACTGTCGAGAGCCATACGTGTAACATAGCCCTCAGCCATCTCCATGTAACGAACGCCCTTAGCCTTTGTGCTGAACATTGTACCAACCTGTGAGCGAAGTCCCTTACCGAGATCTTCAAGACCAGCACCGATGGGAAGACCGTCCTCAGAGAAAGCGGACTGTGTACGTCCGTAAACGAACTGGAGGAAGATCTCACGCATGGCAACGTTGATAGCGTCGCAAACAAGGTCAGTGTTAAGGCACTCAAGGAGTGTCTTGCCGGGAAGGATTTCGGAAGCCATAGCTGCTGAGTGAGTCATACCTGAGCAGCCGAGAGTTTCAACGAGAGCTTCTTCGACAATACCGTTTTTAACGTTGAGTGTAAGCTTACATGTACCCTGCTGGGGAGCACACCAGCCCACACCGTGAGAAAGACCGGAAATATCCTTGATATCATAAGCCTTTACCCATTTTCCCTCTTCAGGGATAGGAGCGGGTCCGTGATGGGGTCCCTTTGCAACCATACACATTTTTTCAACTTCATGTGAATAATTCATATCTGTATCTCCTTTCGGTTTTTTACAAGGTTATACCTGATTTATTATAATAAAAAAACCGATTTAAAGCAACAGGCTATGACAAGATTTAAACTCACTTTGTTAGAAATCCGACAATGACTGTCAAGCCCATTTTGGTTATTATGCCCACTTATAAAGAAAATAACGGTTAGCTTTCACAAAAAATTCGACCATAAGTTTATATTACTGACAAAATGTAAGAAATGTATGGCATTGATTTATTGTGTGTTATATAATATTCACACAAAATAGGCTCAATGGTGATACAGATGGACAATGGATTTTTTTGGTTTTTTATTATATTTGCAGCAATAATTATAATCGCAATAGCTTATGCTGTTATTAAAATCAAAAGGAAAATGCGCAGTTTTTCAAATTCTGTTTTCGGAACCGATACCATTACGGAAGGACTTGAAAGACAAAAAGAACTTTTAGCAGAAAAACCTAAATCTGTTTCATCAATGACAAAGCTGTTTCTGCCCCAGATTACAGAGGACTTTCCTGAACTTAATTATCCTCAGCTTAAAACAAGAGCAGAAAATGCACTTTTAAGCGCATTTATATCCATAGATAACGGAAAAATATCAAATATCACAGGCACTACCGATGATTTTATCAATCAGATAAGGCTTCAAATCGAGGACAATAAAGCTTCGGAAATTGAGGAACATTTCTCCGATGTAGAAATCTATGACACTCAGATAAGTGATTACCGCAAAGGCGGCGGAATATGCAAAATTATTTTGCAGTCATCTGTAGGCCACATTCACTATAAATCCAAAGACGGAAAGACAGTTTGGGGTGATGACAGTTTCCGTACTCAAACAAAATACAACACGGAAATTGTGTATATCCAAAATCCCGATCTCATAAAAAATACAGCAGGCAACGCTGTGGGCACTGTATGTCCCAACTGCGGCGCTCCAATAACGTCTGTAGGCGAGAAAAAATGTCAGTACTGCGGCTTAGCCGTTGAAACAATAAATATTAAAACATGGTTAATTAATAGCTTTAAAGAGGTTTAAGGCTGCTTTAAATAAAAGGAGGCAATAACAATGGGAATTATTAAAGCAATTGCAAGCGCCGTTGGCGGAGGTCTTGCTGATCAGTGGCTTGAGGTTATCGAGCCAGATGAAATGAGTGACAAAACCGTATTTACACGTGGTGTCACAGTAAGAAGAAACGATTCAAGAAATGCAAACCGCAGAGGAACACAGGATACTGTTTCAAACGGTTCCGTCATACACGTTTATCCTAATCAGTTTATGATGCTTGTAGACGGCGGAAAAGTTGTGGACTACACAGCAGAGGAAGGTTACTACACAGTAAACAACTCCAGTATGCCGTCAATGTTCAACGGTGAATTCGGTGATTCCTTGAAAGAATCATTCAACCGTATTAAATTCGCAGGTGTAACACCGGGAGTACAGAAAGTTTTCTACATTAATCTCCAGGAAATAAAGGGCATAAAGTTCGGCACAAGAAATCCTGTAAACTATTTCGATTCATTCTATAACGCTGAGCTGTTCTTAAGAGCCCACGGTACATATTCAATTAAAATTAAGAATCCCCTCACCTTCTATTCCGAGGCTATTCCCAAGAATGATGACAGAGTGGAAATAGAAGAAATAAACGAGCAGTATCTCGCTGAATTCCTTGAGGCTTTCCAGTCAGCGATCAACCAGATGTCCGCTGACGGAGTACGTATTTCCTTCGTAGCTTCAAAGGGCAGAGAACTGAGCAAATATATGGCAGATATCCTCGACGCCGACTGGGGCGAAATGAGAGGTATTGAAATCCAGTCTGTAGGTATTTCCAGCATCTCCTATGACGAGGAATCCACAAAGCTCATCAACATGCGTAACCAGGGCGCAATGCTTGGCGATGCCACTGTCAGAGAGGGATATGTCCAGGGTTCTGTTGCAAGAGGTATTGAAGCTGCCGGTTCCAATGCCAACGGAAGTATGGCAGGATTCATGGGCGTAGGTATGGGTATGCAGGCCACTACCGGTTTTATGGGCGCCGCATCTCAGTCAAATCAGGCTCAGATGGAAAGAGAAGCTGCACGTGCCACTGCTGCACAGCCTGAACCCGGCAGCTGGAAATGTTCCTGCGGAAATGAGAACACAGGTAAATTCTGTTCAAACTGCGGAAGTCCGAAACCTGAAGTTTCAACATGGAAATGCTCATGCGGAAACGAAAACTCAGGTAAATTCTGCTCAAATTGCGGCAAGCCTAAGCCTTCACAGTTAAAGTGCGCATCCTGCGGATATGAGCCTGATCCATCACAGCCGGCTCCAAAATTCTGCCCTGAGTGCGGAAAGCACATGCAGTGACAGTGATACAGATAAATTCAGGAGGGTGTGATATATAATGGCGGTTGTCACTTATAAATGTCCCAACTGTGACGGCGGACTTATATTTGACGCAGAAAGTCAAAAATTTCATTGTGAGTTCTGTCTTTCCTATTTTACGGAGGAAGAACTTATCAAGGCCGGTCAGGCTAAAAGCGAAGAACAAATAGTAGATAATGCTGAAAACACAAATTCAGAAGATTCTCAGGAATCAGGAGAGGATTTTGAGGGTGTTGTTTACACCTGTCCCAGCTGCGGAGCCGAAGTTGTCATGGATTCCACAAAGGCAGCCTCCCAGTGTTGCTTCTGTCACAATCCCGTTGTGATTTCCGGTAGACTTGACGGAAAATTCAAGCCAGACTGTGTAATTCCATTCGCTATTGACCGTGATGAAGCCATTGAGCGATTTTTGGAATGGACAAAAAAACAGGTTTTCGCCCCCAAAAACTTTTTTTCAAAAAAACAGATTGACAAAGTTACGGGAGTATATTTCCCCTATTGGATATGCGACTGCGAAAGTCAGGCCCAAATCAACGCCACCTGTGCCAACAGACGTTCATGGCGACGTGGAAATATTGAATATACGGAAACCACTACATACAGTGTTACCAGAGGCGGCGACTTATCTTTCCGTGATATAAGCAAAAATGCACTTACTAAAGCTAATAAAGCTTTGGCAGAAAACGTTCAGCCCTTTGATTTTTCACAGGCTAAACCATTCATCATGGCTTATCTTTCCGGATTCGAAGCGGAAAAGCGAGATATTGAATCAGAGGAGATAGCGCAGCAGGTAATACAGGATGTAGAACATTACTCTTCTGAGATTCTTAGAGATACCATTTCCGGTTATGATGCGGTGCAAGTAACAGGTCACGGAGCCGATGTAAATATAAACTGGCGTTACGCTCTTGTTCCTGTATGGTTTATGACAGTTAAAAACGGCGATAAAGACTATTTCTACGCCATGAACGGACAAACGGGAAATACTTGCGGCAAGCTTCCAATCAGCTATTTAAGACTCATGCTGTTATTTGCCGGAACTTTTCTTGCAACTTTGATAATTCTTTTGGTGATTGGAGGACTGTTTTAATTATGAATAAACTCAAATCCTCCAAGAAATTACTTGTGTTTTTCACAGTTCTTGTAATGCTTTTCGCTGTGAATATTACAGTTTTCGCTCAAAACACGTGGATAAATGACTCCGCAGGATTGTTTTCCGAAAGCGATATAGACTCATTACAAAAAGAATTAGGCATGGCAAAATTATATCTCGACGCAGATGTAATGGCAGTTACTTCTAAAGATATGCAAGGCAAAACTTCTGAAGTTTTCTGTAATGAATATCTTGACAGCAACGGCTATGGTTTAAATACAGGTAAAAATGTAATACTGCTTCTGATAAATACTCAGGCCAATGAATTATACATTGCACACAGAGGCGAAAAAACACAGTTTTTAAATGACGAAAAAATTGAGAAAATTTTAAATAATCTAAGTACAAATTTCAGCAGTGGAGCCTATAGTCAAACTATAACCGATTTTGTTGCGTTGCTAAAGGATTCTCAAAATTCTTACCTTTTAGGTATATATACAGGAGAGGCAACCGAAGCAAATGAGCCTCAGACATCTCCTGTTAATCCGGATACTGATACGAAAAAGGATGAATCTTCTCCCATCGGCGTTTTTATTATAATAAGCGCTGCTGTTGCAGCATTTTTCTGTATATCAGTTGCCGCAAAGTACCGTATGAAAATCGGCGGATACAAATATCCATTCCGTGAGAAATCTTCTTTAAAGCTTACCCAAAAAACCGATATTTTGGTATCAAAGAACGTAACGGAAAGACGCATAAAAAATGATGATAAGTAATAAAAAAGTATATTTTTTGTTGCTTATTATACCTAATAGAGAGGTAAAGACTCTAAATATTAAGTGATCATACACTTATAATGTTTACAATTTTTTGTGCTTTCTTTACGAAACTATAAAAAGCGGAACCTTTTGTGCATAAAACACAAAAGGTTCCATGATTTTTTTATACGTGTTTTTTTTATTTAATTGAAGCGCAATTGAAGCTGTTACAGGATTATGTTAAAATTTTACATAAGGATATGATGGAGGAGTAGGAAATGAAATACACAATTGATCACACCCGTTACAAAGACATAACAGCCTACAACATAGGCAAACTTGAACCAAGGGCATATTTTATCCCCTTTGGCAGCAGAGAAACTTTGGAGAAAACCGAATATATTCATGAGAGAGAAAACAGTGATAAAATCATTTTCCTCTCAGGAAAATGGCAGTTTAAATATTTTGAAAAGGTTTCAGCTATGCCTGAGGTTTTTGTAACCGGTATAGACGACATGGATGAAATCGACGTACCCTCAACCTGGCAGAGAACAGGCTATGAACCGCCTTTCTATCTTAATTCACGCTATCCCTTTAAGCTCAGGCCTCCGAAATTTCCGGAAGATGTTCCGGTAGGTGTTTACTATAAAACTTTCGATATCGACGACAGACAGAATAAAGAATATATTCTCACCTTTTTAGGAGCCATGTCATCCCTTGACGTATACGTTAACGGAGAATTTGTAGGTTACAGTGAAGGTGCACATAACACTGCCGAATTTGACATTAAGCCTATGCTTAAAAGAGGCGAAAATGAACTTGTTGCTGTTGTTCACAAGTGGTCAAACGGCACTTATCTTGAATGCCAGGATATGTTCCGTGAAAACGGAATTTTCCGTGACGTATATATTCAGGTACTTGATAAGACATATATTTACGACTATCAGGTAAAAACCAAGGAAACTGAAAACGGATTTGATCTTTTAGGTGAAATAGAAGTTAAAGGCAATACAGACGGATACGAAATCGAAGCAGTACTTCTTAACGCTGACGGAAAAGAAACAGCAAAGGGTACATACAAAGCTTCCGAAAAGGTTGAGTACAGTTTCGGAAATCTTAATGTAAATAAGTGGAGTGCTGAAATCCCCAATGTATATACTCTTTATCTTACTCTTAAAAAGGATGGAGAAGAAAAAGAGGTTATACGCAGTATTGTCGGTTTCCGCACCATAAAAATCGACGGTGAGGTTTTCCTTTTCAACGATGCCAAAATCAAAATGAAAGGTGTAAACCACCACGATACAACTCCTCACGGCGGATATGTTATGACTCCTGATGAGCTGCTTAAAGATGTTAAACTTATGAAAGAGTTTAACGTAAATACCGTTCGTACATCACATTATCCTCCCGATCCCATGTTCCTCACTCTCTGCGATATATACGGACTTTATGTTGTAGATGAGGCCGATATTGAAACTCACGGATGTTATGCCAAATCTCCCAGACCCAACCTCATCAGCAACAGCAAAATGTGGATCGGTCATTACCTTGACCGTGTAAAATTCATGTATATGCGTGACAGAAACCATCCCTGTGTTACCATGTGGTCACTGGGCAATGAGTCAGGCGGATGGAAAAACCAGGATGCATGCTACAAAATGCTCAAAGAGGTTTGTCCGGAAATACCTGTTCATTATGAAGGCGTATGCAGAACAAAGAGACACGCTTACGATGTATATTCTGAAATGTACACCAGCGTTGACGCTATGAAAAAAATCAGAGAACGTGGAAAAAAGGATGTACATAACGGCAAGCCTTTCTTCCTTTGCGAATATGCCCATGCAATGGGAGTAGGTCCCGGCGGACTTTCCGAATATATGGATATGTTCTATTCCGACGACAAAATGATGGGCGGATGCATTTGGGAATGGGCTGACCATGCGGCAATCCATACCGAAGAGGGTGCAAAATATCGCTATACTTACGGCGGAGATCACGGCGAATTTATCCACGATGGCAACTTCTGCGTTGACGGTCTTTTCTATCCTGACCGCACACCTCACACTGGAGCTTACGAAATGAAGGCTCTTTACAGACCCGTTAAAGCTGAAAAAACTGCCGAGGGCTACCGCTTTACAAATACAAACCGTTTCCGTTCTTCTGGATACATCAATATAGGCTGGGAACTTCTTAAAAACGGCGTAAAAGCAGAAAGCGGAGACATAAAACTCGATATCGCTCCCTGCTCTTCTCAGGTTATCAAATCTCCCCACAGTGAAATTGATAAAGAAAACGACTGGCAGGTAAACTTCATATATACCGATGAAAGCGGTTTTGAAATCGCCGCAGAGCAGATTATCCTCGAAAGCGGAAAATTTGTATATAATAAAAACACCTCTGCACCGAGACCTGCCGTAAAAGAAAAACTCAAGCAGGCTGTTATTTCTTTTGACGGTGGAGAAATAAGCTTTTCAAAAGAAACAGGTCTTATGACAAGCTATATTGTTGCAGGCAAAGAGCTTCTCAATACTACTCCGGCAGCCGGAGAAAAAGGTATAATTCCCTCCCTTTACAGAGCACCTATTGACAACGACAGAAACATTGCTCCTAAGTGGAACAAAAACGGGTTGGATAAATATACAACCACCTGCGTGCTCTTTGAATTAAAGGGAAGCGGCAGCAATATAATTGTAAGATCTGTTCAGAGCATAGTTGCCAAGAAAAAAGAGCTTTGCACAATAAAGCTTGATTACATCATTTCAGGTGACGGAACAGTTGAAATCAGCGAGGAAATGCTTTCAAGGAAAAAACTTCACAAAGAACCTCCCCGTTTCGGATTTACCGCTGAGCTTTCCTCAGATTTGAGAAACGCTGAATACTACGGTTTGGGCGCAAAAGAGAATCTTCCCGATTTCCGTGCTCAGTCTGCTCTCGGAGTATATAAAGCAAGAATTGAAGATATGCACGAGGATTATATAAAGCCACAGGATAACGGCAACCACGGCATGACCTCTTATGTAAAACTCACTGATGAAAACGGAGTTGGACTTGCAGTTTATGCTGAAGATAAGCACTTTAATTTCAGCGTACACGAATACACACGCAAACTTCTTCAGAATGCTGAACATCGTGAGGACATCAAAGATGAAAACACGGTATTCCTCAGTGTTGACGGATTCATGAGAGGTGCAGGCTCCAACAGCTGCGGACCTAACCCGTCAGATGAATTTATTGTCAAAAAGGATATGGAGCTTAAATTCAAAACCATTTTGGTACCAGTAAAATAAAATAATCCGGTATAAAACAAAAAGAGTCCTTTTAGGGCTCTTTTTGTTTTTAGTAACTTCTACTGAGCAAATTAAAAAAATAAAGACTCAAATGCAAAAGCATCTGAGTCTTTATGGAGCTGCTAACCGGATTCGAACCGGTGACCTCGTCCTTACCAAGGACGTGCTCTGCCTGCTGAGCCATAGCAGCGAAATGTGGCGACCCGGAACGGGCTCGAACCGTCGACCTCTAGCGTGACAGGCTAGCGTTCTAACCA
>UQGM01000068.1 GCA_900540535.1 uncultured Oscillospiraceae bacterium | reverse complement strand
TTTGCCCTCAGAGGTTTTGCCCTCAGAGGTTTTGCCCTCAGAGGTTTTGCCCTCAGAGGTTTTATTTATTAAATAATGTTACACCTTTTCTCAAAAAATTGCAAGAGATTTTCTTAATTTCATCAAAAAATATAAATTTTATAATCATCCATTTTATGCCTTTCAAATGGACTTTGGACAACGCAGACTTCCCTTTTTCTCTCGTTCTGTCCGGAAACATCTGCGGCTGAAACAGCAGAAGCAGAACAAAAAAAGCAGAGACAATTGGGAGCGATGGGAGTGTATTTTGAAAGCTGCGCTCCCGCTTATAAATAGAGAAAAATACGAATTATCTGTAACGTCACTCGGATGCCTATTGACAGTTCAGAGTTTGTTTGATATAATACAAAAAAATTTAATATTCAAACCGTTGAAGCGGAGATAACGGCAATGATGCCTTTACAGAGAGCCTGCGATGCTGAGAATCAGGCAAGAAACAAGTTGTCAAATGGACCGCTGAGGGCGCAGTCAAATGTGATTCTCACAGAGTATTCTGCGACGTTGCAGGCAGACGTCATTTGCCGGGGATATGTTGGTATCCTGCTAAGCGCACGGGTCATACCGTGAATCAAGGTGGCACCGCGGATAAATGTTTTATTCGTCCTTGACAGAGCGTAAATCTCTGTCAAGGGCGTTTTTGTTCTATAAGACTCCTTTGAGCGAGACAGAAGTTCAAAGGAGTCTTTTCTTTGTTTCAGGAGGTTGCGATATGCTGTATACAAAATGTTGGCGGCGCACTGTGCGCCGGATATTGAAATTGAATCATCCTAATCAATCACGAACTTTACTTTACCTGTTTTGGAGGAAAGGATTATGAAAATTCAGCCAGCTTTTGTTGAAGTCAAAGAAATCGCAGCAGCCGGTCATTATAACGTATTGCCGGTCAGCCTTGAAATCCTTTCCGACTTCACAACACCTATTGAAACGATGAAGATATTGAAAAATGTATCCACTCACTGCTATATGCTGGAATCAGCGCAGGCAAATGAAACCTGGGGACGGTATACCTTCCTTGGATTTGATCCCAAAATGGAGATCACTTGCATTGACGGCGAGATGAAGATTGGCAATCTCAAGGTCAAGACGGATAGCCCGTCCGGCTATCTCCGCCAAATTCTTGCCAGTTACAGAAGCCCCCGTTTCGATTATCTTCCTTCCTTTACAGGCGGTCTTGTCGGATACTTCTCCTATGATTATCTCACCTACAGCGAGCCGGCCGTCAAATGTGATGTGGAAGATACTGAGGCGTTTAAGGATGTTGATTTGATGCTCTTTGATAAAGTGATCGCATTTGATCATCTCCGGCAGAAAATTATTCTCATCGTAAATATGCCGCTGGATGAGCCGGAAACCGGTTATAACAAAGCGGTTATGGAACTCCGTCAGCTCGCAGAGCTTCTCCGCCACGGCGAAAAAAAGAATGAACCGGGCGGCAAACTGCTTGGCGATGTTACGCCGTTGTTTGACAAAAAGCAGTTCTGCAGCATGGTTGAGAAGGCAAAGCGCCATATCCGTGAGGGGGATATTTTCCAGATTGTGCTGTCGAACCGACTGTGCGCGCCTTTTGAGGGAAGTCTCCTGAATACCTACCGTGTGCTTCGCACCCTCAATCCGTCACCATATATGTTTTATTTTTTAGGAACAGACGTAGAGGTTGCAGGGGCATCTCCCGAAACTCTGGTAAAGCTGGAAAATGGTGTGCTGCACACTTTCCCGCTTGCAGGGACAAGACCGAGAGGCAGAACCGCAGAGGAAGACAAAGCGCTTGAAGCACAACTGCTTGCCGACGAAAAAGAACTGGCCGAACACAATATGCTGGTCGATTTGGGACGAAACGATCTCGGCAAAATAAGCAAGTTTGGTACGGTACAGGTCGAAAAGTTCCATTCTATTGAGCGTTTTTCTCATGTTATGCACATCGGCTCTACGGTGCGTGGTGAAATCAGCGAAAACCATGATGCGCTGGACGCCATTGAAGCGGTATTACCAGCCGGAACACTTTCCGGTGCTCCGAAGATCAGAGCTTGCCAGTTAATTGGAGAACTTGAAAACAACAAACGCGGCATCTATGGCGGTGCCATTGGCTATATCGACTTTACAGGGAATATGGATACCTGTATTGCCATTCGGATTGCCTATAAGAAAAACGGTAAGGTATTTGTGAGAAGCGGAGCCGGGATTGTGGCGGATTCTATACCCGAAAAGGAATTTGAAGAATGCCTGAACAAAGCCAAATCTTCACTGAAAGCATTAGAACTTGCACAGGAGGCGGAATCATGATTCTTCTGATAGATAACTACGATAGCTTTTCCTATAATCTCTTTCAACTGATTGGTGAGATCGAACCAGATATCAAAATCATCCGCAACGACGAAATGACGATAGAAGAAATTAAGAAATTAAACCCGTCCCGCATTATTCTCTCCCCTGGCCCAGGCAGACCGGAAGATGCCGGAATCATTATCGAGGCTGTAAAAACACTCGGAAGGGACATCCCTGTTCTTGGGGTTTGTCTCGGCCATCAGGCAATTTGTGCGGCGTTCGGTACGACCGTTACCTATGCAAAGGAACTAATGCACGGAAAACAGTCGAATGTAAAATTTGACACAGATTGCCCGTTATTCAAAGGCTGTCCTGATGCTGCGCCTGTCGCACGGTATCATTCCCTTGCGGCAGATGCCGACACGATTCCTAAATGCCTGAAAATCACTGCCCTCACCGCCGATGGCGAAGTGATGGCGGTACAGCACAAGGAATATCCGATCTACGGCGTACAGTTCCATCCCGAATCCATTATGACACCGGAAGGTAAGCAGATGCTGTATAATTTCATAAAGGAGATCTGAGTCATGATTAAAGAAGCAATTGTAAAGATTGTAAATAAAGAAGACCTTACCTATGATGAGGCATACACCGTCATGAACGAAATTATGAGCGGTGAAACCACCCCGACACAGAATGCCGCATTCCTTGCGGCTCTGTCTACCAAAAGCGCCAGAGCGGAAACAACAGATGAAATCGCAGGTTGTGCGGCGGCGATGCGAGCACATGCTACCAAGGTGGAAACCGGGATGGAGCTCTTTGAAATCGTTGGAACTGGAGGCGATAATGCGCACAGCTTCAATATTTCCACGACCTCTGCGCTCGTTGCAGCCGCAGGCGGTATGAAAGTCGCAAAGCATGGCAACAGAGCCGCATCCTCCCAGTGCGGAACGGCAGATTGTCTGGAAGCTCTTGGCGTAAACATTCAGCAAAGCCCCGCAAAATGTATCGAGCTTTTGAATGATGCTGGTATGTGCTTTTTCTTCGCACAGAAGTATCATACATCTATGAAGTATGTGGGCGCTATCCGCAAGGAACTTGGTTTTCGCACCGTGTTCAACATTCTTGGTCCGCTGACAAATCCAGGTACACCTTCTATGCAGCTTCTCGGCGTGTATGACGATTATCTGGTTGAACCGCTGGCACAGGTTCTGATCAGCCTCGGAATCAAGCGGGGCATGGTGGTGTACGGCCAGGATAAGCTGGATGAGATTTCCATGAGCGCACCGACTACGATCTGCGAAATTAAAGACGGTTGGTTCAAATCCTCCGTTATCACTCCAGAAGACTTCGGTTTTGAATGCTGCACCAAAGAGGATTTAAAGGGCGGCACACCCAAAGAAAATGCTAAAATTACGCTTGCAATCTTAAACGGTGAAAAGGGTCATAAGAGAAATGCTGTTCTTATGAATGCTGGTGCCGCACTCTATATAGGCGGTAAGGCTGACAGCCTGAAAGAAGGAATCGTACTTGCCGCAGAGATGATTGATTCCGGTAAGGCGCTTGGGACATTGCACAAACTGATCGAAGTCAGCAACCGTCCCGATTCGGCGGAGGTGACAGCATGACCATTCTCGATCAGCTTGCCGAACACGCCAGGGAACGTGCGGCTGAGGCGAAAAAGAAAATACCGCCCGAAGAAATCAGGCGGCAAGCCTTATCCCGCCCAAAAGGCTCCTTTGCTTTTGAAAACGCACTGAGAAAGCCGGGGGTTTCCTTTATCTGTGAGTGCAAAAAGGCGTCTCCCTCAAAAGGACTCATCGCTCCCGATTTTCCATATCTGCGAATTGCAAAGGAGTACGAAGCGGCGGGAGCGGACTGTATTTCCGTGCTGACAGAACCGAAATGGTTTTTAGGCAGTGACGAATACCTCCGTGAAATTACCTCCGCTGTATCCATCCCCTGTCTGCGGAAGGACTTCACAGTAGATGAATATATGATCTACGAGGCAAAGGTCCTTGGTGCATCGGCGGTGCTGCTGATCTGTTCTATTTTAAGTGAGGAACAAATCAAATCATATATCAGCATTTGTGATGAACTCGGATTATCCGCATTGGTTGAAGCGCATGATGAAAACGAAGTACAAACCGCACTTCATGCAGGAGCACGCATCGTCGGCGTCAATAACCGGAACCTGAAAGACTTTTCCGTGGATACGGACAATAGCCGCAGGCTCAGAGAACTAATCCCCCGTGATATGCTGTTTGTTTCCGAAAGTGGGGTAAGCAGTGCGGAAGATATATCAAAGCTCCGTGAAATCGGTGTGGATGCTGTTTTGATTGGCGAAGTCCTTATGCGGGCACCCGACAAAAAAGCCAAGCTTGATGAACTGCGGGGTACAATATGACGAAGATTAAATTTTGCGGACTTTCCCGAACTTGTGATATAGAGAATGCAAACGAATTGAAGCCGGACTACATTGGATTCGTGTTTGCACCGAAAAGCAGGCGTTATGTAACATACGAAAAAGCGGCAGAGCTGAAAAGCCGGCTTTCGTCCGAGATACAGGCAGTCGGTGTGTTTGTAAATGAAGATCCGCAAAATATTGCGAAGCTGCTGCAGGATGACATTATCGACATTGCACAGCTTCACGGTGACGAGGATGAAGATTATATTGCACAGTTGCGGCTGCTTACGGATAAGAAAATCATCAAGGCTTTTCGCATTAAAACTGTAAAGGATATAAAAATCGCGGAACAAAGTACGGCGGATTATATCCTTCTTGATTCCGGTGCAGGTACGGGGGAAGTATTCGATTGGGGGTTCGTGAAAAGCATCAGAAGACCGTATTTTCTCGCTGGAGGGCTTGATGCCCGCAATGCGGCGAGTGCAGTTAAAGCACTCTATCCATTTGCGGTGGATGTCAGCTCAGGAATTGAAACCGATGGAGTAAAAGATAAAACAAAAATGGCGGCATTCATTGCCGCTGTCAGAAAGGAAGCTGGATTATGACAAACCCAAACGGGCGCTTCGGTATTCACGGCGGTCAGTATATTCCCGAAACGCTGATGAACGCCGTCATTGAACTGGAAGAAGCGTATAACCATTACAAAAACGATCCCGAATTTAATAGAGAGCTTACCGAACTTTTCAACGAATACGCAGGCAGGCCTTCAAGGCTGTATTTCGCTGCGAAAATGACAAAAGACCTCGGGGGTGCAAAAATTTACCTCAAACGTGAGGATCTAAACCACACCGGGGCACATAAGATCAATAATGTTCTCGGCCAGGCGCTTCTCGCAAAGAAGATGGGCAAAACGCGTCTGATTGCTGAAACCGGAGCCGGTCAGCATGGTGTGGCCACGGCAACCGCCGCCGCACTGATGGGAATGGAATGCGTGGTCTTTATGGGCGAGGAAGATACTGTCCGTCAGGCGCTTAATGTGTACCGTATGCGTTTGCTTGGCGCTGAGGTCATTCCTGTGAGGACAGGCACAGCCACCTTAAAGGACGCTGTATCCGAAGCGATGCGTGAGTGGACTTCCCGGATCAGCGATACGCACTACTGTCTTGGTTCTGTTATGGGGCCGCATCCATTCCCCACTATCGTTCGTGATTTTCAAGCGGTTATTTCTAAAGAAATCAAGGAGCAGATCCAAGAGAAAGAAGGCAGACTGCCCGATGCGGTCATCGCTTGTGTCGGCGGCGGCTCCAATGCCATTGGCAGCTTTTATCATTTCATAGGCGATAAGGGCGTTCGCCTGATCGGCTGCGAAGCGGCAGGCAGAGGTATTGATACCTTTGAAACGGCGGCAACCATTGCCACTGGTAGAGTAGGAATCTTCCATGGTATGAAGTCATATTTCTGTCAGGATGAATACGGTCAGATCGCTCCCGTTTATTCTATCTCAGCTGGGCTGGACTACCCCGGCGTCGGCCCCGAGCACGCTCACCTGCATGATATTGGCAGAGCGGAATATGTGCCTGTAACCGATGATGAAGCGGTAAACGCATTTGAATATCTGGCTAAGACCGAAGGCATTATTCCCGCCATCGAATCGGCTCACGCTGTTGCTCACGCAATGAAGCTCGCGCCGGCAATGGATAAAGGCCAAATCATCGTAATTACCATATCCGGCAGAGGCGACAAGGACTGTGCAGCCATTGCCCGTTACAGAGGGGAGGATCTTCATGAGTAACATCAAAAAAGCATTTGAAAACGGCAAGGCGTTTATCGCCTTTATCACTTGCGGTGACCCTGATCTGGAAACGACAGCCGCCGCTATCCGTGCCGCTGTAGAAAACGGTGCGGATCTCATTGAGCTTGGCATCCCGTTCTCCGATCCAACCGCCGAAGGACCTGTTATTCAGGAAGCAAACATTAGGGCGCTGAGCGGAGGCGTTACAACAGATAAAATATTCGCATTTGTCAAAAAACTTCGCTATGATGTAAAAGTGCCGATGGTTTTCATGACTTATTCCAATGTGGTGTTCTCCTATGGCGCAGAAAAATTTATATCCACCTGTAAGAATATTGAAATTGATGGCCTCATTCTGCCAGATTTGCCGTTTGAGGAAAAAGAAGAATTTTTGCCGCTTTGCCACAAGTATGGCGTTGATTTAGTGTCATTGATTGCACCGACGTCTGAAAACCGCATTGCCATGATTGCAAAAGAAGCAGAAGGTTTCTTATATATCGTTTCCAGTCTCGGCGTTACGGGTACGAGAAGCGAAATCAAGACAGACCTTACTTCTATTGTGAAAGTGGTAAGAGAAAATACCGGTATACCTTGTGCGATTGGGTTTGGTATTTCCACACCGGAGCAGGCAAAGAAAATGGCGGATATTGCTGACGGTGCAATCGTCGGTTCGGCTATTATAAAGCTGCTTGAAAAATACGGCAAAGAGGCGCCGAATCATATAGGCGAATATATAAAATCAATGAAGGATGCCATGAGGTAAATTTGTTATATTTATGTACCAAGAAAAAGCAAAAACATAGTTAGGGCAGTTCTTGCTTAATAGAACTGCCCTAAACGGTTTTACTCACATATTTTACGGAATAATCCGTAACTTCTGCAGAAAGGCCCCTTGACAGACCTTGTATCAACTGGCATAGGAGCTATTATCCACAAATAATAGCAGAGCATAACTGAAACCTGTGACAGGCAGCTTTACCTTCTGTAAAACTTGGATATACCACCGGGGTGTCGAACGGCCCCTTTTTTCTTTACCTGGAATCACTTCCAAGTAAAGAAAAAAAGCAGAGTGCATAACCTCTGCTTTAGCCTTCATTGAGTACTGTTTTTAAGAAACTTTTCGGCTTCTTTATATTCTTCCGGGGAAAGCCTCCTATATACAATAGTACCTAGTGGCGGCTCTTTATCAACCTTCTATACTTCGATGAGCGATACCCCTTCGCTACGGAAACAAGTTTTCCGTCAACAAAGCCTTCCATTAAATCAATAGGTTTTTCTTGCATTTGGTTCTTCATAGCCATAATTAGTTTCTCCATGCATTCAAAATCTTTTTTCTATTTCTTGGATCAGAACAGCTAACACCGATAAAATAAACTTTTGTCCATCAATGGGTAAATGTTGAATCTTTTCTGATAATAAGGAACTTTTCATTTGAACGGAATTTTTAATTACATCTTCAAATAATTGATCCGCCGAAATATCGAGTTCATCAATAATTAAAACCAATTTCCCTGGACTTGGAAAACTTAATCCTCTTTCTATGGATGAGAGATAGTTTTGCGATAGTCCTACTCTTTCAGATAATTCTTCCTGAGTAAACCCACATTTTTCTCTAAAGAACTTTATTTTCTTCCCAACGGACTGCTTTACATTTTTGGTGTCCACAGCGCACCTCACTTTGTTTACTTCTAATACAATTAGTATATCTGTTTTTACGATTTTTTCAAGATATATAACAGATAATTATCTTTATAAATGATTTATTAAGCTTTTTATTGACCTGGGTTAGCAACAGAATTATAATCAATTTATCTTTATTAGAAATATTTATCCCGATTAGATATTAGAGAGAAAGCAAATTGTTATCTGAAAAGCTGTGGAATTTAAGGAACATCTATCTTCTAACGCAGGAAGACATAGCGAAAGCAATGGGCATCGATCGTTCTACTTATGCTTACTATAAATTAGGAAGAACGGAACCATCTCTTGATAAACTTATGTTGTTCGCCACCTTTTATCAGGTTTCAGCAGATTTTTTATTAGACTTGCCACCCGTAAAAAACAAGAAAAATCAAAAAAAGCAGAGGCCCTTTTAGCATATCCACCTGATGCGAACCATATTACTCAATCTTCCTATAATTCGTATCTTTGACGATTAAAGAACCAGCATCACAATCAACATATACAGAAGAATCAGTTGAAAAGGCAGAGAAGGCACGGAATATTAAAAAATCCTAACCATAACAAATAATATGTGCCTCCCCTGGTCAAGTAAACAGAGAAAAAAGAGAAGGAACCAGGCTCCTTCTCTTTTTGTGCTTAGGATGTAGTGGATAAAAAGGCCACGATAACATTGTGAAAATGAATTGATAACAGGCTTATCGAAGTCATTTTTAAATACTTTTCCAAAAATTCTAGTACAGAAAGTCTCTTAAAAACGACGTTTTCCCAATTCTTCTGCCACAAATAATAATTATTTGTAATAATAGTTCGGTTCTATTAAGTTACTCATGTTTTCTTGATTTTTCTGCGAAAACAACATAAATCCCT
>UQGM01000067.1 GCA_900540535.1 uncultured Oscillospiraceae bacterium | reverse complement strand
TATCTTTTTGCCGTTGACTCTTGTGCAAACTGCACCTTCGCACTGACCCATACAGAACACTGCTTTAAGCTCCACCTTTTCTTCAAGATTTTTTTCGGTGATAATGTTCTGCAATCCGGTTATAATGTCGTGGGAGCCGCCGAGATGACAGGCGCTGCCTATACAAACCTGAACCGTTACCAAAATATGCACCCGCTTTCCGTTTAATTATGCATTTATTAAGTAAAATCAAGAACGCTTATTGCACTTTGCATGGTCTTTTCAAGAGCAAGCTTTCCGTAATTGTCAACCTCAAGCTTATTCTTCGGACCGTGAGTAAGGCAAGCTGCACCGCCGATGCATCCGTTTTCGCATGCCATACCCTCAATAAAGTTTTCCTGAAGTACATTCTTGGAAGCTTTAAGAAGCGCTGTTCTGCACTCTGTAATACCGTTGCAGGAAATGGGCTTGTACTTAAAGTCAAGATCAAAAAGTCCCTGCTCTTTAAGAGCCTGTTCAACGGCAACGGCAAGTCCGCCGCTTCTTGCAAATACTCTTCCGAAATAGGAAGCGTTATCAAGGCATTCGCCTTCAAGTGAAGAAATCTCTATATTCTTTGCATCAAACAAAGCCTGAAGCTCTTCAAAAGTCAAAACATAGTCAACATAAGGCTTAACTGTATCAAGCTTTATCTCAGCCTTTTTAGCAATACAGGGACCTACAAATACCACCTTGCAGTCAGGCTCGATTCTCTTAAGATAGCTTGCTATCTGAGCCATAGGTGAAAGGTTATGTGAAATATGCTTTACCATTGTGGGGAAGAACTTGTGAATATAACTTACAAAAGCGGGACAGCATGAGCTTGTAAGGAATCCCTTTTCATAAAGCTCACTTGCCTCTTTATAAGCTACCATATCTGCGCCGAGAGCTGCTTCAACTACGCTGTGGAAGCCGAGACATTTAAGTCCCTCTACAACCTGCTCCACCTTTGCATAGACAAACTGGCTTACGATTGACGGGGCAACAACTGCGTATACCTTATATTTTTCATTATTCTCAGAAGCCTTTATTGTGCGAATAACCTCAAGAATAGAGGATTTATCGGCAATAGCTCCGAAGGGGCACTTATAAACACAGGCTCCGCAGGAAATGCACTTTTCGTTATCGATGACAGCTTTTTTATCCTCGTCCATTGAAATGGCATTTACCTTACATGCGTTCATGCAGGGACGGACAGATTTTGTAATGGCATTATAGGGACAAGCCTCAATACATCTTCCGCACTCAATACACTTGCTCTGATCAATATGTGAACGGTGATTTACAATGCTGATAGCACCTCTGGGACAAACGTCAACACAGCGGTGAGCGATACATCCACGGCAGGAAGCAGTAACCTGGATTCCGTCAACGGGACATTCATCACATGCTATATCGAGAATTTCAACAACGTTGGGATTTGACTTATCTCCGCCCATTGCAAGCCTTACACGCTCGCCGATAATAGCACGCTCTTTATAAATACAGCAGCGCAGTGAGGGCTTTGGTCCAGGCATAATTGTCTTTGGTATGTTTACTATATTCTCTTCGAGGGTGCCGTCAAATTCAAGAGAAGCAACCTCTTTGAGCACCTTGTATTTAAGCTTTTGCACATAGGTGTCAAATAATCTCTCCATAAAATTCTCCTCTCAATTATATACAGCCTTTATTTTAAATCATTTAGTTTTTATTTTCAATCAATAATATTTGGTTTCCACTCTTTTACCAAAACTTTCAAGAAGACTTTTAAGTTTTTCTATCTGCTTGAGCTTTATACTTAGATCCTGAGGCAAATCCGGATTCTGATGAGCCGGATTTATGGCAGTGCCAATAAAAAGCTTAAGCCTTGTGCAGTCTTCAAGGAGGAGTTTTGCCATCATCGCCGCTCCGTTTTCTTCATCGAGAGTGTTGAAAAATTCCGAATCGGATCCGCTCTCCTTATACTGCCTTAAAATCTCAAGAGTTCTGCTTAAAGTAAGCACGCCCTCAGTGCAAAGGTCGATGCCGTCGATGAAGCCTATGGGAGGAACACGGGGATCGGTATATTTAAGGGATGTCTTAATGGGCTTTCCTATAACCCTCGAAACTATATTGGCGCTGGTTCCGCCGCAGATAGTGTGCTTTCCCTCACTGGACATATAGTCCGCTACCATTTTTTCGTCATCCTCTTTATTTTTCGGCGGACCTGCAAACATATTTACTACCTTTTCATTTACAACTCCCACCACCAAAACCGTGGAATCGTCTCCAGGTCTGCCGTGATAAAGGTCGTTTACAGTATCAGAAAGAGCCGCAGTAAGTCTCGGCACAGACATATCGAGGGCAACTGCATTTTTAAGCCACGCCGCCACATGCTCCCATGTCCAGCCGAAATTAAGGGACTCTCCGACTCCCGCATATATTACTCCGTCACTGACAAGGGTAAGTATATCTCCTGCCTGAGCCTGAAACCTTGTTTCATATACTCCTCTGCCGGAATACTCGTTATATTCGCACTTAAACTGGCAGAGCTCCCCATCACGCATATAAAAGCAGAAGGGATTATCAAACTCCGCAAGATACCCTTCACCTGTATCTGAAATTTCAAGGACGCTGAAAGTTGAATAGGCAAGCTTTCTCACACTGCAAACCGGCAGAGTATTGGCAACGGTAGCCACTGCATCGGCAACTGTTGCGCCCTCTTTGAGCATAGTTGAAATTATTGTACTGGTAAGAGTTGCAAGGATATTTGCCTTAACGCCGCTGCCCAGTCCATCGGCAAGAACGGCTATTGTAGAGTTCGGTGTGCGGACTATGGAAACCTTATCGCCGCACAGCTCTTCACCTTTTTTGAAAAGGCTTTTATAGGCGGTTTCTATATGAAATCTGCTCATTTGGCGTCACCGCCGTTTTCAATCATATCTTTAAGTTTAGTCAAGGTAACCTTTGTTTCAGCGGTAGTTTCACCTAAAAGACTTGCTATCTCCTGAGCGACGGTCATCTGCTTTTCGATAACCTTCTGAGCCATTTCAACAGAACTCATCTTCATCTGATAGCTTGCCTTTTTCCGCTCCTCTTCTTCGGTTATATCCTTGAATATGCCCATTATATAGTTTCCGTCGTCGGTCTTTATAATGCTTTGGAGAACTGTTGCTCCGTACTCCGTAAGCTCCGACTTTTTATCTATTATATTTTCTCCAGTATCAAGTACATAAAGGAAATCCGCCGGGTCTATAAGCTCATAAATTCCCTTTTGCAGAGCCTGCATACGTGTGATTCCGAAAAGCTTTTCAGCTGCCCTGTTAAATTCGATGATATTAAGCTCTTCATCAACTATAACCGTTATATTGGGAGTTTCAGCAAGGACATAGTTTGAAAGAGACTCCGCACGCTGGCGCATAAAGGGCAGACACATATTTATATCCGCTTTTCCCTGGAAAACAGCAATCGCCTTTTCACGACATGAGGGATAACCGCAGGAACCGCAGTTAAGCTCCTGTTCGGGAGTTTCTTTGCCGATTTTTCTGAGTATCTCACTTATCTCCCTTTCCGTAGGCATGAGCTTTTTATCCTCTTCACCGGCAAAGGTTTTTGAAATTTCAAGGGGTGAATCGAGTACAGGGAAACTGTCTCCTGTTCTTGCAACGTGTTTTGAAAGCTCAACTCTGCCAAGGAACTTGCTGCGGCGTGTTTCACTTGCCACAGGACCGTTTATGCATCCGCCCTCACAGGCATTGACTTCCGCAAAGCAGCCTTTGAGTTCCCCTGCAATCATGGCTTCAAAAAGCTCCTTGCAGGCGTCGATATTATCAACGCCTATCATGCTGTAAGGGATATTGCTTTCTATCTTTTTGATGCTCTTTATGATTCCGCCGGGTATGGGATAAAGACGGTTGATTTCAGAGTTATCCTGTATAAACGGCTCCGGCTCGCACTCGGAGATTTTTATATCCTCCTGAGAAGCCCAAAGGTCAAGATCCATAAAATTAAGTACGGCGTCGATTTCTTTGCAGTGCCTTAAATCCTCTGACTCCGCCTTTTTAGCTATGCAGGGTCCCACAAAAACCACTTTGCATCTATCACCGAAAGCTTTTTTAAGAAGTCTTCCGTGAGCTATCATGGGACTTACAACAGGTGCCAGATATTTTACAACACCGGGATAATATTTTTCCGCAAGGGCATTAATTGTAGGACAGCAGGTGGTAATTATATTTTCCATTTTGCCATCTTTTGCAAGACGGTGATATTCGGCGGTTACATAGGCGGCTCCGTCAGTAGTCTGGGCAACGCCTTTGACTCCGAGCTTTTTCAATGCGCCCACAATGCGCTGCGGGTCGTCAAGGTCAAACATAGTGTAATAAGACGGAGCGAGAGATACATATACATCTTCGCCGTGGCGGATAAATTCCTTTACCTTTTCAAGGTCAGAGGAAAGAGTTTTGGCATTTTGCGGACAGGCATGAAGACAGGTTCCGCAGAGAATACACTCATCGGAAATAATATGCGCCTGCTCATCGGAAATCCTGATTGATTTAACAGGACATACTTTAATGCATTTATAGCAGTTTTTGCAGTTCGCCTTTTTAAGACCTATTATGTTCATCCCTTAATCGCCCCCAGTACATGACTGTTAAAAAATTCTTCCGTATCATCAGGTGCAAGGGAGTAAAGCTCTCCGTCTACGGTAACACATACGCCTTTCTGGCACTGACCCATACAGAAAGAGCCTTTGAGCTCCACTTTATCCTGAAGGGAATTTTCACTGACAAGTTTCTCGAGCTTACCTATAATCTCACGAGAACCTCTCAGATGACAGGAGGAACCTATGCATATTGTTATCTCCATTTTAACCGTCTCTTTTCCGCCCTGAGGCTCTTCGTTACTTTTTTAACTATTAAAATAAGTATACTATAACGGAAGTTTCCATTTCAATGGTAATTTAGCTTAAACTTTTGGCCATAAGCTTATGCAACTGACACTTAACAGGCTTTAAAGATAAATGAAAAGCCGCACTTTTGTGCGGCTTTCAGCTCTATATCCTAATTTTAAAATCATACAAAATCCGAAGCATTGGCGGCAATAACAGTTCTGTTTTCTCTGGATTTTGGAATAAGGCCTATCCAGCTCTTTCCTGTATTAAGTACAAGCTCTTTGCCGTCCTCTGAATAAAGCTTAAGGGGCGCATATTCATCGCTGCCCTTTTCCCAGCGTATGGTTTCATACTTTCCGCCACTTACATAAATTCCGCTGCCTGAGGTAAGATCCATATCAACATGACCGTCACTGTCGCCTACGGATACAACGGGTGTATAAAGTATAATGACGTTCTTGACTGTCATTTCTTCTCCGCCGTCCTGAGTCATGGGTGTTTCTCCCATGTAATTAGTGTAAAGACCTGTTTTTGAATCATACTTAAAGGTATGTATATAATAGCTTGAAAAAGATGCCGTTACCTGAAGGCAATCGCCTCCGCTAAGGGTTCTGTCACCGTTCTTTGAAAACTCAAAGGGACTTTCAGCCATTGATTTTATATCAGTTCTGAATTCCTTCTTTTCAATAAGCTCTCTTATCTCGGAACCGACCATATATCCCCTATGTTCAATTGCAACATTTCTGGTATTATCTCTGTGTGCATAGGCATTTCCAAGATATATACCGTCAAGATGATCGTATCCGCTGCTTGACAAAGCATCATATGCCAAATTGCTTCCGCCCCAATGTACAAAAATAGCATCAAAGCCCTGTGCAACTTCCAAAAAGTCGTGACGTGCACTTCTTAAAGAACCTACTTTTTCCGGTATATCTTCAGCATCGGCATAAATCCACATCATTCTTGTTGCACTGCCCTCTACAAGGCCCTCCACAACTATATCGGGAGTACACAGTCCCCACTGAGGTCTTGCGCTGGGTGCGTTATTTATCATAATTGCCACAGGTCTTTTGCCTACCGCAGCAGAAGAAAATCCCTCTTCACCGGTGAGCGGATTATAAATGCCATTGCCCTCACTCTGATCTGACGGTGCATCCCCTGTAACCGTGTTTATATTGTTATCATCAGGTGTTCTGCCAAGTATAAACATTATACTTGCTATAAGACAAATAACAAATACAGCTGCGGCAATTACTGCAACAACTTTTCTGTCATTATTCTTTCTCTTTCTTGAAGCGTTTGCCATAAAAATGCCCCTCCCCATAAGAAAGTTTAATTCAGTATACACATATTATACTACCTGACCGCTCATTTGCAAAGTCAATAATTATAACCGTTTTCATTGACAAAACAAGGGCTATGATGTAAAATTATTAAGCTATCCATACTGAGCTATAATTTAAAATTGGATTAAACCATCACTTGAGTTTAAAAGTTACGCCCCCTTAGTTAAATGGATATAATGAACCCCTCCTAAGGTCATGTTATAACGCTCAACTGGATAAAATTGAATAAGGGATTGCAGTTCGACTTTGGTCGGGCTATAATCATATATTAGACACGTCCATATAGCTCAGCTGGATAGAGCACTCGCCTCCTAAGGTTGTGCTCAACCAATCAACTCGAAGCCAAAAGTGATCGTTACCAATTCAATTTCATATAAGTCTCTGTAGCTCAGCAGGATAGAGCGGTCGCCTCCTAAAAATCGAATTGTTCGAATCCTGGAGCCCTGCAAAATTGAATATTTTCTGTATAAGCCCCCGTAGCTCAGTTGGATAGAGCGGTCGCCTCCTAAGCGGCAGTTCGTTCGAATCCGGCTGGACCCGAAAATTGAATATTTTTTGTATAAGCCCCCGTAGCTCAGTTGGATAGAGCGGTCGCCTCCTAAGCGACAGGCCACTGGTTCGAACCCAGCCGGGGGTGCCAAAAATGACCGCTGTAAGCCGTTTTTTGATGGTTTACAGCGGCTTTTTGTTGTCATTCTCTTGGAGCATTCTTGCCGCTCCGTCGGAACGATTTTATACATTTTCCGCTGTATGCCTGCTAATTGGCTTCGAACTATTTTTTCGGCCTTGCTAATAAAAAACGCCGATTTGCTAATACGATTTTCCCGCCCTATTTTTCGGATGGGGCCGACGCCAGCAATGCAGCCAGGGTGTTGGCCAATTCCGGCGACTTGCGAAGCTGTTCCACCAGGGCCTCCAAATCCAATGTGGCGGGCGCCGGTTCCTTTGGTTCCTCCGGGGGACGAACCGAACGCAAGTCAGGATTGGCATAGAAGGCGCTCTCAAACTTCTGGGCGTTAATCTTGCGGTCCTCGTCCAGAATGTGGGCATACACGCTGGTGATCATGTCGATCTGGGCGTGGCCCGTATCACCCTGGGTGGCCTTCAGGTCGCCGTGGTTCAGCTTTAACTTATAGGTGGTGCTGGAATGACGGAGAGAGTGAAAGACCACTTTGGGCAACCCTGCTTTCTCCCGCAGCTTCTCAAACGACTTCAGGATGATACGGTCCTCACAGGGGCGGCCATTGGCCAGCGCCACCACCAGATCGTAGTCCTGATACTCGTCACGGAGTAGCGCCCGAAGCTCGTCTTGCGCGGACTTCCATTCCCGCAGGATGTAAGCCAGTGTCTTGGGCAGCCACACCTTGCGGATGCTGGAATCGGTCTTGGGCTTCTTCAAGATGATCCTGGTGCTGGTATTGGGAAACAGCGGCGTGAACACATGGTAGATGTCCTTTTGCCCCAGCATCTCAATGGCCCGCTTAGAGGCCCGCGCCAGCTCCTTGTCGATGTAAACATAGGCGTTGTCATCAGCAATTTCTTCATCGGAGATGTGAACATTGCTCCAGGTCAGCCCCAGAATCTCACCCATGCGCAGCGAACAGGCAAAGGCCAGGTTCATTGCCACATAGAGCTTGCTGTCCGTACACTGGTCCAGGGCGGTGCGGATCATATCGGCGGTCCAGATGTCCCGCTTCTTGTATTCCACTTTGGGCAGCACCACATTGTCAAAGGGATTCTTGGCAACCAGTTCCCAACGAACCGCCTGCTTGAAGGCACAGCGGAGAAGTTTGATGATCTTTTCGATGGTAGCGTTGGTCACGAACTCCGTTTTGGCGTGGTGTGTCCTGGTGTTCACCGCAGGGGTTTTCTGCAAGGTCTGGATGTATTTATCCACCACCCGCGTGGTGATGTCCTGCACCTTCATATCCACGATGATGGGGTTGATGTAGTTGGCAATCAGCGAGTTTTGGCTGTCATACATCGACACACCCCACCGCTTTTCGCCGTAGAGAGAAACGAAGTCGGACAGGAACTCTGCAATATTCTGATTCGTGGGTGGAAGGAAGGAGTTGGAGCTTTTCTGACTCTCTATCTCCGCCTTGCGCTTCAATGCCTCCTGGTAGGAAGTGCGGGTTTCCCATTTCTGCTTGGTTTCGCCGTTCTCGTCCACATAAGTATAAACAATAGAATAGTTTTTCTTTCTTTTGATGATGGATGCCATAACGAACCTTCCTTTCTGATGTCACAGATCAAGCGGCTCCAACCACTTGTCAAACGACCGTTTGGGAATTCGTATGGCGTTACCAATTCGTACGCTTTTGAAAAGGCCCTCCTGCACAAGGCGGTATGCCTGTGTCCGGCTGACGCCTAATATACGGGCAACCTCGTTGACCGTATAGGTGCGGCACTCCAAAGGTCTTTTCTCCGTACCGTTCTGAATTTCTGACACAGCAGCCTCCTTTCCAGTCAGAAACGGCACGCAAAAGGGTGTTCATTCATAACTTCCACCCTCATTGTACCGCGCCGTTTCGGGTTTGTCTGCTGCTAATAGAAAGTTTACGAATTATCCGTAAACAGAAAAGCAGAAGATTTATCTGAAAATAAAAGAGGCAAAAAACGGATGGCTGCTGGCCGCAGCTCCACGGGAATCTCACCCCGGCCCATACTGATGGGTGCGCCGCGCAATGCTTTGAGGGCGTTCAACGCGGGAGTCTCATTATCCTGTCTGTGCATCCTCGCCCGCAGGCTGCCACACCTGTTTTGCGGCCTGGTTTTGTCGCTCACCTGTTTGGTAGAGGTCCCGTCCTGCGGACTTGCAACAGGGTCATGGCGCACCGGCCGACCAGCTCCACACAGACAGATCGTATCCGTCTGCCTTATGCTGCCCGGAGTTCTCCCACCGGGCTTTCTTTGTCAAGGAGCTAAACAAGGCACCGCATGGAAAGGGGAAACACACAGCGCCTGACCCTGAATCAGCTCAGGTCGAATTTCAGGATAGAGATAATTAGCTTCGTTTCCAGCCGCCTGCGCATAT
>UQGM01000066.1 GCA_900540535.1 uncultured Oscillospiraceae bacterium | reverse complement strand
AATAAATATCCACCCGCATAGCGGGTGGTTTTTCTTTTTCGGGCATAGCCCTAATACTACAGGCAACGCACAAGTGCGTCTTTTCTTGGCCTGCCAGCCACGCATGGGATTACTTGCTACCCGTAAACGGGTCTCTTGGGTCAAAGAAGCTTAGCTGATCACTTTCTCTATCCCTTTTCAATTGATTTGATATGTATGATTTTATTGCCGCGGTATCTTTCCCTACCGTATCTACATAGTATCCTTTGCACCAAAATTCTCGGTTCCTATATGCAAACTTCATGTTTCCATATCTTTGAAATATCATCAAACTGCTTTTTCCTTTTAGATACCCCATAAAACCTGATACACTCATCTTTGGTGGTATACTTACTAACAAATAGATATGATCGGGGCATATTTCTCCTTCTATAATTTCTACTCCTTTCCATTCACATAATGTCCTTATGATATCTCTTATTGCTTCCCTTTTCTCTTGATAAAATACTTTCCTTCGATATTTAGGCGCAAACACTATGTGGTATTTGCAATTCCATTTTGTATGTGCTAAACTTTTTACAACATTATTTTGCTCTTGCATTTTAATGTCCTCCTAATGTATTTATTTTTGCGTAACTGGCAGGTCACGTTTTCATTCTAACACATTAGGAGTTTTTATTTCTTGTTCATCGCTTAAGCTCTTTTGAACCACGCGACTATCGCGTGGTTTTCGTTATACAAGAAAAAAAGCTCGGATTAAAACCGAGCTTTTAATTTTCACTTAGTCAGCCAGTATACGTTCAATTCCTGCAGTTACAGCTCTGAACTCGGACACGAGAACTTTAAGATGCTCACGGCCCTCATCTGTAATTGAATAATACTTACGAAGGCGTTTGTTGACAATTTCATTTCTGTCAACTACATAGTTGCCTTCAATCAAACGGTAAAGTGTAGGATACATTGAACCTTCCTGAAGGGTAAAGTCACCGCCGCTGAGTTCACCAAGCTCATGGGCTATCTGGTAACCGTACATTTCTTGCTTTTGGAGCATATGCAGAATCACCATTTCTGCTGCACCCTTCTTCAGATTGTCTCTAATTGTCATTTAAACCACCTCTCTATAAGCTTCAATACATTTATATCATATATCTTAGTTAAAGTAAAGAATAAATTGTTAATTTTAAATCATTTGCAGCAATATTTCGAAATTTTCTTGTTAACTAAATTAAATATCTTCATGCTGTATTCCGACTACTTCTTCCCTTATTTTGTAGTCATAACCGTTATCAGTAAGAATTGATGAATTTATCAGTGCCTCTCCCATACCCTTTGCCACACAGTTTATGGGATCGTCAGCAACCACTGCATTAATACCGGTTTTTCTGCGCATTATATCAGCCATACCGTAAAGCATCGCTCCTCCGCCGGTAAGTATAATTCCCTGACTGCTTATATCTGCTGCAAGCTCAGGAGGAGTCATCTCAAAGACAGAACGCACAGCTTCATATATTTTCTGAACGGGATAACGCAATGCTCTGAATGCTTCTCCAGACGAAATTTCAAAGCTCTGAGGCATTCCTGTAAGATAATTCTTGCCCTTTGCCGTCATGGCTATTTCAACCTCTCGTGGAACGGCACAGCCTACAGTCTTTTTTATCAGTTCGGCAGTCTGTTCACCAATCAGAATGCCTTTTTTATTTCTTACATACCTCATTATGGCACGGTCAAATTTATTTCCCGCCACCTTAATGGAACTGGAAACAGCAATACTGCCCATTGTTATAACGGCAATATCAGTTGTTCCGCCGCCTATATCAACCACCATTGTTCCAAAGGGATGTGATACATCAAGCCCTGCACCCACTGCCGCTGCCAAAGGCTCTTCAATAAGACAGGCGCTGCCCGCTCCCGATTTAGTAACAACATCTAGGATTGTTCTCTTTTCAAGATTGGTTACGGTACTGGGCATACATACAATTACATGGGGCTTAAAAATTGAATTTCCGCAAACCTTTTGCAGGAAATATCCGAGCATCTGCTCAGTAACTTCAAAATCAGATACTACTCCGTCCGACATAGGCTTAATGACCCTTACGGAGCGTGGATTTTTACCTACCATTTTACCGGCTTCACTACCGATTGATATTATTCTTCCGTCATCGCCGCTCTTTGCAACTACCGACGGCTCTGAAAGTACAATACCTTTGCCGGAAACATAAATAATAACAGTAGTTGTACCAAGGTCAATACCTATTCCTTTGCCTACCATCGAGTCACCTCTTTCTATGCCATATTACCCTAAATTGATATGTTACTTTAACTGGTTGTCTTTGTCAATACTACGGGGTGTAATACAGGCGCATACACAGTAAACTTTTTCTGCACCCCAGAGTTTAAGCATCTTTGTACATTCATTAAGTGTATGACCTGTTGTCTTTATATCATCACAAAGCAAAATTGTTTTGCCCCTTACAAGTTCAGGGTCAATAATGCTGAAAACCCCTGCCACATTTCCCTCTCGCTTTGAAGCATGGGTAAAATGCTGATCCTGAGTGTCAAAGTCTTTCGAAATCACATCACAGACAGGTATTTTCAATGTTTTTCCTATATCCTTTGCAAGAATCATGCTTTGATTGTATCCTCTTTCTCTCAGCTTCTTTTTATAAAGAGGAACAGGCACAATCATATGGAAAGTTTTGTCTGGAAAACAAACTTTTATTCTCTGAGCCATATTCTTAGCGAAAAACTCACTTATAGATTTCTCACCACGGAACTTGAATCTCTTCATGGCTTCCAAAGCCTCGTTGCGGTAATAAAAGGGAGCACAAAGTCCATCGTATTCCCTTGTTTCTCTTTTGCACGAGCATTCCACAAACGGTAAACCGCATTTACTGCAAACACTGCCTTTAATGACCGGCAATATGTCAAAACATCTTTTGCAGCAATCATTATATGGAAGTATCACCTGACCGCAGAAAGGACATCTTTTAGTAAAAATTATATTGGCTAATATATTTTTCATACCTCATAATCACCTGTGAGAAAGTGGTCAAGAGCCGAAAAGCGCTTGGTCTTTTTATCGTTATTGACCATAGCCTCAATCTGTGAAGAAAGTCCCACAAGAACTATAATTTTCTTAGCTCTCGTAACTGCGGTATAAAGCAGATTTCGGTAACTTAGCCTCGGCGGAGCGCCGTACACCGGCATTATAACCGCTTCAAACTCGCTGCCCTGGCTTTTATGTACCGTTATAGCATAGGCAAGTTCCAGCTCGGAAGCGCTCTCAACTGAATAAACCGCCTGACGGTCATCAAAATCTATCTCTATATATCCTCCGGCAATATTGATAGTTTTTATAACGCCTATATCGCCATTAAATATGCCCATACCACTCTCCCCTGCCTTTTCCCAGGGAATATCGTAATTATTCTTGGTCTGCATGACCTTATCCCCCTCACGGAGGATTCTGCCACCTGTCTGTAATTCTTCTTTGAATTTCTCAGGAGGATTTAGTCTTTCCTGAAGCATACGGTTGAGATTATTTGTGCCAAGCTCGCCCATTTTGGAAGGACACAAAATCTGTATATCCTCAAAGGGACGGTATCCGTAAGCTTTGGGCAGCCTTTCGGCGCAGAGCTGCGCAACAGTCTGTGCCGCCGAAACAGGATTTCTGCGCTCCATATAGAAAAAGTCACTGTCAACGCTGTTTAAAACCGGCATTTCACCTTTGACTATTTTATGGGCGTTTGTAACTATCAGGCTTTCCATAGCTTGACGGAAAACCTCTTTAAGCTCCACAACAGGAAGCAGTCCTGATTTTATTATATCGTGGAGCACATTGCCTGCTCCGACAGGTGGAAGCTGATCGGAATCCCCTACCAGCACAAGACGGCAGCCTAAAGGCAGTGCCTCCAAAAGAGCTGAAAACAAGTATATATCCACCATTGAAAGCTCATCCACAATAAGTGCATCCGCCTCAATGGGATTTGTAATATTTCTCGCAAATGTCTTGCGTTCTCCTTCTTCCCATTTGACTTCAAGGAGCCTGTGTATAGTCTTTGCCTCACGTCCCGTGACCTCAGACATACGCTTTGCCGCTCTTCCCGTAGGAGCTGCCAATACAACGTCCAAGCCGTCCTTTTCGTAAAGGCTCAGTATTCCGTTGAGAGTAGTCGTTTTACCTGTACCGGGTCCTCCCGTAAGCACAAGTATTCCCCTCTCAATGGCTGTTGCTATTGCAAGACGCTGTTTTTCGGCAAAGGTTATCCCCTTTTCAATTTCTACTTTTGTAATATCCTTCTGTACTCCAGTTTTTCCCGCAGGAGGAAATTTCAAAAGCACATCAAGTCTTCTTGAAATATTCATTTCGGCTCGATAGGCTGAGGGAAGAAACAAAAACTCCCTTTCACCGAGTTTACAGCAGACAAGCTCTTTTGATGCCACAAGTCGATCGATTGCAGCCTGTACACTGTCAGGATCTGCCTCCAGAAGCATGGACGACGGCTCAATAAGCTTGTCACGTGGAATACAGGTGTGACCGTTATCAAGATTGTGCTTTAGAACATACAAAACACCTGCATCGGTGCGGAAAGAAGAATCAACAGGATTTTCAAGCTGTGCGGCAATGTCGTCGGCTCTGTCAAAGCTTATCTTTATATCCTCACGGCACAAAATGTACGGGTTTTCGTTTATCTTTTCAATGGCGCATACACCCAGCGCACTGAAAACTTTCAAGCATTCGCTGGCAGTCATCCCGTATCTTTCAAGATATATCATAACCTGTCTAACTGCAAACTGCTTGCGGAACTCTTCGCCTATACTCTTAGCCTTGTCACGGCTTATTCCCGGCAGCTCTGCAAGCATTTCGGGAGAGTTTTCGAGTATTTCAAAGGTCTTATCGCCAAAAGCGGAAACTATTTTCTCGGCCGTTGCATGTCTGACACCTTTTATAACTCCGGAGGAAAGATATTTGAGCATTGCAGAAGATGTGGCAGGCATACTGCGTTCACACAGTTCTGCACGGAATTGTCTGCCGAAAGAGGGATGAAAATCCCAGTGTCCGGAAACCTTTATCTCTTCGCCCAGAGAAAGCTCCGGCATAACACCTACAACGGTAATAAGTTCACCGTCACTGCCCATATCAAAGACAGTAAAGCCGTTTTCCTGACGGCGAAAAGTGATGTCTTCCACAACTCCGCTGAGCTTTACAATTTCCTGCTCCAATTCTTTCCCTCCTTTGCATAAAATTGAAGTTCTTTATAGTTGTACACTAATTTGTTATTATACCATAATTTTCCCGATCAGTCAGCAACAAGATAATGATGACACAAAAAAATAAACCGCAGCCTTAAAGACTGCGGTTTTAATGTTAAACTTATTTGCAAAGAGCAAGAAGTACGCCTGCCGCAACAGCTGAACCGATAACACCGGCAACGTTGGGTCCCATAGCGTGCATGAGAAGGAAGTTTGAAGGATTCTCTTTCTGACCAACCTTCTGTGAAACACGGGCAGCCATAGGAACGGCTGAAACACCGGCAGAACCGATAAGGGGATTTATCTTTCCGCCTGTTACAAGGTACATAACCTTTCCGAGAAGAACACCACAAGCTGTTGCAAATGCGAAAGCTACAAGTCCGAGGAAGATTATGCGGATTGTCTCCCATGTGAGGAAGTTCTGAGCGTTTGTTGTAGCGCCGACAGAAAGTCCAAGGAAGATTGTAATGATATTCATAAGCTCATTTTGAGCGGTCTTTGAAAGTCTTTCTGTAACTCCGCTTTCACGAAGAAGGTTACCGAACATGAGCATACCTACAAGTGAACCTGCATCGGGAAGAAGAAGTGTTACAACAACAGTAACGAGTATGGGGAAGAGGATCTTCTCTGTTTTGGAAACAGGACGAAGAGTTCCCATAACAACTGAACGCTCTTTCTTAGTTGTAAGAAGCTTCATAATAGGCGGCTGAATTACCGGAACGAGAGCCATGTAAGAATAAGCTGCAACGGCAATTGAACCGAGAAGCGAAGGAGCAAGAATTGAAGTTACGTAAATTGCAGTAGGACCGTCAGCGCCGCCGATGATAGCAATTGAACCTGCCTGAGCGGGATCAAAGTTAAGAAGAGTGGCGGCGATAAATGTAACGAAGATACCACCCTGTGCAGCAGCGCCGAGAAGGAAGCTCTTGGGATTTGCAATAAGGGGAGCAAAGTCGGTCATAGCGCCTATACCCATAAAGATAAGGGGCGGATAAATACCGGCTTTAACGCCGAAATAAAGTATATCCAAAAGTCCCGCTTTTTCAGCATTTGCACCGTCTGCCAGCAGAAGCTGTGCAAACTCGCCAAGGGAATGGTACGAAACATCAAGGTTTGCAAGAGGAAGGTTTGCAAGAAGCATACCGAAAGCGATAGGAACCATGAGCAGAGGCTCGAATCCACGCTTTATTCCGAGATAAAGCAGAAGGAAAGAAATTCCTATCATAATAAGGTTAAGGTATCCGTCACCTGTGAACAGTGCTGCATAACCTGAACCCTGTAAAATGTCAACTATTGTCTGAAAAAAATCAGCTACCAAAACAGTGCGCCCCCTTCAAAATTAAACTCAAATTAAAACTGTCTTGTATTTTCCATGATGCCGGCAACAGCCCACGGATTTCTTCCGCTGCGTCTCATAACAGGACGAACACTGCGAATAACGCCGTTTTCACCGTACTGAGCAAGAGCTGCTGCAATTGCTGCTACAATTTCAGGAGCAACGCCGTTTGCCTGAGCTGCGGGAGCAGCAGGAGCCTGTACAGCAGGAGCTGCCGCAGGAGCGGCTTTAGCAGCCTTAACCGGTTTTTCTTTTTTCTCTTTACCTGTTCCCCTTGCCATAATTCTTCCGAATACGTTGAATATGAGAACCAGTGCAATAAGAACAAGGAAAACGACTGTCATACCTGTAACAGTTACCAGACCTGCAAAACCCATATCAGGTGTCGTCTGAGCTGCCAGTGCAGTAAAAAGGTTTAAATTCATATAAACACATCCTCCTGTAAATCCAGTTGGGCTAACGCCCGCAATATCGTTTACAATTATATAATAATCTGTCCGCTTTTTCAATTAATGAAGCCTATTAATTTTATTTTTGACGATTTATATAAATATAACCGACTGCCGCCCATTCTATTAGGGGAAAATTTGACAATTATTTAACAGCTTTTACATTTTTGTTCATGTTTCAAAATTATCTACTGCAAATTACAGAACAAATTCAAATTTTCAGATAAAAATGATGCAATTTATATTTTGTGCACAATTAACATCATATATCCTCTTCGGTTTGTGATTTTGACGTAAAAAAAGCGCCTTAAAAATTGTAAATTCATAAAAATTAGTGTCGCATATGCTTTTTTAGTGTCAAATTTGTTTACATAGTATACTTTTTTTCCTATAATTATTTGTATATATTGAATTTTGATACTTTCCCCAGAAAGGAGCATTATAAATGATTATAAAAACAGAATATACCTGTGGAGATATAGAGTACAAAGCTTCGGGAGCGGAGACCAAGCACTTTTCTATTATAAAAAAAGAAAAGGATAACTGTCTTACTCTTAAAATTCTGCCTAACAGAGACATAAAATTCAAAAAATTCCAGCTTATTTTTAATTACGAATACGATGACAACTGCCGTATTTTCGTAAACGGATATCAGTCATGGACGGACAGTCGTGAATATTTTAAAACCGAATATATGAGCCATCTGCATCCACTCAGCAAAAAACGAATTATGAAACATCCCATGCACAACGCCGGAGATTATTCATTTAAAAAGTATCCGTCAAGGAGCGGAATATTCTACGGCTGGTCATATGGTTATGTCCGCCTTGACGATCATGTAGAGCTGTTCGGCTCCGTTACGGAAAAATGCGGATTTACTTCCATTACATTTGATACGGTAAATAAAAAAGTAGTAATAGAAAAAGATCTCGAAGGTGTAACAGTAAACGAAGGATATAAGGTTATACAGCTTTTCAGAATGAAAGGCACTATGGACGAGGTATTTAACGGATATTTCGACGCTATGAATATACCGAAGCCAAGAGTCTCCCCAAAATGCGGATATACCACCTGGTACAACTACTATCCCAATATAAATGAGCAGATAGTAACCGATGACCTTGAGGCTCTTGCTGCCACAGGAGAGAAAATTGATATTTTCCAGATCGATGACGGATATCAGACTGCGGTAGGCGACTGGCTGAGCGTAGATAAAAACAAATTTCCCAATGGTATGAAGGCCATAGCTGATAAAATCCATTCAAAGAATATGCTTGCGGGACTTTGGCTTGCTCCTTTGGGCTGTCAGATTGATTCGGTTGTTGCAAAAGAGCATCCTGACTGGCTTATTAAAGATTCCGACGGAAATCCCGTTAACTGCGGCGGAAACTGGGGCGGATTTTACGCCCTCGACATTTCTGTTCCAGAAGCTGCGGCATACATTAAAAACTTTTTCGATGTCATCCTCAACCAGTGGGGCTATGACATGGTAAAGCTCGACTTCCTCTATGCTGCCTGTGTTGTACCGAATAAAGGAAAATCCAGAGGTCAGCTCATGTGCGAAGCCATGAACTTTATACGTGAATGTGTGGGAGACAAGCTTATTCTCGGCTGCGGCGTTCCCCTCGCTCCCGCTTTCGGAAAAGTTGATTTCTGCCGCATAGGTGCAGACGTAGATCTCAGCTGGAAAACAAATCTCTACGAAAAGATGAAGCACCGTGAAGACGTTTCAACTAAGAATACCATTAACTGTACCATTTTCAGGCGTGAATTAAACGGCAGAGCTTTCCTCAACGACCCCGATGTTTTCCTGCTGCGTGATTACAATATTTCCATGAAAGAGGAACAGAGAAAGCTTGTAGCTAAAATAAACAAGCTTTTCGGAGGACTGCTGTTTATATCCGATAACACCGACAAGTATTCCGCTGAACAGTTAGAGAATTTCAAGGAAACAATTGCAAAGGACGATATTAAAATTCTTAAAGCCGAATATGTTCTGCCAAAAATAATGGAGATTAAATATTCACTGAACGGTGAGGAACATCTTTTCCGTTTTAATTCCGATAACGGAAAAATACTTTCCGGTAAAATTTAAGAAATGCTTTAAACAGTTTAAAATCAGCAGTTTTGTTCAGACTGCTGATTTTTTTACTGTAAATTTGTTACTTTATTTTTGTAATATTATGTAACAAAAACTGATATTAAAAAGTCATATAAATGAAAAAAGAAAAGAGGTGAACAGCCGTGAATCCTGAAACAGAAAAGGAATTTGAAAGAGTATACCGTGAAAACGCACCACTGGTTTACAGGTATTTAATGAGCATCGGCTGTCCCCCTCAGGATGCTGAGGACATCACTCAGGAAACTTTTGTCAAAGCTCTTGTGAACATCGACCGATATCGTGGCGACTGCAAACTTTCTGTATGGCTTAATCAGATTGCCAAAAACACATGGATGACTCATCTTAAAAAGCAAAAACGTATTGCCGATTCCGATCTTCCAGAAAATGGCTTTGAGGACAGCCACTTATGCGAATGGATTGACATAATGGAAAATCTCAGCGAACCATACAGAACCGTTCTCATTAAAAAACTGTTGGGCGATTTATCTTACAGCGAAATAGCCGCTATATTCGGCAAAAGCGAAAGCTAGGCAAGGGTTACTTTTTACCGTGGAAAAGTCATGATTCAAAAAACGCTAAGAGAAGGGAGCAAATAAAATGGAAAAGAATTGTAAAGTTATATCCGACCTTTTGCCGCTGTATGTTGACGAGGTGTGCAGTGACGAAAGCAAAAAAATAGTTGAAGAACATCTCAAAGAGTGTGAAAAATGCCGTTTGCTTACAGAGGACATGAAAAAAAGTATCTCCGACGAAAAAATCCCCGCTCAAGATGATACTCAGGTGCTTAAGAAAACTGCGTGGATAATTAATAAAAGAGCAGTTCTATATGCTTTCGGAGCTCTCTTAATCATCGTATACTGGCTCGTCTTTTTCTTGCTGAAATATTTTGATGATATGCATTATTCTCGATATCTGCCTTCTAATTTTATTGAAATATATGGTCAGGGACTCTGGCTGGTACCTATTATAACTTTTTTATGGTTTGTA
>UQGM01000065.1 GCA_900540535.1 uncultured Oscillospiraceae bacterium | reverse complement strand
CCTGCTCCAACTTCAATAATTCCCGTATTATCGCTTTGCACAGCATACTCCGCCATACGTGGACATACCGACGGATTTACAAGAAAGTTTTGTCCCAAAGCCTTTGAAAAAGTAAAACCGTGACGGGTTAAGAGGTCTTTTATAACGCCTATATCAGAAAGTCTTTCCATTTAATTCACCTTTACAGAAAAATTTATTAAAGCAATCTTGTATGATTAATGATAAGCTCAAAATTGAGCCCCAGCTTTTCCGCTGCTTTACGGCACAGTACCATACGTTCAAGGAAGATTTCAAAGTAGTCCATAACGGCGCAGATGCCTGTATCTATATCTATTTGCAGAACTATTATTTTTTTATTGCTGTAAAGCTCAAGATCCGCTTTTCTTGCGGCATAGTTTACTCTGTCATGGATATCCTTTGAGATAACCGCAGTTTTTCTGACTCTCGAACGGCGAACATCACTTTTATCGGCAATTATGAGAGCCGCCGCAATGGGAGAGACGGGAAAAGCGGTTTTTTCATCGTGATGTCCTATGGCGGAAACTATCTGTGCAATTTCTTCGGGAGTGAAATCAAGCTTTGAAAGAATTTGAAAAGCCATTGCCGCACCGTGATGGGCATGTCCGTTTCGATTGATTAGATTTCCTATATCGTGCGTATATCCTGCAATTTTTGCAAGTGTGCAGGTTTTTTCATCGTATCCCAGTCCCTGTAAAATCATGGCAGCTCTTTCACTGGCCACAGCAACATGGGCAAATCCGTGTTCGGTTATACCGACTTCTCCCAAAACTTCGTTGCTTTTTTCGATATAAGTGCGTATTTCTTCATTTTTTCTGATTTCTTCAAAGGTAAGCATAATTTCCTCCAAATTCTCCTGGCATTATAGACATTTAAGCCCTTGTGATATATAATAAGTTTAGAAATTCTAAGGGGGTATTTTTAATGGCAATTCTCGTAACAGGCGGAGCAGGATATATCGGCTCCCACACCTGCATAGAACTGCTTAACGCAGGCTATGAGGTAATTATACTTGATAATTTTTATAACAGCAAGCCGGAATCACTTAAAAGAATAAAAGAACTCAGTGGCAAGGACTTTAAGTTCTATGAATGTGACATCAGAGACAAAGAGGGTCTGTGCAAAGTTTTCGAAAATGAAAAGGTTGAAGCAGTTATCCACTTTGCAGGACTCAAGGCTGTCGGCGAAAGCTGCGTAAAGCCTCTTGAATACTATGACAACAATATAGGCGGAACTATAACCCTTTGCGAAGTAATGCGTGACTATGGAGTTAAAAACATGGTTTTCAGCTCCTCAGCAACAGTTTACGGCATGAACAACGTTTCTCCTCTCCGTGAGGATATGCCCGCCGGTGGTACAACAAACCCCTACGGTACTACAAAGTACATGATAGAGATAATCCTTCAGGATCTTTGCAAAGCAGATAAAGACTGGAGCGTATGTCTTCTCCGTTACTTCAACCCCATCGGCGCACACAAGAGCGGACGCATCGGTGAAGATCCCAACGGAATCCCCAACAACCTCATGCCCTATATTTCACAGGTTGCAATCGGCAAGCTTCCCAGACTTAACGTTTACGGCAACGATTATGACACCCACGACGGCACAGGCGTAAGAGATTACATCCACGTTGTTGACCTTGCACTTGGACATGTCAAGGCTGTTGAAAAAGTTGAAAGCACAAAGGGTGTAAATATCTATAACCTCGGTACAGGCGTAGGTTACAGCGTTCTCGATATAGTAAACGCTTTCGAGAAAGCATCAGGAGTAAAAATCCCCTATGTTATAGCTGACCGCCGTCCCGGAGATATTGCAACCTGCTATTCAGATCCCTCTAAGGCTCTCAAAGAGCTCGGCTGGAAAGCTGAAAGAGGAATCGAAGAGATGTGCGAGGATACCTGGCGCTGGCAGAAAAACAATCCCGACGGTTATCCCGACTAAGGCAGGTTAAACCTGCATATAAGCCGCACACCGACTGGCGGTAAGAAACAACTATAAATGCCTGCGACGGACACGTCCGCTTTAAAGTCGCACACTAAGTAACAGCGAAATTTAATATAATCGCCTGCGGCGGATTGAATCCGCAAACATGACGCACACTTAGTGACAGCGAATATAAAATATAATTACCTGCGTTTAGGTTTTCCTGAACGCAGGTTTTTATTTGTTCGAGCCTGCATCCAATTTGCACACCGACTTACAGAAATGAAAAAGTATAAGTGCCTGCGGCGTAGTTTGTGAAAAATTAAAGCAGAAACAATAATGACCAAAGAATTCCACAAACCAACTCTCCGACAGTCGCACACGTCGGCAAAGGAAAAGATATGGTAATCAGTACAGCGTTTATATTTTGTTGGTGATAAAACAAAGCCCTCCAAACTGCCGACGTGAATTGATGAACGCTTCCACCACCAAACCGACGGCAAGGAAAAAGACATGGTAAACAGTACAGCGTTTACACTTTGATGATAATAAAATTAAACTTTTAAACTGCCGTCGGTGGGCGTGTGATAGAAAACTTACCTTGCGCTGATTAATACTTTCTGTTTTGGCAAGCAAAATGCATTTTTGCATACTTTTGCTGCTATGGGCAAAAGTATGTGCCCTGCCACGGCACAAGTGGCAAAACTTATTCCTTTATCCAGGGGTTCGGGTAAGAAACAGCAAGTTAATCCCGCCACAGCATGAGCGGCGCAGGTTAAACCTGCACACATTTCGCACACCAAGATACTAATGACAAACTTACACTCATATTATATTTCCACCTAAAAAATCTGCCTGAGCTTGGGATACCCCATTTACTCAGACGGATTTTTATTTTGCTATCTGCTTTTATATTCTAATTTAAATTAGCTCCTATTCGCAACGAACCAATTAAAAAATTATTTCCCGTAATGATTTACAAGTGCCTCATACTCACTGTCACTTATCTGAATAACCGAACCGTGACGTGGACTGAAATCCAGACTGTAATCGCTGGGTTTAAGACGCTTGAAATTCACCATATCCGTTGTCTGCTGCATGAGGAATCTGCCTTTGTTATATGCATCCATCATCATGACATATGTATCGGTGCCGGATATATTATAAATCAGGCTGCCCTCTGTATTTTCAAAAAATGCCGATACTTCTTTAGGCTCTGTTTCCTCATAGGAGCCTGTCAGATTCTCCGAAACCGCAAGACAGATATTGCCTGCATCCTCATCTTTAAAATACATATAATATGTGCCGTCTTTAAAGATAATATCCGCATCTATTCCGTCCTTACTGGTGGACGGCTCGAAAAGTACCTGCGGATCTGTTTCGAGTGTCTTGAAATCCTTGGTGTATGCATACCAGATTACCGTTTTAGTCCACTGATCAGTCGCTTCATTATGCTCACAGTTTGACCAGTAAAGCATATACATTCCCTTTTCGGCATCCCATATAGCCTGGGGAGCCCATGCCCTTACTGTATCTTCAAGACCGTAGTCCTTCATATCTATTAAAGCTTCATCGGTCCAGTTAATGAGATCCTTTGATTTCCATGAGATAATACAGTGGTTTGACGCCCAACCTGCTTCGCTTTTCATATCAGTACCCACAATGCGGTAATATCCGTCCTGATCTTTGAAAATATACGGGTCACGCACTGATTTTGTACCAAGGGTCTGGATAATAACCTCTTTGTTTGAATTAAGAGGAGTAAAATTATATCCGTCCTCAGAAACGGCAAAATGTATCCTCTCCTCTTCCGGTTCATTTCCCACAAAGTAGCAGAAAAGATATTTTCCTCCATTGCTCTGTGCCGGCTTCGCATAGTCAATTATTCCAAGGGAATAAAGTATAACCGGTACCGCAATTGCAGCCGCCGCAAATATCACCGCTGCCGCAATAATGATTTTCTTTTTCATAAAAGCCCGCTCCTCATTTTAAATTTTTATCCGAAGCCTTTAAAGGCTATGCCGCCAAATTAATCTATCAGAGCTTTTTCCCCTTTATCCTCTGCCAGTATTCCTTTGCTGCCTGTTCGTTTTTATTATCGCCGAACTCATAATATTTCCTGTCCCTTATGGCATCAGGCAAATACTGCTGCTCCACCCAGTGATTTGGACAGTCCTGGGGATAAATATAAAACTGTCCTTTGTTCTGATTGTCCTCGCCGTCAAAGTGCTTATTCTGAAGCTGACGTGGAATGGGTCCCGAATATCCCCTTTTAATATCCGCCATAGCTTTATCGAGAGCCATATACGCTGAGTTGGATTTAGGACTGTTGCAAACAAGTATAACCGCATCGGCAAGAGGTATTCTCGCTTCCGGCAGTCCCACCTGCAAAGCCGCATCCACAGCCGCTTTGACAATTGGAATTATCATCGGATATGCGAGACCTACATCCTCACATGCACAGACCATGAGCCTGCGGCACGCACTTGCCATATCTCCGCCCTCTAAAAGTCGTGCAAGATAATGGATTGCTGCATCGGGATCTGAGCCACGCATGGATTTCTGAAAAGCCGAAATCACATCATAATGCTCGTCGGAATCCTTATCGTATCTCATGGAGCTTCTCTGTGAAAGCTGTTTGGCAATTTCAAGGGTGACATATCTTCTGCCTGAACCGTCAATGGGCGATGCCAAAGCACAAAGCTCCACCGTATTCATTGCCTTTCGCACATCGCCGCCGCAGGCATAGGCAATATGTCTTGAAACTCCGTCCTCTACAATTATTTCTTCATCACGTTCATTGCGGAGAAACTCGAATCCACGTTCCACTGCCGGAATAACATCCTCTGCTTTAATTGCTTTAAACTCAAAAACCGTTGAACGACTGAGCACTGCACTGTAAACATAAAAATACGGATTCTCCGTAGTTGATGCAATTAAAGTTATCTTTCCGTTTTCTATATACTCAAGCAGTGACTGCTGCTGTTTTTTATTGAAATACTGTATCTCATCAAGATACAGCAAAATACCGTTAGGAGCGGCAAATGTATCGAGCTCCGAAACAATTGCCTTAATATCTGCCGTTGAAGCGTTGGTTCCGTTGAGCTTATGTAGCTTTCGGTTTGTTTTGGCGGCAATGATTCTTGCAAGAGTCGTCTTGCCACTTCCCGACGGCCCGTAAAAAACCAGATTAGGAAGCTGTCCGGATTCTATTATATTTCTTAAAGCCTTACCTTTTCCAAGTAAATGCTCCTGCCCTACCATTTCGTCAAGAGAGGATGGACGGATTCTGTCCGCAAGAGGCGCCGACATTTAATCACTTCTTTCCGGGTTAAAGATATATAAATCAATGACTAATTAATATAAGTATAAATTAAGGAGGCAAAAATGTAAAGAATTACACAATCTCTATATAGGGTTTCAAAAAAAGCTTAAATCAAGTTATCTAATTGAATAATTTCAGGATGTAAGTATATTAATCAAAAAAATCAGTGATAAAATCTTATTATTATTGCTTAATTTTGCGAATTTAATAAAAAGTTTATGATTTATTAGATAAAGCATCTTGTTTGTTCATAATTTATTAACAAACTTTGCTCTTTCATCAAATATAATAAAAATACACAGGAGAGTTAAAAAAATATTACAATTGTTACATATACTGTAATGTTTTATTTCCTGAAATTCAAACAGGAGGATGGTAAAATGCTTAGTTCTATTTTTTCACTTGTAGAGGAAATTCTTGCTACAGCTGGTGCCGGTGAAAGCGCACAGAAAATAGTTTCTGCTGTATTTGACGGTATCCTTGGCATTCTTGGTTAATTTTTATATTTTAAAAGGACTTCTGCAAAAAAGCAGAAGTCCTTTTTTATTTGCTATGATAAGCTGACATCGGTAAAAATGGGATAATGATCTGAAAGCGGTGACAAATAACTGTCTGAAAGGATTCTGAAAGACTTTATTTCAGCTTCTCCGGTAAGGAAAATATGATCCCAGCATGGATCGTTTTCACCTATTTCACTGCCGTACTTTCTGTTTTCGGTAAGATACTTTACATCCTCTAACTGTTCGGAGACTTTTTTATAAATCGGCACTCCAGCGGATTCTCCTATATCTCCTTCCACCTCACAGGCATTATAATCTCCGGCGGAGAAAATAGGACAGTTGTATTTCTCTGAAAGTTCATCAACGAAACTGAAGAGCTCATCGGCCTGACTGAAGATTATATCATATTCCTTTTCGGTATCCTTAAGACGAAGCGGATCAAAATGTGTTGAAATTGCGATAAAACGCTTTCCATCCGCTTTTGTTTCAAATAAAGCCCATGTAATGGCTCTGTGCTGAGGACCGTCGCCCTGAGAATATTTTACACGTCCGCTTTCAATTAAATTAAGTGTGTTTTTATTGTATATCATTGTGGTAAGGCTTGTTCTTACAAAATCAAATTTAGGCTCTACAAATTCATATGTATCCCCTACGGTCTTTTCAAGACAGCTGTGCCAGTCGCTGCAAGCTTCCTGAAGAGCTGCAACATCGGGTTTATATTTATTGAGAACCTCTGCGAACATCAGCGCTCTTGATTTTACCGGAGTACCTCCCCAGCCTTTATAGCGTACAAGAATATTTGCTGACATAATTCTGACATCGGCGCCGTTAGTAAGTTTGAATCCACCGGACTGCTCTATACCGTTTAAAAATTCTGAGGAAAGTTTCTGTCCGTTTAAGTTCGTGCGGATTGCAGACGAAACCGGAAAATATGCTCCTACCGCTACGGCAGCTGCTGCTAAAACTGAAACAACCGGAATGACAATCTTTTTAGTTTTGTTTTTCAATTATATTCACCCTCCTTTTGTACTGCAATAGAATTATAGAATTTTACTTTCCTCAGCGTCAACAGCACAGGTTAATTTAAGCAACCATAGCATATATTAAACCAGTATTTCTATATAGAAATTATAATCAGCAGCGGCTCTAAATAAGCTGCTGCTGATTTGTGTTTTAAACTTTATTTACTTTTCGGTATTTTCAAGGAGTCTTTTCTGAACATACTTCGGCAGCTTTCCCATGACGGTTTTATAGCTATGATCTGCCATTTCCAAAATCAGTTCATCGGGAACCTCTCCATTAATGGGAAGAGTGTTAAAATACGGCTGCTGTACGGGAGGACAATGATAGCCCCTGACTACTACTCCCGGGAAAAGGCTGCGGTAAAATTCTCCCGTCATGGCGTCGCAGTTGAAAGTTACGCTTTCTATTCCCTTTAATGTAAAAAGCTGTGCAAAGATTTTCTTTTCCACCTTAATAGTGGATTCCGGACCGAAGGGATGATCTATATATGCGCCGTTTTTCTTTAGACAATAGTTTATTATTTCTTCTGTTTTCATTTTCTCCGGCTCCTCTTAGAATTCAGATTTCTCCTATTTAAATTATAAGCAGCCCTTTTTACAGGGTCAATATTCTTTTCGCTGATCTGTTAAAATTCCCATTGGAACGATGCAGTTAAATGTGTGTTAACCCTTTGTAAACTGCCTTGACTAAGCCTTTTTGCTGATATATCCTAAATTTACTGAATGAAAAATAAGGAGAAATCATCATGAGAGAAAAGGCAGTGCAATTTGTTGATAAGCACAAAGAGATCTGGAAATTTATTAAATTCACTTTTACAGGAGCCAGCACATCAATTCTTGAAATGGCAGTTTATGCGCTTTTGCAGTATGTTGTATTCAGCTCTTTGCAGGGAGTTCCCGTTGAAAACAGTCCCATTCTTACTTTCCTCGGAATAGAATATAAGGGTTATCTTTACTCATATCTCATTTCCGCAATCATCGGATATGCTGCCGCTTACATAATGAATCGTAAGCTTACCTTTAAATCTGATGCAAACCCTCTTGTTTCTACAATTCTTTACGCTATAATGGTAGTATGCACCATTACATTTAATACTTGGTTTGGTGCATTCCTCGGTACCTGGATTACAAACAACGGCTGGAACAATTTCTGGGTTGATATGCTTGTAAAGCTCATAGTTATGACTCTTCCCACAGTCTGGACTTATCCTCTTAGCCGTTTTGTCATCCACAGAAGAAAGTGCGAGGCATAATTAAGCGGATAACAAAGGTTCCGCAAAGATGAAAGAGGGATATAATTGATAAAACTTGCAGCAACAGATCTTGACGGAACATTGATATCATCAAACGGCGAAATAAGCAACAAAAACTTTGAGGCTATGGAAAATGCCATGAACAATGGTTTGTATGTAGTTCCCACAACGGGACGCAGCTTTTACGAAATGCCCGAGAGCCTCAGAGAGAAAAAGACATATACCCATTGCATTTGTTCAAACGGAGCGGTAATATTCGACCGTGACGGAAAAGAGATATGGAAGAGCACCTTTTCCAAAGCTGAAACCATGGAGCTTTTTAGTATCCTTTCTGAATATGACACGATGATTGAGGTATATACCAAAGGTACTCCGGTAACGGAAAAATCAAAGCTCACAAAGGAATCCTACATTCACTACCGTGTTGAGGAAAACTATCACGATGTCCTTACCGCTACAAGAAAGGGAACAGAAAATCTCGAATCCTTTCTTACTGAAAACGATGAGGGCGCTGAAATGTTCAACATCTTTTTCAGTGATGCAGATGAAAGAAAGGAAGCCTTTGAAAGAATAGGAAAACTCAATAACGTAGAGCTTACCACTTCAATGGAAAGCAATATGGAAATATTACAGCGCAGCGTAAACAAGGGCAGTTCATTAACAATGCTTTGTGAAAAGCTTAATGTAAAAAAAGAAGAGGTCATGGCAATGGGCGACAGCCGAAACGATTTGACTTTGCTCAGCGCAGCAGGAACAGCTCTTGCCGTAGCAAATGCCTGTGATGACCTTAAACAAGTTGCCGATGAGGTAATTTGCAGCTGCGACGAAAGCGCAATGGCTTATGCCCTTAGCCGTTTTGTACAGGGGGAAAAATAAATTTATGTTAGGTCAGACTTCAGACAAAATACATTTTCTTGATACAGGTCATTCCGACTGCATAATACTTGAAAGCGACGGCAGATTTGCAATGATCGACGCTGCAGAGGACAGTGATTTTCCGGCAGATAAGCCTCATCTTAATTTACAGGGCTATGAAGAAAAGGTTGTGGATTATCTTTTAAATAACTGCCGTGGACGTGACGGCAAAGTCACCCTGGACTTTGTAGTAGCAACCCATGCACATTCCGACCACATAGGCGGTTTTGATACGGTAATCATGCATCCGGAAATCAGTGTTAAAAAAGCATATCTCAAAGAGTACAATGCAGACAAAGTGTTTATAATGGAGCGTATGCGCTGGGACAATCAGGAAGTATACGACCAGATGGTAAACGCTATCAAAGAGAGAAATGTAGAGTGGATTAAAGAGTTTTACCACAGCAAGGAAACCCTCGGAAACTTCAGTGTGACATTTTTCAACGGTTCACCAAGAAAGCGTTCTTTAAAGTACGGTGAAAACATAAATTCCGTAGTCACCCTTGTAGAAAAGGAGGATACAAGGGTGCTTCTTGCGGGGGATCTTAACTATAAAGACGGCGACGAGCGCAGAATTGCAAAAGAGATAGGGAAAGTTGATTTGCTTAAAGTAGGTCATCACGGATACTACGGTTCAACATCTCTTTTCTGGGCAAAAACACTTTCTCCCAAATATGCAGTTATAACCAACACTCAAAACCGCATTTATCCCGACGTCCGTTTTAAGCTTGAGAAAATAGCTCATTCAGAGCTTCACTTTACCGCAGACGAAAAGGGTGTGACAGCTTATATCGGTTCAAACGGCGATATAAACATGAGAAGCGGCATGATCAGCACTTCTTTCTCATCCGGCAGACCAATGCCCTTAGGCGGAAAAGGCTTAGCTTATGCGGTTAAGTAATATAAAATAATTTTTTACAGTAATTTTTAAGAGCCATGGAAAATCCATGGCTCTTTTTAAATTATAAACACTCTATTTATTTGATGTACGTGTACAATGCTTCTACTTGTACTTCTAAAATTATTTTTCCTTCATTGCTTCTGCAATATTTTTAATAGCGTTAATTTGTTTATCACTCAATCCACTCACATCAAGAACTAATTGAGAGCTGTCATTTTGCTTTCCTAGCAAATAGTCTGTGCTGCAACCATATAAATAAGCCAATGACAACAGCACCTGTGTACTGGGTGTTCTCTCTCCCGATTCATACCCGGAGACAATGGATGGAGATACACCGATTTTTTCGGATACTTCCTTTTGTGAATAACCGTATTTTATACGTAAATCCCGCAATCTGCTTGGCAAATCTTTAATCATAGTGTTACACCTCAACACTTATTGTAAATTCCGTTACATTCTGCAATATAACGAAATTTTTAGACATAGTTAAATACTCCCCGGCTTCACCAACAATTTTTGTTATTTATCAATTTTAATTTCACCGTGTTTTTCTTCGTATTTCTCAATAGCATCACGAATTAAAATAAGAATCTCACTGTTGGCGCTGCGCCCCTCATAATCGGCAACTACATGAAGCTTATGGAGCATTTTTTCATCAATTCGAATAGATAAACTTTTAATAGCCATTACAAAACTCCTTATTTTATTTCCTGCTCTAATGTTCTGAAAATGTCATCTTCAAAAAAATCAGTAATGGTCATATCAAGACCGTCGCAGAGCTTTTTCAGTGTAATCACCGATAAATCCCGCCGTTCTTCTTTCATCAGACTGTATACTGTTGACGGAGTAACTCCAGAACGGACTGCAAGGTCATTGAAACATATATTTTTTTCTTTGCAGATATTTTTAAGGCGCATAACTATTGCATCTTTAATCAGCATTTTACTCACTCTTTATCAGTTTCAATAGTACCGAACTCTTTTTCATAC
>UQGM01000064.1 GCA_900540535.1 uncultured Oscillospiraceae bacterium | reverse complement strand
ATTGCGGACAACTTCGCCGGATATTATGATAGTAGTGTAATCTTTGTGAAAGAGGAGGCAGCTATGAAGATAAGCAGCGACAACATAAAAAACATAACAATAGAGCTATCGCCGTCGGACCTTGAGGGTCTCGATATAACCTTTGACGATATGGATTACTCAAACATAGAAACCCGCAGAGTTATCTGGACTCTTCTTGATATGGCACGTATAGAGCTGGGGAGGGATATAGATCCATCCGGAAGAATGCTCATTGAAGCGACACCGTCAGTCAAAGGCGGATGCATACTTAATTTTACAGTTCTTACAGGGGATTCAGATATAATGCCCAAGAGGCTTCTCGTTAAAAAGAATCTGCAAGAAAAGATTATAAACGTATGGGAATTTGAAAACCTTGAAAATGCCGCACGGGCGGCAGCTGCCCTTATGCAAACAGGAAGATTTTGTCCTGAAAGCGTGCTTTACGGTATGGACGGAAAATACCGTTTGTTTCTAAACAGCGGCGATTATCCAAAAGGTCTTCTCAGCGAGTTTGCAAGCAGAGTAAAAGGGGAAAGCGTTATAGCTTCAACAAAAGAAGCATGGAAATGCCTTTGTGAGAGAAACTGCCTTTTAAAGCTTTCCCGTCTTGCATAAACATTTTATTTGCAGGCTTTATCAGCAAGTTTTTTCATATTGCTGATAGCTGTTGCCGGGTTTTCCGCACCGAAAACTGCGCTGCCGGAGACAAATACATTAGCACCTGCTTCGGCGGCAGCGGTTATTGTCTTTTCAGAAATTCCGCCGTCAACCTGTATATACATATTGTCGAGTCCCAATTCACGGCACTTTGCCTTGACCTCAGCTACCTTGGGCATCATGTCCGCCATGAAGCTCTGACCGCCGAAGCCCGGTTCAACAGTCATTACAAGCACCATGCCGATATCCTTAAGGTATGGGAAAACAGCCTCAGCCGGAGTTGCCGGCTTCAAAGCTATTGCCGGAGTTTTTCCGGCTTTTTTTATAAGGTCAATGGCCTCAGCGGGGTCTGAATCAGACTCAATATGAAAGGTTATAATATCAGCCCCGGCTTTCAGGAAATCGGGAATGTATTTTACCGGATCGCTTATCATAAGATGAACGTCAAATACAAGATGAGTAACGGGACGCATCGCCTTTACAATAGGTGCGCCTAAAGTTATGTTAGGCACAAAATGGCCGTCCATTACGTCAATGTGAAGCCAGTCGGCTCCGCAATGTTCCATATTTACAAATTCTTCTCCCATTTTTGAATAGTCGCAGGAGAGAATAGAGGGGGAAATCTTAACCATAATATTGCCTCCATATATGCAAAAATAGCTAATATTATTTTATCAAATTTTACGTACACGGTCAACGAAAATCAATATAAACTAACTGTTTAAAAGCCTGTATAAAACATCGGCAGAAATTGTAAATTTAATTCGCCGTAAAAAGCAGACAGCAGCAATTTCTTCTTTTTTGTATTAAGAAGAATTTGCCGCTGTTATTTTAATTATTCTTTAACGTAGACCTTTTCAATTGCGCCGATAAATACCTTGTGGAAATCCTTTTCGGGATACCACTTCATAACTGACGGATCAATGAATCCCTCTGGGTCTATCTGCTGGACTGCCATTGTGCGGCATACCATTATAACTTCAGCCTGTTCTATTCCCGTTGTGGAATCAGTGAATACAGGCTTAAGTCCCGTTTCGGCGGATTTGTCTATATCTCTGCCTGACTTGCTGCCGCAGATTTTCATTTCATCCTTGTATTTTCCGCCGAAAAAGCTCAGTGTGAAAAGTCCTGATTTTTCCACAAAACCAAGAGTGTATCTCTGAGGACGTATAAACGCCAAAGCTGCATCCTTGCCCCAGATTTCTCCGAGACCGCCCCAGCTTGCCGTCATGGTGTTCCAGCCGCTTTCATCGCCTGCTGTAATGAGCATCCAGTCGTCAGATATCATTTCCTGTACACTTTTCTTTATTTCACGTATATTTACTTCTTTAAAACCTTTCATAAATCAGACTCCCTTCTGAACACATCTAATATGTAATAGATTATACTACAATTTTTCATCTTTTAAAACAGCTTTGCATAAAAAACACCTGTTTAAACATCATCAAGTGATTAAAATACACAAATTTATAAACTTTCTGAATATTTATGCAAAAAACACTTGATTTTATGCATAAACGGTGTATAATACAGAATATAAATTCACAAAACGTTCAGGAGGAAATGAAAATGAAAGAGATTAAAAAAGTTGTTCTCGCCTATTCCGGCGGACTTGATACATCAATTATTATTCCGTGGCTTAAGGAAAACTACAATAACTGTGAAGTTATCGCAGTTTCCGGCGACGTAGGACAGGGAACTGAGCTTGACGGCCTTGAGGAGAAAGCTCTTAAAACAGGCGCTTCAAAGCTCTACATTGAAGATCTCAACAAGGAGTTTGTTGAAGATTACATTTATCCCACAGTAAGGGCAGGCGCTGTTTACGAGGGAGATTATCTTCTCGGTACATCCTTTGCACGTCCCGCAATCGCAAAGAGGATTGTTGAAATCGCAAAGGCTGAGGGCGCAGATGCAATCTGCCACGGCTGCACAGGTAAGGGTAATGACCAGGTTCGTTTCGAGCTTACAATAAAAGCTTTTGCACCTGATATGGAGATCATCGCTCCCTGGCGTATCTGGGATTTCAAGTCCCGTGAAGATGAGATTGAATATGCTGAGAAGCATAACATTCCTCTTAAGATAAACCGTGAGACAAACTACTCAAAGGATAAGAACCTCTGGCACCTTTCCCATGAGGGACTTGACCTTGAAGATCCGGCAAATGAGCCTCAGTACAATAAGCCCGGATTCCTTGAGATGGGCGTTTCTCCCGAAATGGCTCCCGATAAGCCCACATACGTTACAATCTCCTTTGAAAAGGGCAACGCAGTTGCAATTGACGGTGAGAAAATGGAGCCCGTTGAAATCGTAAAGAAGCTTAACGAGCTTGGCGGAGCAAACGGCATCGGTCTTGCAGATCTCGTTGAAAACCGTCTTGTAGGTATGAAGTCAAGGGGTGTATATGAAACTCCCGGCGGAACAATCCTTTACAGGGCACATCAGGTTCTCGAGACAATCACTCTCGACAGGGATACACAGCACTACAAGGAGCTTGTTGCAAACCGTTATGCAGAGCTTGTTTACTTCGGCCAGTGGTTTACTCCTCTTCGTGAGTCTCTCCAGGCTTTCGTTGACAAGACTCAGGAGACAGTTACAGGTGATGTAAAGCTCAAGCTTTATAAGGGCAACATCATCAACGCAGGCGTAACTTCACCCTACACTCTTTACAGCGAGGCTTTCGCAACCTTCGATGAGGACGATGTTTACGATCAGACAGATTCCGCAGGATTCATCAATCTCTTCGGACTTCCCATCAAGGTTAAGGCTCTTCTTGACGCACAGCGTGAGGGCAAATAAGAAGCAATAAGAATAAATCGGGGTGCGCTAAGTCCGCACCCTGTTTTCCATAAAGGCAGTTTTAAGGAGGACAGACATGAAGCTCTGGACAGGACGTTTTTCAAAAGAAGTTGACAAAAAGACAAACGATTTTAACTCATCAATAGCCTTTGACAGCAGAATGTTTCAGGAAGATATAGAGGGCAGTGTAGCTCATGCAACTATGCTCGGCGCCTGCGGAATAATCTCAGCAGAGGATATGCAGAGCATTATCGAGGGACTTGGGGAGATAAAAGAGGATATAATTTCCGGCAAGCTTCCCATTGACCCTGACGCAGAGGATATACACACCTTTATTGAGGGTGAGCTTACAAAGCGCAAAGGGGATGCAGGCAAGCGACTTCACACAGCAAGAAGCCGTAACGACCAGGTTGCCCTTGATATACGTCTTTTCCTGAGAAAGGAATGCGAGGGCGTAAAAGCTCAGCTTAAGGAGCTTTGCGAGGTTCTGTGCAAAAAGGCCGAGGAAAACAAAAACGTCGTAATGCCGGGATACACCCACCTTCAGAGAGCGCAGCCCATTACTTTTGGTCATCACCTTATGGCATATGCATGGATGTTCACCCGTGATATAGAAAGGCTTAGCGACGCTGCAAAGAGGATGAATTATTCACCCCTTGGCTGCTGCGCTTTGGCTGGTACAACTTATAAAACAGACAGAAGCATATCCGCCGAGAAGCTGGGCTTTGACGGCAACTGCCTTAACTCCCTTGACGGCGTATCCGACAGGGATTTCTGCATAGAGCTTGCCTCAGCTCTTTCCCTTGCAATGGTTCATCTTTCACGATTTTCCGAGGAAATAATCCTCTGGTGCTCATGGGAATTTAAGTTCATCGAGCTTGACGACGCATTCTCAACAGGCTCCAGCATTATGCCTCAGAAAAAGAACCCCGATATAGCAGAGCTTGTAAGGGGTAAATCAGGCAGGGTTTTCGGCGACCTTATGACCCTTTTAACAGTTATGAAAGGTCTGCCTCTTGCATATAACAAGGATATGCAGGAGGATAAAGAGGCAATCTTTGACGCATTTGATACAGTAAAAATGTGCCTTACAGCTTTCATACCCATGATTGATACAATGACCGTCCTTGAAAAAAATATGCGTAAGGCTGCCGCCGGCGGATTCATCAACGCCACCGACTGTGCCGACTGGCTTGTAGGTAAGGGTATACCTTTCCGTGACGCATATAAAATCACCGGTATGCTGGTTGCAAAGTGCATTTCTCTGGGTACAACCCTTGAAGAGCTTCCTCTCAGTGAATACAAGGCAATCTGTCCCGATTTTGACGAGGGAGTATATGATGCAATAAATCTCGATAACTGCGTACAGCGCAGACTTTCCCTTGGCGGACCTGCTTCGGAAAACGTTTCCGCACAGGCAGAGGAAGTTAAAAAGATACTTGCAAAGGACTGATACACAATGATAAAGGCAGGAATAATAGGCGCAACAGGCTATGCTGGTGCAGAGCTTGTACGCATACTTATAAATCACCCGGAAGCTGAAATTTCCGGAGTCTGCTCCGTAAGCTTTGAGGGAAAGCCCATAAGTGAGGTTTATCCGTCCTTCTACGGTGTGTGCGATATGGTCTGCACCGATGCAGAAACTGTTATTGATGCAAGCGATATAGTTTTCGCCTGTGTTCAGCACGGAATCTCACAGGAGTTTGCGGAAAAATGCAGCAAGAAAAATGTCAAGTTTATAGACCTCGGAGCTGATTTCAGACTTGAAAGCGTAGAGGATTACAAAGAGTGGTACGGCGGAAGCTATATCTGTCATGAGCTCCATGAAAAGGCTGTCTACGGACTTCCGGAGCTTTTCAGAGAAGATATAGTCAAAACCGATGTCATTGCAAACCCCGGCTGCTATCCCACAAGTATTGCTCTGGGACTTTATCCGGCTCTTAAAAACGGATTTGTCAGCACCGACGGAATTATAATCGATTCAAAGTCAGGTGTTACAGGAGCGGGCAGAGGACTTTCCGAAACAACCCATTATCCTTCCTGCAACGAGGCTTTTTCTCCCTATAAAATAGCCGCTCACCGTCACACTCCCGAAATCGAGCAGACACTTTCAAAGATTTCCGGGGAAAAGCTCAATGTGCTTTTCGTGCCTCATCTTCTTCCTGTAAACAGGGGAATTGTTTCCACAATCTATGCACATCTTGCAAAGAGTGTTACAATGGAAGAAATAAGAAAGGCTTATGAAAAAGCTTACGGGGACGAATATTTTGTAAGGGTCATGGGTGAGGGAAAGGTTGCAAACCTCAGAAATGTAAAATGCAGCAACTTCTGTGACATCTCTCTCCACATGGATGAAAGAACAAATACCCTTATAATTGTCAGCGCCATTGACAATATGGTTAAGGGTGCTGCCGGTCAGGCGGTTCAGAACATGAACATACTTTTCTCACTCCCGGAAAAAACCGGTCTTACAATGGTTCCCACTTCTTTCTAAGCCTTTTAAAGAGAAAGGTGATTTTATGAACAGTAAAAGAGTTGTGAAAATCATATGGGCGGGTATTGCCGCAGTGCTTCTTATTACAATGCTCACAGGCTGTATTCCCTCCAATGTGCCCTCAGACACACCGGCGGGATTTTTCAGCGGCATATGGCACGGCTGGATTGCTCCACTTTCCCTTGTACTGTCAATTTTTACCGATGCGAGAATCTATGAAGTGAACAATACCGGATTTTTCTACGATCTTGGATTTTATATGGCGATAATAAGCGGCTTCGGCTCTTTGGCTCTGAGCCGCAAAAAGAAAGACTGATTTTAAGGCGAACGGATGTGAAATAAAGATGATTACATACATAGACGGCGGCGTAACCGCTCCTAAAGGATTTAAAGCAAACGGTATACACTGCGGAATAAGAAAGAATAAATCAAAAAAAGATCTTGCCCTTATTTACTGCGAAAAAGAATGTACTGCCGCAGGCGTTTACACACAGAACCTTGTCTGCGGAGCTCCCGTAACACTTACTAAGGAGAATCTTAAAGACGGCAAGGCTCAGGCGATTATCTGCAACAGCGGAATTGCCAATACCTGCAACGCAGACGGCATGGAAAAAGCTGTGGGCATGGGTAAAATAGCAGCCGATGCCCTTGGCATTTCCCCGGAAAACATGGTAGTCGCTTCAACAGGCGTTATAGGTCAGCCTTTGAGCCTTGAACCTATTGAGAATGGCATTGAGGAGCTTGTAAAGGGTCTATCAGAGAATGGTTCCGACAGCGCAGCTCAGGCAATTATGACTACCGATACAGTAAAAAAAGAATTTGCAGTGTCCTTTGAGCTGGGTGGCAAGGAATGCAAAATCGGCGCTATTTCAAAGGGCTCAGGTATGATACATCCCAATATGGCTACAATGCTTGGATTTATCACCACCGACTGCAATATTTCCTCTCAGATGCTTCAGATTGCACTTAAAGCGGCAGTTTCCGACAGCATCAATATGCTCAGCGTTGACGGTGATACCTCTACAAACGATACAGTTTGCGTACTGGCTTCAGGTCTTTGCGAAAATGAGTATATAGAAAGCGAAAACGAAAGTTTCAAGGTGTTTGCCGCAGCTCTCAAAGATATCTGCATCAGCCTTGCAAGAGCAATGGCAAAGGACGGCGAGGGAGCTACAAAGCTTGTAATGTGCGCTGTTAAAGGTGCAAAGGATAAAGAGACTGCTAAAAAGGTAGCTAAAAGCGTAATTTGTTCAGCTCTTGTAAAAGCGGCAATGTTCGGTTCCGACGCTAACTGGGGACGTGTTCTTTGCGCTATGGGGTACTGCGGCGCAGATATTGACGTTACAAAGGCAGGAGTTTCCTTTAAGTCAGCGGCAGGAGAATGTGAAGTATGCCGTATGGGCGCAGGAATCGAGTTCAGTGAGGAGATTGCAAAAAAGGTTCTCTCCGAGGATGAAATCACAATTGATGTAACCCTTATGGACGGCGAGGCTGAGGCATGTGCCTATGGCTGCGATCTCACTTATGATTATGTTAAAATAAACGGCGATTACAGAACCTGATAAGGGTGTTTGATTTTAGGCGGGTGTTAAGATGCTTGAAAATATAGAAAATCAGGATAGGGCAAATGTCCTTGTGCAGGCTTTGCCCTATATTCAGAAATATTACAATAAAACCGTAGTTATAAAGTACGGCGGAAACGCAATGATTAATGAAGAGCTTAAAGAAGCGGTTATGACCGATATAGTTCTTCTCTCTCTTGTAGGGATAAACGTTGTCCTTGTCCACGGCGGCGGACCTGAAATAAACGATATGCTTAAGAAAATCGGCAAAGAGAGCAAATTTGTAAACGGTCTTAGATACACTGACGAAGAAACCGTCGATATTGTTCAGATGGTTCTTGCCGGTAAAGTCAATAAAAGCCTTGTGCAGCTTCTGGGAGCACATAAGGGAAAGGCAATCGGCCTTTGCGGACTTGACGGCGGACTTCTCAAAGCGAAGCAGCTGGGAGAGGGTGAACTTGGTTTTGTAGGCGAAATCACCGACGTTGATGTAACTCCCGTAACGGACGTTATTTCAAAGGGATATATACCCGTTATCTCAACTGTTGCAGGGGGAGAAAACGGAGAGGTTTACAACATCAATGCAGATACTGCGGCGGCAAAAATCGCCTCAGCCCTCCATGCGGAAAAGCTTCTTCTGATGACCGATGTAAGAGGCCTTTTAAGAGATAAGGACGACGAAAGCACCCTTATTTCCGTTGTAAATGTCAGTGAGGTACAGGCTCTTAAGAATCAGGGAGTTATCTGCGGCGGTATGATTCCGAAAATCGACTGCTGTGTGGAAGCTGTCAGAAGAGGTGTTCACAGAGCCCATATTATTGACGGACGCATACCTCACTCAATACTTATGGAAATGCTTACCGATGAAGGTATAGGAACAATGTTCCTTTAATTATAAAAAGGACTTGATGAAATGGATTTTGAAACAATAAAGGCAAAAGCCGATAAATACTTTATGGCGACTTACGGCAGGTTCAATGCTGCTCCCGAAAAGGGAAAGAGCGCAACCCTCACGGACAGTGAAGGCAAGCAATATATAGATTTCACCAGCGGAATCGGTGTAAACTCTTTAGGTTACGCAGATGCCGCATGGGTGGATGCAGTTGCAGGACAGGCGGCAAAGCTTCAGCATATTTCAAACCTTTACTATAATGAGCCATCCGCCCTCCTTGCAGAAAAGCTCTGCGAGATGGCAGGCTTTGAGAAGGTGCTCTTTTGTAACTCCGGAGCTGAGGCAAACGAATGCGCCATTAAAATAGCGAGAAAATACAGCTTTGACCATTACGGCGAGGGACGAGGAAAAGTCATTACTCTTGTTAACTCTTTCCACGGCAGAACTATGGCAACCCTTGCGGCAACAGGTCAGGATGTTTTCCATAACTACTTTTTCCCGTTCCCTGAGGGCTTTGCATATGCCGAGGCAAATGACCTTGAAGCTCTCAAAGAGGCTGTTGACGATACAGTATGCGCTGTCGTAATGGAGCCCATTCAGGGTGAGGGCGGAGTAATGCCTCTCGATAAAGAGTATGTAAAAGCTGCAGCTGAGTTTTTGGCTGAAAAAGATATTCTTCTTATTTTCGACGAAGTTCAGACAGGCGTCGGCAGAACCGGAAAACTTTATGCATGGGAGCATTTCGGAGTAAAACCGGATATTCTCACCAGTGCCAAAGGTCTTGGCGGAGGACTTCCCATAGGAGCTTGCCTTGCCGGCGAAAAATGCGCCAATGTTCTCACAAAGGGAACTCACGGTACAACTTTCGGAGCTAATCCCGTAGTATGCGCCGGAGCCTTGCAGGTTCTCGAAAGACTTACTCCCGAATTTCTCACAAAGGTGAGGGCAAAGGGAGAGTATTTCAAATCGCAGCTTCTTAAAATCGACGGCATCAAGTCTGTAAGAGGCGAGGGGCTTATGCTGGGTGCAGAGCTGGAAAATGGAACTGCTGCCGATGTTGCGGCAAAGTGTGTTGAAAAGGGACTTCTTGTTCTCACTGCAAAAACTCTTCTCCGTTTCCTTCCGCCTCTTGTAATAACCTATGATGAAATTGATGAGGGTATGGAAATACTCAAAAGCGTAATAGAAAACAACTGAAAGGACTGACTTAAAATGAAGCATCTTCTTAAAATGCTCGACCTTACAACCGAGGAAATAACCGAGCTTTTGAATCTTGCCGATCAGCTCAAATACGAGCAGAAAAACGGCATCAAGCACCACCGCCTTGAGGGCAAAACTTTAGGTATGATTTTCCAGAAAGCTTCCACAAGAACCCGTGTTTCATTTGAAACAGGTATGTATCAGCTTGGCGGATACGCTCTGTTCCTGAGCGCATCTGATTTGCAGATAGGCAGAGGAGAGCCTGTTGAAGATACAGCAAGGGTACTTTCAAGGTATATTGACGGTATTATGATAAGAACCTTTGAGCAGAGCGAGGTTGAAAGCCTTGCAAAATACGGCTCAATTCCCGTTATCAACGGTCTTACAGATTTCTGTCATCCCTGTCAGGTTCTTGCTGACCTTCTCACTGTAAGAGAGCATAAGGGAAGGCTCGAGGGACTTAAAATGTGCTATATCGGCGACGGAAACAATATGGCAAACTCCCTTATTGTAGGCGGACTTAAAATGGGCATGACTGTCAGCGTTGCCTGCCCCGAGGGATATGAGCCTCATGAGGATGTGCTAAATTACGCCGTCCCCACAGGAAACTTCACCCTTTGCCGTGACCCCAAAGAGGCAGCAAAGGATGCAGATGTTATCTTTACCGATGTCTGGTCATCAATGGGTCAGGAGGGCGAAGCACAGCAGCGCCGCAAGGCATTTGAGGGAATCTATCAGGTAAACGATGAGCTTCTCTCAGTTGCAAAGGCAGACTGCATGGTACAGCACTGCCTGCCGGCTCACAGAGGCGAGGAAATCACCGCTGAAGTTTTTGAAGCTCATGCAGATGAGATTTTCGACGAGGCAGAAAACAGGCTTCACGCACAGAAAGCAGTTCTCGTAAAGCTCATGGAAGACTGAGAAATAGTTTATATAATAATTAAAGGACGGCAAAAGCCGTCCTTTTTGCTGTTTATTTGGCAGGCAGAGTCTGCACGTAAGCCGCAGCAGCGTGACGCTGCACCCATGCCGCACACGGACTTACGGATAAAAACAACTATAAGTACCTGCGCCAAAGTTTCTATAAGGCAATAAGCAGGAACCAAAGAACCATATAAAACCAACTCCCCGACAGCCGCCCACGTCGGCAAGGGAAAAGATATGGTAAGTAGTACGGCGTTTACTGTATGATGATGATAGGTGAAGTCCTCCAAACTGCCGACGTGAATTGGTGAACGCGTGCTGAAACAAACCGACGGCAAAGGAAAAAATATGGCAAGTAGCAAAGAGTTTACACTTTGACGGTGATAAAATAAAACTTTCAAGCTGCCGTCGGTGGGCGTGTGGGAGAAAACTTACTTTGCGTTGATTAATGCTTACTGTTTTGACAAATAAAATGCATTTTTGCCTACTTTTGTTGCTATGGACAAAAGTAGGTGCACCGCCGCAGCATGGGCGGCACAGGCTGAGCCTGATTCATTTCGCACACTAATGCTCATGTACGGTAAGGAAGCAAGCAACCGAAAACAAGAGATAGACCGCCAG
>UQGM01000063.1 GCA_900540535.1 uncultured Oscillospiraceae bacterium | reverse complement strand
CCGTTTTCGTGTGCCATCTTTCCTATTGCGCTTATAGGCATAACCGTACCAAAAGCATTTGAAGCGTGCATACATATTATTGCTTTGGTCTCAGGACGAATACAGCGTTTAAAACTCGACAGGGTTTTATCAAAATCTCCCGGAAATGTTTCAGCTACACTATAAGATATAATTCCCCTTTCAGACAAAGAAAAAACCGGTCTCATTACAGCATTATGCTCCATATCTGAAACTATTACATGATCTCCCGGCTTAAGAATACCTTTGATCACATAATTCAGAGACATTGTACAGTTTTGTGTAAAAACAATCTTATCGGGCGATGAAGCACCAAAAAAATCAGAAGCTTTCTTTCTGCACTCATATACCTGAGCAGAAGTTTTAATAGAAAGCTCATGTCCGCCTCTGCCCGGATTTGCTCCGTATTTTCTTATGGCTTCCGAAACGGCTCTCTGTACATTAATGGGTTTCGGAAAAGTAGTGGCTGCATTATCAAGGTATATCATACTTTACCGCTCCCTGTAAGCTTTATTCCAGAATTTTTCAAAAGTCTTTCTGCTTTTTCAATATCTCCCGATGAAATAAGCATATATCCGCATCCCTGCTCCGCCAAAGCATTTTCTGCCCTTTTCATAGATACCCGATATCCATTATAAATTAAGAGTTCTTTAGCACGAAGTGCCGTTGTTATCGAATTTACCTTTATAAACCATTTATCCATTTACCTTACACCTCGTTTCTTCACTGTAAAATAAAAAGACCTGCCAAAAACAGGTCTTTACACCCGCACTACATAATATGCGGACAATATTTAATTGTACATTTATTGTAAAGTAAATACGCTATAAAGATCAGAATCAGCTGATTTTTTCAATCAGGCAAACACTGTGAGCACTTATTCCTTCACCGGAACCTGTAAAACCAAGTTTTTCCTCAGTAGTTGCCTTTACACTTACATCATCAATATCAATATTGCAGGCTGCGGCAATGTTTTTACGCATTTCAGTTATATAACCGCTCATTTTAGGAGCCTGAGCAATTACAGTAGAGTCTATATTTGAGATTTTGTAACCTTTCTCAGCAGTTTTCTCTACAACCTTTTTTAAAAGCAAGAGACTGTCTGCTCCTTTAAATTTTTCATCAGTATCAGGAAAAAGCTTGCCTATATCTCCCATAGCGGCAGCGCCTAAAATTGCATCTGATATTGCATGAAGCAGAACATCGGCATCTGAATGTCCCAAAAGTCCCTTTTCATATTCAATTTTAACACCGCCGATTATTAAATCTCTGCCTTCAACAAGGCGATGCACATCATATCCGTGACCTATTCTTAATTTCATTATTTTCTCCTTTCATACAAAAATTTTTCTGCTACAAGTAAATCATCTGGAGTCGTAATTTTTATATTCTCATAATCTCCATCAACAAGATAAACTGGATATCCCATGCTTTCAACAAGCTGACAGTCATCCGTATACTGTTTGCCATCTAAAACAGCTTTTTCAATAGCTTCTTTATACAGAGAAAATCTGAATATCTGCGGGGTCTGAACAGCACGCAGTGCATCTCTTTCTGGAGTAGTGACAATTTTGCCCGATGAATCAATAATCTTTATTGTATCCTTTACAGGAACAGCGCAGGCTGCTGCATTCACCTCATCGGCTTTTTGTATTACGCTCTCTATAACTTTTCTTTTTATCAAAGGTCTTGCTCCGTCATGAACAGATACTAAATTTGCTTTTTCATCGACCTTTTTAACAGCTGCATATATGCTGTCCTGACGTGTATCGCCTCCTTCGACAATATGTTTTACTTTACGCACACCGTATTGGGCTATAAAATCTTCAATGACTTCAAAATCCTGTTTTCTTGCTGTAACGATAATTTCCTTTACATCGTCTATCTCTTCAAAAGCCTGTATGCTTTTAATGAGCACCGGCGTATTGTCAAGAATTAAGAATTGTTTGCTTTTACCGGTTCCATATCTTGTTGAATTACCGGCCGCTGCTATTATTACAGAAACAAACATATTATCACCTGCTATTAAAAGACGGCACAGTTTTGCTGCGCCGTCCTTAATTTTATTTAGAATTCTATTTCACTGTCAAAATTGGCTGAACGACTTCCTGGATCTCCGTATTTCATGAAATCAACTGCACTCCAAAGAGGAATAGCGTCACCAATGACCTTTTCATAGAAAGGATACTTATATGTGCATTTTCTCTTTGCCAATGTATCAAAATGCTTTGAAGCTGTGTTACAGAATCCGACATTCTTAGTTACACTTGCAGCAAGTATAACTATATCGCTGTCAGATGTAAAGTAAACGCTGTCAGCATTTTCAGGAAGTTCAAAAGTATATTTAAAGAAATAAAGATTCTTTCCGTACTCATCTCCCTGAGTTGAATGTGTATGTGTAACATTCCAAGCAAGTACATCGTTTTTAATATAACCTGTCTCACCCAGAGCATACATATCCCATGCTCCAACTGCTTCCACAGCATCGGAAACAATAAATGTATAATCCTTATCTCCGACCTTTACAGTATACGGTTTATCTCCTGCAAAAGAAGCTGCAACAATATGAAGCTTTTTGGAACCCGCAGGTAAAGATACCGTGTTTCCACTGGGGATAAGTGCATTTTTCTTATCAGCAGCGCCAAACTTAAATACAACTCCACCGCACTCTACTGTCTCAGGGAACATTTCTCTGGGAAGTGCTTCCTTATTGGGCAGACCACCGGGAATGAAGTTATCATTTTCAAGAGTGACACAAGTATTGTACTCAAGTTCAACTTCTTCCTGAGCCACAGGTGCTGCGGCCTTCTTAGCCTTTTTAAGTGTAAGTGCAAAAGTCTTTACCTCAAAGGGCTTAAGATCGAACTTGATTTTTCCGCCTGTAACCTTAACGTTTTCTATAACATCTTCGCTTGCGAAAACAGACTTTGCAAGTCTAATTCCATCAGCAAGAGTAAGTTCAACACCTGTCTGCGCTTTGCCTTCAAGCTCATTAACTCTTACGATAACTTCATCAGAATTCTGAGCTTTTTTAATGCAGCGAATAGCAGCATTGCCTTTGATATTAGCAAAAGAATAACTTGTACCATATACACCATTATGAACGTCAGTAACAAATGTGTTCATAGGCTGATTGAAGTAAGCTGCATTAAGCTGTGTTCCCAGAACACCTTCTCCCTCATGTGAGTAAACAGCAAAACCATAACGGTTAAGACCAAGATCAAGAGTATTCTGAGAGCTGTCTTTGAGATATGCAGAACGTGGAGTGTGCATACCTGTAAGACGCAAAGTATTACTTTCAGGTTTATCCCAGCCATAACGTGAATCACTGAATACAGATACACCATAAGTTCCGCCGATATCAGTAATATCAGCCCACATCTGAGCGGGAACTTCATAAAGCTTTTTGGTATTGTTATTTCTGCTGATATAACCAAGTCCCAAATCGTATTTAGCTTTAGGATTCTCAGCAGTAAATGTGAAATTAGTTTTAAGAAGCTTTCTCAAACTGCGCCAATCAATTTCATTGAAGAAATCTACATATTCACCATTAGCCGACAGAGATACTACCTGACGGAAAATGGAGTCTCCATAACGCTTTACAGTTTCAACAGCAATCCTTGCAGGTCCGTCTTCTTTTATTCTTATACTCTGAAGCTTCGGCACAGCTGTATGCTTTGCCATAACTTCGTCGTAGCAAAGCTCCCATGCAGGATAAACACCGCTTCCGTTATAATTGAAAATTCGCATTTCAATGGGTTCTTCAAGAAGCTGCTTATTGAGTTTTTTATCAAAAATACTGCAAACATCACCGTTTTCATTGAGAGCAACAACAAACTTATCGTTTTCAAGTCTTCTCTCATTAATGCGAAGGCCGGTGAAAATGCTGCAAGCCTTTGTGCTTTCACGCACATCATATACACGGTAACCAACTGACGGAACATCAGCAACAAAAGCTATTCTATACATATTACCCTTTTTATAAAGGATCTGTGATGGAACTTCCTTGCCTTTATCATCATAAACAGCGATAAATACAGGATTGTTATCAAAGCGAAGTTCAGCAACAACAGTATCGTTTCTTTCGCCCTGAACAGGATTGTTGACTACAACAGCTTTATCCTTTACAAAAGAGGTATCAAGACGTGAAGCAACTTCTCCTACTGCACTTCTGTACTCTTCTGAAAACTCATTGAGAGAAAGTACATAATCATTCCAGTTGCGCTTATAGCATTCCATAAGTGATGTACCGGTAATATCATCATGGAACTGGTGAGAAATTACTCTCTTCCAAGCTTTATCAAGTTTCTCCTGAGGATATGTATATCCGTTCATCCAAACAGCCGCACTGGCACTTCTTTCAGCAGCATCAGCAAGCTGTTCAGCACGTCTGTTAAAACGTTTTCCTGCTGTTCTCGAAGTATAAGAACCTACACCATGGTTCTGAGAAACAAGCTCTGTTTTCCAAACAGGAAGCTTGCTCTTCTGCTCATCTGTAAGCTCGGCATCCATATCTTTAAATATCTGATCAGCCGGTGCACTCAAAACATCCCATTCACTGGACGCATTTTCTTTAATTTCTCTGCAAACAGTTGCCACAGATTCCTCTTTGGGAGCACCACCACGGTCACCTACACCATGATAAATAAATGTATAAGGAAGATCGTAATCGGTTATATTCTTCGGAAGCTTTTCAAGAACTCCTTTATTTTTTCTTACCTCACTAAGAACAGAACAATAGCTGCGAGCATCAAGTGACGCATAAATTGAATTTCCGTCAACACCCTGCCATTTTCCCAGATCAAATGGAATTCCGAAAGCAGAACTCCAGGGAAGCTTCTGGGTAGAGAAGCCCATAAGGTTAGCGTGATGTGCTATTGACGGAAGAGCCCAACCAAAGCCAAAGCAGTCAGGCAGATAAATATCTTTGCTTTCTTTTCCGAATGTCTTACGGAAATAACCGTTTCCGTAAAGAATATTTCTGAAAAGTGCTTCCGGTGACGGAACATTGACATCTCCGTTTTCGTAGGAACTGCCGCAAACATTCCAGCGACCCTGAGCAACGTAATCTTTCAGCTTTTCAAAAAGCTCAGGATAGTATTCCTCCATAAGCTCATAGCGATAGCTGCCTTCAAAACTGAACTTGTAATCAGGATATTTTTCAAAAAGAGCAAAGTTATCTTTAAGAGTTTTGGGGATATACTCCCTCAATGTTGTTTCAAAATTCCAACACCATGTGGTGTCAAGGTGAGCTGTACCCACCGTATAAATTTTAGGTTTCTGCATTTTTACGCCTCCTAACTGATTTTATACCTAAAGTTTTATGCGATAAAATCAATTGTATGAATTATATCATATTTGAATAATGTTTTCATCAGGGAACCCTATAAAAAGATGCACAAAAAGCGGTTGTAATTTTTTACAACCGCTTAAAAATAACAATTTGTTATTTAATTTGACAAATATCTCTCACAACTTCAGCAGCCAGCATCATACCGGCAACCGGCGGAGTGAAAGAAACACTTGCAGGAACTCGTGAAAGCTTATCGCTTGACTGTGGCTGTTCTTTTGAATAAACAACCTTTAGCTTTACAACATTTCGATTTTTCAGCTCTTTTCTCATTACACGGCAAAGAGGACAAACACTTGTCTTATAAATATCACAAATTTCAAAAAGTTCAGGATGTAGTTTATTTCCGGTACCCATACACGAAATTAATGGAATTTTTCTTTTTTCACATTCAACAGCAATATCTATTTTTGCGCTTACTGTATCAATCGCATCTACTACATAACTGTATGAATCAGTGAAAAATTTATCTCCGTCTCCTGCATTATAAAAAGCTGTAACGGTCTGTGTTATACAATGAGGATTAATATCGTGAATACGCTGAGCTGCTACCTGAGTTTTATTCATTCCAACAGTTGAATGAAGTGCATAAAGCTGCCTGTTAATATTCGTAATATCTACCTTATCACTATCCACTAAGACAAGTTTTCCTATTCCGGCTCTGGCAAGAGCCTCGGCGGCATAAGAACCTACACCGCCAAGACCAAAAATCATAACTGTACTTTCTCTAAGTTTATCGAAAGCGTCTTTACCGATAAGCGAAATTTCACGTGTAAATTCGCTGTTAATTACTGTATTATCAGCCATTGTAACCAACCATTTTCTTAAGTGAATCCATATATCCTTTATTATACGGTGCAAAGACGTAGTTTATCATAAGAACATCCTGTATACCGTGTTCCTTTACAAAAGCAGGAAGATCCATGCTTATCTTTCTCGGATCAGTTACATAAATCTCTTCGTAATTTTCAATAAGGAACGGAACAAAAGCATTACCATAGGATTCTTTTACAACAATAATCTTCTTACCGTTTTTATTTCCGGTAGTAATTTTCGCAACAGGCGTATCACCCTGAATGAATGCAAGATATTTATTGGAATTCTCAACCTGTGTTCTTACGATAGCCAATGGGATTTGATTTGTCATTGCCGCATCATAAGAATATACACCGGTTGCCTGTGTCTGCGGAAGGAAATATTCAACATAATCAGGATTTTCCTTAAGCATTTCGCTTTGGGTGAATCCATAATAGCTTCCTACAAATCCTTCGATCTTACCGGACTGGTAACTTGAAAGAGGCTTTGGAGTTAATCCGGCAACCTCGGTAAAGGCTGTGTATCCATAATATGCACCTCGTGCGGTCCAGTGGTGGTCAGTACGGAAGTAAATATATTCATCTGTATGAGGCTGTATTTTGCTGTAAGCATCAACTGTTTTAATGTTGCTGTTAAGAGCATCATAAGCCATCTGAATACCTTTCTTCTCAGATTTGTTTCCGGTATGGTACTTCTCAGCACTGTAAAACTCCAGTGAGGTAGGTGCAAGAAGAACATAGACCTGAGAATCTGGAACCTTTGATGCAAAGGAATTAATAACAGCTGAATAATCCTTCATACGTGAATCGGCAGTATAAAGTTCCATAGCAGCTTTTCTCGTGTGATCGAGAATAATATATCCGCTCTGCTGATATTCGTGGTTTTCCATATTATCCTGAGGCTTGGTTGTAGGAGTGTCAGTTGTATGCTCAGTATTCTCCTGAGGAGGCATTGAAATATCCGCCTCACCACCAAGCTGATCGCTTCCGTTAGGCTTCTGAACAATAGAAATTCCATCTTCAGACTGGTTTTGTGTGAAAGGCGTTGTAATCTTCTTATTTATATTAAGGAAGAAGTCACGGAAAGGAAAGGTATCTGCGTAGTATTCCTCAAAGTCTTTTGTATAGGTTCCGGCAAAAAGAGCCTGGAAACTGAATTCTGGTCTGGTCTTAAGATTTCTCTTTTCAGTTTCCGAAACAGTAGCATCGGTATCCATAACGCTATACAAGCCTAAAAACAGAATCGGAAGAATAAATAATGCTATTGCCGCAGATGCAACTGCTTTATTCTTGTAAAAAAGATGAACCGTTGAATCCGCATAATTATTTCCTTTTGCATTAGAAACTTTATTTCTTTTTCTGCGAGATGCGTTGGCAATTTTATTTTTGTTTTCCTCCTCCAGTATTTTTGTATAGGGGGAAGGATTTCTTAAATTTCGTGTATCAAATTCATGCATATCGTATCTTTTTTTCATTTTTCAACCCTCCCTCTTTAGAATCTGAAATAAAGGAACGGATTATAACTGCTGCCAACCAAAGCCGCTGTACATATAAACAGCATAGCCACATTATATACAACCGTAACAAGTCCTACAGCTGTATTTGCAACCTTTCCTCTTTGAGCGACATATGCGAGCAATTTCTTGACCAGTACAGAAACCGGTATGCAGGCAATAACCAAAAGGATAATGAGAAGGATGTTATTTCTAAGCAGCAGAGTATCTGTTGAAAGTATAAACGGCTGACCGCTGATACCAAACATAAGTTTAAGCATATGACCAAGTCTTGACATATCATCAAAATAGAAGAATACCCAGCCAACTAACATAATCAATATTGAATATATATGACCGAATATCGACGGAAGCCTGTCAAGCACCTTGTGGAAAAACAGCTTTTCAAGCATCAGGAATACAAAGTAATAAAGTCCCCAAAGAATGAAGTTCCAGCTTGCTCCATGCCAGAAACCTGTTAAAAGCCAAACAATAAACATATTTCTGACAAAGTGACTTCTGTTTCCTCCCAGTGGTATATAAAGATAGTCACGGAAGAAAGAACTCAAAGTAATATGCCATCTTCTCCAAAATTCTGTAATGGATTTTGAAATATACGGGAAGTTGAAGTTTTCTACATAAGTGAAACCAAACATCTTGCCAAGTCCGATTGCCATATCGGAATATCCGGAAAAGTCAAAGTAAATCTGCATTGCATAGAAGAAAATACCCGTCCAAGCTCCTACAACAGAAAGTCCTGCTAAATCACTTCCTATAAGATTGGTTGTGATTTCACCGGCAAGATTAGCCAGAAGAACTTTTTTTCCGAGTCCTGCCATAAATCTTGTAATACCGGCTGAAAAGCCCTGTAAGGTGGTTCTTCTGTTATCTATCTGCTCATCAATATCCGCATATCTGAGAATAGGACCTGCAATAAGCTGTGGGAACAAAGATACAAACAATAAGAAGTTTGCAAAGGAGTGCTGAACTTTAACCTCATCTCTGTACACATCTACTGTATAAGAGATTGTCTGGAATGTGTAAAACGAAATTCCTATTGGCAGATTAAAGGTCGGTACAGGAATACCTGTTCCTAAAACAGCATTTATATTTTCAACAAAGAAACCTGAATACTTGAAGACGCCAAGCATTGAAAGATTGATAATCAGTGACGCAACAAGTGCTGCTTTGGCTTGCCACTGATTTCTGTGCTTTTCGATAATCAAGCCGTTGGTATAGTCAACTACGGCACTGAAAATCAAAAGAATTACCCATACCGGTTCGCCCCAGGCATAAAAAAGCAGCGACATAATAAGCAAAAGAATATTCTTCGCTTTCATGCCGCGCATAAGAAAATACAGCCCTAAGCAAATAGGTAAAAAGAGGTAAATGAAATTAAGACTTGAAAAAACCATCTGTACTCTCTCCCTTACACAGTAATGAAATTACGAATGGATTCAAATGTCTTTTCTCCGATTCCGCTTACATTTGTAATTTCTTCAATAGATGAAAAACCGCCATTGACAGAGCGGTATTCAATTATTGCCTGTGCTTTTACTGGACCTATACCATTCAGGGAAAGGAGATCTTCATAACTACAGGTGTTTATATTTATCAATACATTACCGTCAGATTTGCTTTCGGTATTTAATTCTGAAGAAATAACATTGCTCGTAAAGCTATTTTCTGAGGACACAGAAACAAGAGCCGATGTAGACGTTTCAGAATTCTCTATCGGCAAAAGCAGTGGCACAGAAAATGTTCTATACAAAATCAGAGCTGCAATTAGAAGAAAAGAAGCGGATAAAATAAAGTATTTTGCCCTGCCTTCTTCCATGCAAACACATCCATTCATGTTCTTTATCAGTAAAAATTTTATCACATATAGGCAGGGCTTTCAATAACAATTTGGTTACAATTTGTTGCAAACTGTAACAATAGTATTGCCCAGTTCAGCACACTTTTTCCAATTCTTTTTTTAGTCTCTGAATTATCTTTTTTTCCAGTCTGGAAATATAGCTTTGCGATATTCCCAGAATATCCGCCACCTCTTTTTGAGTATGTTCTTTTTCCCCTCCAATTCCAAATCGCATTTTCATAATTACCTTTTCTCTGCCATTGAGTTTTTCAAGTGTGGCAGTAAGCAGATTTTTTTCATCTTCCAGTTCAATATCTCTATTTACAATATCAGGATCACTGCCTAAGACATCCGAAAGCAACAGTTCATTTCCATCCCAATCTGTATTCAAAGGTTCATCAATTGAAACTTCGCTTTTCATGCCGTTAATTTTTCTAAGATACATCAGTATTTCGTTTTCTATGCACCGTGATGCATATGTGGCAAGCTTTATATTTCTTGACGGGCAAAAAGTATTGACTGCCTTTATAAGACCTATCGTTCCTATAGAAACAAGATCTTCCACTCCGACACCTGAATTTTCAAACTTTTTGGCTATGTAAACCACCAGCCTTAAGTTATGAACAATCAGCGGTTCTCTTGCGCTTTCATCGCCCTGCTCTATCCTTCTCATTATTTCGGTTTCCTCCTGCTTTGAAAGAGGAGACGGTAAATTTTCCGGACCATTTACATAAAACACATCTTCATAAAACAGCCTGGTTTTAATTGCCGTCATAAGCTGACAAATTTTCTGCATCAATAAACTACTTTTCATATTTATTCCTCTTTTCATCAGTTTACATTTCTTTGGATTCAAATACTTTTGGACTGAGTAAAACATCACAGTTAAAAGAACTAAAATTTTTGATTCCTACTGCAACATAGACTTCATCTGTTTTGCAAATCTTTTGATTGTTTTTTTCGACAATTATGTAATCTGGTTTAAAAGCTCTCAAAATTCCCTGTTCCTTTATTGTTCCAAAAGGAATAATTCTCGTCCTGTTTTTGAGTCTCCCTGCATCATTTAAAATAGCACTGCTTTCTTTTAGATATGAGATTTCATCATCAAAAAATAGTTTTGCAATAAAATCCAAATTTGCTATAATCACCGGAAAACCAGAAAAACAGTCCGTTAAGGCATTTCCTGTATCCAAATATCCTTTTCCTGTCACCGATACTGAATCAAAAGTTACTGTTACAGTATAGATAATATCAGCGGAGTTTTTCCTTGAAATAATCTTTGAAACAACAGCAACAATTCCATAACAAACAACAGTAGAACCTATTAAAACAGGTACGCTTATATCAAAATATACAACATTATTATTGATCACCATTCCACCTGGCTTAAACGCAATCCATAATCCCATCATACTTCCGGCAAAAATGAAGTTTGCTGCAATAAAGGAAATAAACATTTTTATAAATCTGCTGAATTTGATTAATCCAAAGGATATGTATACAATAAAAAAAGAAACAGCTAATTTAAAAATCAGTCCAAGAAAAAAATTCATTGGAGGCAAAAAAATTGCCAAAGAAGCAATAGCACCAACTAACGCTCCGCAAAATAATCTAAGCCGCTTAGATTCAATTTTCATTAGTTTTGTGCATGATAGAAGAAGAAAGTAATTAACAAATAAATTAGTGGTAAGCAATATATCCACATATACAACCTGCTTCACTAAAACCACTCCCTTGACAATGAATATTATAATTATGTTGCGGCAACAAATTTGTCGATACGAGGAAATGAATTTTACTTATTTTAATCTTGACTAATGGGGTAAAATGAGATATATACGTTTTACATTTTTCAATAAATATTTCATTTTATTATTAACTATTTAAGCCGTTGCTATTAATAACTTAAAACGAAACATAACAAACTTTAAAATTCAGTATTGCTTTTATAATGACTTTAGGTTATAATAACAGAGTTATATGTGCCGGTGTGATGGAATTGGCAGACGTGCTGGACTCAAAATCCAGTGGTAGCGATA
>UQGM01000062.1 GCA_900540535.1 uncultured Oscillospiraceae bacterium | reverse complement strand
TGTAAGCTCAATACAGACAGCCGGGAAACTCCTTAAACTTCTTTCCAAACACAAGCTGCTGGTAGCCGTGTCTTTAACTGGCGGTATTATCGCTACAATTTTGAACATCGTCGGTCCCCTTCTGCTTGGCGATGCAGTAGATGTAATTCAGCAGCAGATTATGGTAAGGCTTTCAGGTCAGCAGATAAATATGACCTCCATAGGCAAAACTCTTATTACTCTTTTGGCGATATATATAGGAAGTGCTATTTTCACTTTTATTCAAAATTATACAATGGTTGGTATTACGCAAAATGTTGTAAGAGATATGCGTGAGAAGATAAATCAAAAAATCTCAAACTTGCCTCTTAAATATTTTGACAGCAATACCAAAGGCGAAATACTTAGCCGTATTACCAATGATATAGATAATATCAGTAATACTTTACAAAATAACTTTACTCAGATAGTTACTTCCTCAGTCACTCTTATCGGCGTTTTAGCTATGATGATTTATGTCAGCTGGGAAATGACACTCATTACTCTTTCTGTTATTCCCGCCTGCCTTATTGTTGCACTTTTTATAGCCAAACGCTCAAGAAAATACTTCCGAGCACAGTGGGATCGCACAGGTGAACTTAACGGTCACATTGAGGAAATGTACAACGGACATAATATTGTTAAAGTATTCGGACATGAAAAAGAAGCAATTGAAGAATTCAACGAAATAAACGAGGAACTGTACACCTCAAGCAGAAAAGCACAGTTTATTTCCGGTACAATCATGCCACTGCTGAATTTCATTAACAATATCGGATATGTTATGATCTGCGTTGCCGGCGGAGTATACGTTTTCAACAGAATTATCACGTTGGGTGACGTTACAAGCTTCATAACATATTCAAAAATGTTCACTCAGCCTATTTCCGATCTTGGAAATATTGCAAACAATATTCAGTCCTCACTTGCTTCCGCAGAACGTGTTTTCCTTTTGCTCGATCAGGAAGATGAACCAAAGGAAACTGTAGAATATGATCTCCCCTTGCCTAAGGGTGAAATTTCTTTCGAAAACGTTGAGTTCAGCTACTCACCGGACAAACCCCTTATCCGCAATTTCAACCTTCACGTTAAACCGGGTCAGCTAATTGCAATTGTCGGCCCAACCGGTGCAGGAAAAACCACAATCGTAAATCTTCTTATGAGATTTTATGATGTAAATTCCGGAAGCATCAAAATTGACGGTATTGATATAAGAAAACTTTCAAGATCTCAGCTGAGAAAAGCTTTCGGTATGGTATTACAGGACACTTGGCTCTTTAAAGGAACCGTACACGATAATATTGCGTACAGTAAGGAAAACGCTTCTGACGAAGATATTAAAGCCGCTGCTGTTTCTGCTAAAGCCAACAGCTTTATTTCCACATATGCTGACGGATATAATATGATGCTCGATGAAGACGGTTCTAATATTTCACAGGGTCAAAGACAGCTTTTAACTATTGCACGTGCCGTTCTTGCAAATCCCGCTGTGCTCATTCTTGATGAAGCAACCAGCTCCGTAGATACACGAACCGAGATTCTTATTCAGGACGCTATGGAAGAACTGATGAAAGACAAAACCAGTTTTGTTATAGCTCACAGACTTTCTACCATAAGAAAAGCTGATATGATTTTAGTGATGAATGACGGACAGATTGTAGAAACCGGCAAACATCAGGAGCTTCTTGAAAAAGGCGGATTTTATGCTGAGCTATATAAAAGTCAGTTTGCAGGAGATTAATATTTTGCGGCTGTCACATATAGTAACGTACACTTTTCGGCGGCAGCTTTTAGCTGCCGCTTTTTTCATACATATATTGATTTATATTGAAACCTTAAGATTTCTTTAGCTTTAATTAATGATAGATTTACTAAAAGGATATATAAAATAGACAGATACTGCATTAAAGGAAGTGATAAACTTGAAATACAAAATCCTGATAGCCGAAGACGATGTTGATATATCAGAGCTTTTGCGCCTATATCTTGAAGGCAGCAATTTTGAAGTTTCAATAGCCTCAGACGGCGAAGAAGCTCTTAATGCAATAAAAAATGATAAATTCAACTTACTTGTCCTTGATATAATGATGCCTAAAATCAACGGCTATGAATTAACAAAGACAGTAAGACAGTTCAGCAATGTACCGATAATAATACTGTCTGCCAAAAGCAGTGACAATGATCGCATTTTAGGACTCAACATCGGCGCTGATGCATACATTACAAAACCATTTAATCCAATGGAAGTCATAGCACAGATAAATGCAAGTCTCCGCCGCTTTTATCATTTAGGCAGTGACGCTGCTGAAAATAAAAAAGAACGTTACATCACAATCGGCGAGCTCTGTGTTGACCTTGAAAACTTTATCCTCACAAAAAACAACGTAACCGTTCCCCTTACTTCAACAGAACTTAAGATTTTAATTAAGTTAATGAGTTCTCCCGGTCGTGTATACACTAAAGCACAGCTTTATGCCTGCATTAACGGAGAATTTTTTGAAACCGATGACAATACAATGATGGTTCACATATCCAATTTGAGGGAAAAAATTGAGGATGATCCTAAAAATCCAAAGTACATTAAAACAATTAGAGGATTGGGGTACAAGATAGATGCGGTTTAAGAAAATAAAAAAGAACAGCATAACTTCAATATATCTCAGGTGGCTGATGTTATTTACAATTTGTGTAATAGGAATGTTCATGACTATATACACTGTTTTGGAACTACGGCTTTACAGCATTGTCAACATTCCGGCAATGAGTGATCTTGTCAAACATATCGATGACCTGAAAAAAGATAATTTTGATTCAATACCAATTGAAAGGTATAAGGACGCTCGACTCATAGTTCTGGACGAAAACAACAATCCTCTTATCAAAACTGACAACGTCTCCCCCAACATTACCTTTACTCAAAGTGAAATAGATAAAATACCTGATTTCAATGATGCTGATGATTTCTTTGAAGTATCCAGCATGTCCCGTAAAGGAAAAAACTACTACATGATAACAAGAGCCCATTATGAAGACGGAGTAAAGGTCATAAACGATTACAGTATCATAAATGAAGATTATAAAATAATTGAGGGCTCATTATTCGGAGAAAAAGAAAAACTTACAGAAAGAGAATTTAATTTTCTGAAAGGAGAATTTTCCAGCAACTTCGGAATAACCAAATTTGTGTATACAAATTACAAGGGACTGAAAAGAACAGTTATCATGGTTACTCCTGAACTAAACGCTGATTATTTTAACGATGCCGTTTCCTCTATATACAAACTTTGGTGGATATTAGTCCCCTCGTTCTTTTTGATTCTGTTTATCTTCTCACTCCTGATTAGCCGTCAGATAAAAAAATACATAGCTCCTGTTAATGAAGCAGTTTTAGGAGTTACAAGAGGCAGCTTTTACGACGTATCAAAATATAAGGGTCCATATGAATTTAAAGAGATTATGGAAAACTTTAATGATTTATCCCAAAGGCTTGAAGAAAGTGAGAAAAAACGTGAATACCTCGACATGGAACGTCAGAGGATTCTTACAGATATATCACATGATTTGAAAACTCCCATCACAGTTATTCAAGGGTATTCAAAAGCTATATGTGATGGACTGGTGTCTGAAGAAACAAAAGATAAATACATAGAAATTATCGAAAAAAAGGCAGAAGCTGTATCAGCTCTTACAGATTCCTTTTTCGAATACAGCAAAATGGATCATCCCGATTTTACTGTAAACACTGAAAAGTGTGATATATGCGAATTCTGCAAGGAGTATTTAGCTGAAAAATATCAGGAACTTGAAATTTCCGGGTTCGAGCTTCATGTAGAAATCCCGGAAGAACCTATGTACTGCAAAATTGACAGAACTTTGTTCCGCAGAGTTATCGAAAACATAATAACCAATGCTGTAAAGTATAACCCCGGCGGCACTTGTCTGTATTTTGAAATAAACAGCGAAGCTTATGGCGCCGTAATCACCATAGGCGATTACGGAATAGGCATTCCTGAAAGCATGGCTACAACTATTTTTGAGCCGTTCATTACCGGAGATGTATCACGCACTTCCGGAAAAGGAACAGGTCTCGGAATGGCAATTGTCAAAAAAATAGTGGATGCTCATCACGGCAACATTCGCCTTATGTTCCCTCCAAGCAAAGGACTTTCCACGGAGTTTAAAATAATAATTCCAAAAGCATATTAAAACAATCAAATATTTAGAATTACACAAACCCTGTTTATTGACGAACTTTGTCGATAAACAGGGTTTCTTTAGATATCTTAAGATTAAATAAAGGTAGATTTTATAGTTTATTTTTATTATATATACATCAAAACAAAAGGAGGGCTACTATGAAAAACGTTCTCGAATATCTTGAAAAATCAGCAGCTGATTATCCTTCCAAAATTGCAGCAGCTGATGATAAAAAAGAATGCAGCTATCAGGAGCTTATCAGAGATGCGAAAAAGATAGGTACAGCTTTAAGCCGCAGATTTACTGTAAATTCACCTGTACCCATTTTTATGGAAAAGAGTGTAGATACCTTAAAGCTCTTTTTCGGTGCAGTTTATGCAGGATGCTTTTATGTTCTGCTTAACCCTGAACTCCCAGCTGTAAGAATAGGTCATATAGCCGAAACCCTTGAAGCGAAACTTATAGTTACGGAAAAGACAAGAACTGAGGCTCTTAAGGAAATTCTTCCTCAGGCAGAGGTTATCACATTTGAGGAACTCCTTGCCGAAGAGTCTGATGAAAATACTCTTTTATCAATAAGAGAAAACATGATTGACACTGACCCCCTATATGCGAATTTCACCTCCGGTTCAACAGGTGTTCCAAAGGGAGTTCTCATAAGTCACCGTTCGGTTATCGATTTTATAGATAATTTTACTCAAATTTTCTCCATTACCCAGGAAGATGTAATAGGAAATCAAGCACCCTTTGATTTTGATGTTTCGGTAAAGGATATCTATTCAGCTGTAAAAACAGGATCAACTCTTCAGATAATCCCAAAATCACTTTTCTCCTCCCCTGCCGGTCTGCTCGACCACATTTGTGAAAGAGAGATAACCACAATGATTTGGGCTGTTTCCGCACTTTGTCTTATAAGCGCATTCCACGGACTTGACTATAAAGTGCCGGAAAAAGTAAACAAGATACTTTTCAGCGGAGAAACCATGCCGAGAAAACATCTCGACAACTGGATGAACGCTCTTAAAAATGCTGAATTTGTAAACCTCTATGGTCCCACTGAAATCACATGCAACTGTACATATCACAAAGTGCAGCGTGACAGAGATTACGCAGACGGGTTACCCATAGGAAAGGCATTCCCAAATGAACGTGTATTTCTTTTAAACGACGAAAACAACATAATAACAGAACCCGGCGTTACCGGTGAAATCTGTGTATCTGGTACAGCTTTAGGTCTTGGATACTATAACAATCCTGAACAGACAAACAGCCGCTTTGTACAGAATCCCGCAAATAAAAATTACATTGAACCCATATACAGAACGGGAGATCTCGCCTATTACGGTGAAAACAATGACCTGTACTTTGCAGGACGCAAAGATTTCCAAATAAAATACATGGGTCACAGAATTGAGCTTGAAGAAATAGAAAAAGCTCTCTCTGAAGTTAACGGCGTTGAAAGAGCCTGCTGTGTTTTCCTTAAGGAAAAATCAAAACTCCTTGCATTCTTTACGGGAGAAACAACAGGTAAGGATATAAGAAAAAGTCTCTCTTCTTCCCTGCCCGTCTATATGATACCCACATCTTACACAAAGCTTGACATTATGCCCATGACCAAAAACGGTAAAATAGACCGCAAGTGTCTCGCCGAACTTAAGAGGTAAAGAAATGGACAGAGAAACAATAAAATATGCTGCCGAAACCTACGGCACTCCCGCATACATATTTGATTTTGATATTTTAAAGAATCGGATAGAATATCTCAATGAAACTCTCGGGAAACACGCTGAACTTTGCTTTGCTATGAAAGCGAATCCCTTTTTGGCAAAACCTTTAAGCAAACTTACTGAGCGCCTTGAGGTATGCTCCCCAGGAGAATTCAGTGTCTGTGTAAAATCGGAAATTCCCATGAAACAGCTTGTAATTTCCGGCGTATATAAAAGCGAAAAAGACACCGCTATGATGATTGAGAAATATCCTGATATCGGAATTTACACTGCTGAATCTATTGGGCAATGGGAACTGCTTAAAAAATATTCTCAGGTATATGAAAGAGAAATAAATGTACTTCTCCGCCTCACTTCCGGCAATCAGTTCGGAATGACGAAAGATGAGATAAAGGAGATTATCTCTGAGCAGCATCCCTTTGCACACATCTGCGGAATACAGTATTTTTCAGGGACTCAGAAAACTTCACTGAAACGTCTCACAAGAGAGACAGAGAAACTAAGTGAATTTCTTTCGGAACTTAAAACACAATACGGTTTTGTTCCCGAGGAACTGGAATACGGACCTGGACTTCCGGTAAGTTATTTCAGAGAGGATAAGGAATTTAACGAAAGTGAGTTTCTGTGTGAATTTGCAAATCTTCTCGGTTCAATCGATTTTGACGGTAAAATCATACTGGAGCTTGGCAGATTTATTGCCGCTTCCTGCGGTGTTTATATTACCAAGGCAGTGGACATTAAATCAAACCGTGGTCAGAGATACTGTATTACCGACGGCGGAATGAATCACATAAGTTATTACGGACAGAGTATGGCTATGAAAATCCCATATATGGAAACACTTCCCGACAGAACAGGCGAAGATCAAAACATAACCATCTGCGGCGCACTTTGCACAGTAAACGATATTCTCGTAAAACAGTTTCCCGTAAGCGAAATTCATAAAGGTGACGTATTTGTATTTAAAAATACCGGTGCCTACTGTATGACCGAAGGGATATCATTGTTCCTGACAAGAGCGCTTCCTAAAATTTTAGGATATTCAAAAGAGTCCGGCTTTTTTGTAATAAGAGACGAAATTGCCACAGACTTTTTAAATACATCAAATATTAACTGAAAGAGGTAACAAAAATGGAAAGATTAATTGAAATACTTGAAGAAATTCAGCCCGATGTTGATTACACAACTTGCACAGATCTTATCGACGCTCATCGTCTTGATTCACTGGCTATTTTATCAATCGTCTCCGAAATTGAGGACGAATTTGATATTACCGTTCCCACAGTAGAAATCATCCCCGCAAATTTCAATTCAGCTGACAGTCTTTGGAAAATGATTCTCAGACTTCAGGAGGAGGAATAATGTCTTACCATACCGCAGACTTTCTGCTGTTGCTTCTGCCTCTGACTATCGGATTTCATTTTATAACTCCGCAGAAGCACCGCTGGAAAATTTTGCTTATTGCAAGCTACATATTCTTTTGGAGCATAAGCGGAAAACTGATAATTTACCTGCTTTTATCAACTTTTGCAATTCACTATGCCGGTCTGTGGCTCAATACCATAGCCACAGACGGAAAACTAAAAATGCAGGATGCCGAAAAAGAAGACCGTAAAGCCATAAAAGCTGAAATTAAAAGAAAGCAAAGATATGTTTTGGCACTTATGGTATTTATGCATATAGGCCTTTTACTGTGCCTTAAATACCTTCACTTCTTCGGTACCAACGCAAACAATCTTCTGACATTAATCGGATTGCCTGACTTTTTTCCTGCTAAAAAATTCGCTTTACCAATAGGTATTTCCTTTTACACCTTACAGGCAGTATCTTACATAGTTGACGTTTACAGAGGAAAAATCAGCGCAGACAAAAACCTCGGCAGACTTGCTTTGTTCATGAGCTTTTTCCCTGTGATAATGGAAGGCCCCATATGCCGATACTCCGATACTGCCGTTAAACTTTTTGAAGGTAATCGGATAGTATACGCAAACCTTATAAGAGGTATGCAGCGTATAATTTTCGGACTTTTCAAAAAGATAGTTATTGCAGACAGACTTAATCTTTTGGTAAAGACCGTTTTCGATAACTATCAGAACTATAACGGCGGAGTGATTTTTGTGGCAATGCTCTGCTACACATGCCAGCTGTACATGGATTTCTCAGGAACAATGGAAATTGTTATAGGTGTAGGTGAAATATTCGGTGTAAAAATCCCCGAAAACTTCCGTCAGCCTTTCTTTTCAAAAAACATTTCCGAATTCTGGACAAGATGGCATATCACACTGGGTACATGGTTCAGAGATTACGTTTACTATCCCCTTTCACTTACAAAGCCCCTTAAAAAGCTCACTTCATCGGCAAGAAAAAAGGTCGGCAGCTACTACGGCCCTCTTGTTTCCGGAACTATCGCTTTAGGTGTTGTATGGCTTTGCAACGGTCTCTGGCACGGCTCCGCATGGAGTTATATTTTCTTCGGATTCTATCATTTCCTGATGATTTCCATAGGAAATATCACTTTACCTGCTGTAAGAAAAGTAACTGAAAAACTGCACATAAGCCGTGACAGCCGTCCGTATATTGTTATGCAGATAATTAAAACCTTCATACTTGTAAACATCGGCGAGCTCTTCTTCAGAGCACAGGGGCTCAGAGCAGGTCTTGCCATGTTTAAAACTATGGTCACAGATTTTTCTTTCAAGGTCTTTACCGATTCAAGTCTTTTAAAGCTTGGTCTTGACGGAAAAGACTTCATAATTGTAATAATCGGTATTGCAATTGTATTTGCAGTCAGCGTAATGCGTGAGAAAGGAATTTCTCCCGGCGCTAAGCTTGCCGAAAAAAATATCGCTATCAGATGGACTGTTTATTACGCTGCTATTTTATCTATTATTGTCTTTGGAGCATACGGCATAGGCTACGCTCCTGTTGACCCGATGTACGCCGGTTTCTAAGGAGGAATGAAAATGGTAATGCGTGTTTTTAAAAAATTTTTAAAAATGACTGCTTTTTTATTGATACTGTGCATTCTGCTCAGCGGAATTTCCTGGATCGTTTCTCCTAAAGATAATAAGAGCATGCACAATTCATATGCAAACGGTTTCTTAGGCGAAAAAACAAACACCATTGATATTCTCATTATAGGTGACAGCGAAAGCTATGCTTCCTTTTCTCCTATGCAGATATGGCGTGATTACGGATATACAACCTATGTCTGCGGTACCTCACGTCAATACATACAGGATTCCTATGACTTCCTTACAAGGTTTACACAGTCTCAGAAGCCTAAAGTTGTTATTTTGGAAGCCAATCTTCTATACCGTTCAGAAGGCAGATTCAGTGATATTTTCAGATCAATGCAAAATGCCGCAAGCAAATTCATGCCTGTTTTTGAATATCATAACAGGTGGAAGAAATTAGGTGTCGGAGATTTAAAAAAATCAAAGGGTTACACCTGGCGTGATGAGCTTAAAGGTTTCAGGTTTAACAGCAAAATCGTTCCTTATGAAGGCCCGGCTGAATATATGGTACATACTGACAAGGTTAAAAGAATTCCAGATATGTCCACCCATTACTTTAATAAAATTGCTGAACACTGTAAGCAAAATAATATACAGCTTGTGCTGATGAACACTGCCTCACCGGTTAACTGGTCTTATGAAAAGCATAACGGGGTCGAAAAACTCGCAAAGGAATACGGTATTAAATACCTTGATATGAATCTTTTAACCAAAGAACTTAAAATTGACTGGAAAAAAGATACATACGACAAGGGCGATCACCTGAATTTTTACGGTGCTCAGAAAGTTACCGGATATCTTGGTGAATATCTGAAAAATAATTTTGAAATAACTGATCACAGAGGCAAAGAAGAATATAAACACTGGAACGACGATTTAAAAGCATACGAAAAAAACTCCGCTAAAATTTAACAGCTTCAATTTTGGCATTCCTTTCTAACCGCAACATAAAGAATAAAAACCACAGTTCAAACATAAGTTTGAATTGTGGTTTTTCTCTTTTAACAAAATCTTATTCAATTTTCTCCGGCAATATCTGAAATCTTTTCAAGCTTTGCTATACATGCTGAACATACCTTTTTGCCGTGATACTCTACGGTAGCATCTGCGCTTCCGCAAAAGATACATGAAGGATTATATTTCTTTAATACAACACTGTCGCCATCAATAAAAATCTCTACTTGCTTTAAATCCAACTGGTTTCTTATCTTCTTTGGAAGTACCAAACGTCCTACTTCATCAATCGTACTTACTATTCCTGTAGCCTTCATAATCTCACTCCTATTCTTCTCGTTGCTTCTACTAAAATATACCAATTTATGGCAAAAATGTCAATATCTGAAACATAAACTGTCGTAAAAAGTCACAATGATTTTTGTAGCAAAATGTAGAATTTAAAGGGTATAATTCCACACCGGAATTATACACAGTGAGGTAATCAATATGATGAATATAATTTGGCCTGCAATCATTATATTTTCCTTTTTTGCCGCTGCCGCTTTAGGAAATATGTCGGCGGTTTCTGCGGCTCTAATTGAGGCAGGCAACAGCGGAGTTGAACTTGCAATAAAGCTTTTAGGTATGCTTTGCCTTTGGAGCGGTTTAATGCGAATAGCAACCGAATCAGGTCTTACGGAAAAAATAGGAGCTTTTATGTATCCCGTACTTAAATTTATTTTTCCCAATCTTAAAAAGAACTCTGAAGTTGCAGGTGCAATTTCAATGAACCTTACAGCCAACATACTTGGACTTGGAAACGCCGCCACCCCTTTAGGTATCAAAGCCATGAAACTGATGAATCAGGAAAACAAAAATCCTCTTATTGCCACAGACAATATGATTTTTTTTGTAGTGATGAATACTGCTGCCATGCATATTATCCCCACCACTGTGGCAATGCTGCGAAGCCAATATGGCAGTGCCACCCCCATGGAAATCATGCCTGCTGCATGGCTCAACTCCTGTGCAGCACTCGCTGCCGGAATCACAGCGGCTAAGATTTTAGCTATAAGCCTTCGCAAAAAGGAGAAAAGATAAATGACCTTCACGGACTGGATTTTGCCTCTTACTGCGGTATTTATAATAGTTTACGGCTTAATTAAAGGCACTCCTGTTATGGACTGCTTTATAGAAGGCGCTAAGGAAGGCTTCAGCACCTTTTTAAGTATACTCCCTGCCCTAATCGCCCTGGTGGCCGCTGTATCAGTATTAAAAGCCTCTGGCGGTCTTGACGTAATTCTCTGGTTTATGAAACCCATAGCCTCCATTACAGGCATACCTTCAGATGTGCTCCCCCTTGTGCTTTTAAGCCCTGTTTCAGGAAGCGGTTCCCTGACAATGTATGAAGATCTTCTTAAAACAGCCGGTCCTGATTCCTTTTCAGGGCGTGTCGCCTCAGTTATTATGGGGTCAACAGAAACCACATTTTATGCAGTTACAGTTTATTACGGCGCCGTTGGAGTTAAAAAAACACGCTTTACCCTTGCAGCCGCTTTAATAGCTGACTGCGTATCCTTTTTGCTTGCCCCAATTTCCGTGGCACTTCTTATGGGAAAATAGAAACGCTGCAAATTTAAATATACATATCTCTATTAGGTTGACAATATTCTTTTTTAAATATATTCTATAAATAGCAAAACAAGTTTTCTTAATTTGAATTTAAAGGATCGTCTTATTATGATTAAGCTATGTCCTAACTGTAAAAGCCCTGTTCCTGAGGAAGCGAGCTTTTGCCTCAATTGCT
>UQGM01000061.1 GCA_900540535.1 uncultured Oscillospiraceae bacterium | reverse complement strand
CGGCGGAGATTTTAATGCCGAAGCCGATTGGAATGAACTCACTTATCTCACCGAGAAGGGATACCGACGTCTTGTTCCTGCTGATGAGGGAATATGTACTTGGGATCCTCGCTTTAATACCAATTTACAGAAATATTATGTTGATGAAACAAAGATGAAACAGAAGAGCCTCTATCATCAGCTGGATGCAGAGGATGAAATGCCTGCAAGGAATATCGACCATTTCTTTGTAAAGGGCATTGAACATAATGAGGAGGAGATATGCCGAGTTGCGGCAACCGAAAAATTTGAAGAAACCAGTATATCAGATCATCACGGACTGATGTGTGTTATCAGAGTTTGATAGTTTATATATACGCAATTTTTATATGTGATTTTGTGCAAAAGTACATATATTTTTATGAATAAAATGCAGAAAATATCATACAAAACTATTAAATATGTTGAAGTTTTACAGTCTCGGTGTTATATTATCTTAGGTAAGGACCAGTGAGGAGGTATTACTATGGATAATGCAAATACCCTGCAAAACCGCAGATTTGTAGGAGTAAAAGAGACTCTGATTTACGGTTTTGCAAACGGCGGACAGTGCATGAGCTACACTTTTATGTCATCGTGGCTTGTGTACTTTTTTGTAAGCGTTTTTAAAATTGCTCCTGAAGCAGTATCCTTTATGATATTTGTTGTGGGTATCTGGGATACAATAAACGATCCGCTTATGGGCTCTATTATTGACCGTACAAGAACAAGATTCGGAAAACTCAGACCATGGCTTTTGATTGTACCTATTCCTCTTGCTCTTGCTACTGTAATGCTTTTTTCAGGTCCGGAGCTCCTTGCCGATGAACCTGTTAATTCAATAAAAAGAATAGTTTACATGTATGTCTCTTACATAATCTGGGAGCTTTTCTATACAATCGGTGACGTTCCTTTCTGGGGACTTTCGGCAAGTATTTCGCCAAACCCCAAAGAGCGTACAGCGGCAATCACCTCTGCAAGATTTATTTCAAGCATATTAGGCGGACTTCCCGGAATTGTTATTTCTCCGCTTATTGACCTTGCAAAAGACGGAAAAATTGATGTCCCGCTCCACACCATGTTCTTTATAATGGGCTTGGTTGTTTCAATTGTAGGTATGGCAATTTTCTCTCTTGCGGGAATTTTTGTAAAAGAAAGAGTTGTAAGCCTCTCCGATGAGCCTAAATTTACTGACAGCATGCGTTTCCTGTTTAAAAACAAGCCTCTTGTTATGATAATACTTTCAAATGTCTTAGGTGCACTGGGAGGAATAGGCGGTATTTTCTCCACTTATTATTACATAGATGTTCTCGGTTCAGCCACGGTATCACTGTTCATAGGTATACCGGGCACTGTTGTAGGATTTATATCATATCTTATGATTCCATATTTCAAAAAGCGCTGGGATAACCGTCAGATAATGATTTTGACAGGTCTGTATACTGCCGCAATACCCATAGCAGTATATTTTGTTGGTATAAAATTTGCTTCAAATATGTGGGTTATAGCGCCTGTCCTGGCACTCCAGGGTGCACTTACGGGTATAGTAAGCGCAATTAGAATGGTTGTTCCCACTGAAATGATTGCTGATACAGTCGATTATATGGAATGGAAAACAGGCAAGCGCAACGAAGGAATGGCTTTTTCAGTGCTTACCTTTGTAGGAAAGCTTTCCGGTTCCATTCAGAAATCTATCGGAACAGCTCTTTTAGGAGCAAGCTTTGTGGGCTATGTAATTGTACAGGGCGTTGACCATGTTCCGCAGTCAGATGCAACAAAGGCGTGGATTTGGGCGTTCTTCACCATAATTCCGGCTGTTCTCGGACTCCTTGGAATAGTTCCATATCTGGCATATGATCTGGTAGGCGATAAATTAAAGAAAATTCGTGATGACCTTGATGCAAGGCGTATTGCTGTTGTTCAGTCAGAAAATGATGGAAAGGCCGGTGAGTGATAGTGGCAAAATGTCCTAAATGCGGAGTGAAAATATCTCCTTTTGACTGGGGCCCGGTATGTAAAAACTGCGGAACCAATCTTATGACATATAATATGGAAAAGCAGCTTGATGAAGACGAGAAGAAGGCTGCCGAAGAGTATGAAAAGCTCGACAAAATTATTGCAAAATTCCAGCCGCTCATCGACAAATTCAAATCACTTGGAAAAAGGAAAAAAGAAAAATAAATATGCAAAGGATGAGATAAGGGGTATGAAAAGAGCAATTAAAATTATTGCCGCTATACTTGCCGCTTTGGTGCTGACCATTGGTTTTTCGGCCTGCGGTTCAGCAAACAGTCCGGAAGCAGCGGTAAAGGGTGCCTTCGATGCAGTAAAAAAGCAGGATTTGGAAAAGGCGGAAAAGTATGTTGATTTGACAGATACGAGGGCTTTTATAACTGAAAAAACTAAGGTAACAGATACCGATGCTGTTCTTAAAGAGATTGGAAAAAAGCTCGAATATGAAATCATATCAACGGAGCAAGTTGATGAAAACACTGCAAAGGTTAAAACTAAGGTTACATCTATTGATATGACTGCTGTTATGAAAAATTATTTTTCACAGAACCTGCAAAACAGCATTTCCGCTATATTCGGTACTGCTCAGCAGTCAACAGAAGAAAATAAGGTTGATACTTTGTTTATGCAATGTCTTTCAGCTGAAAGTGTAGGTACAGTGACAAAAGAAGCTGAAATAACCGTTAAAAAAGGAGAAGATGGATGGAAAGTCAGTACTGACAGCACTTTTAATGATGCCTTTTTAGGCGGTCTTAAGAGCACAGCAGAAACAATTTTATCAGCCGTTAATGATTCTTTAACGGGAAACAGTGAAACGAAAAAATCAGAATAATTAAAAAAGAGCCGAAGCAAAAGCTTCGGCTCTGATTTTTATAAAATTAATTTTTTAGACATCCTCATGGGAATCGGTTTCGTTTTCAGAAATCTTTTCAGTTTTTGCGCCGGGAAGAATTTCGACTTTAACTTTTCCGATTCTTCTGTCTTCTACGCTTAAAACGGTGAATCTGAAATTTTCAAATTCAAGGCTGTTCATTTCACCGTCTGATGGTAAAAATCCAAGTCTGCTTATGATATATCCTCCGAGGGTATCATAGTCTCCCTCAGGGAAAGTGACGCCGATAAGGTCGCCGACTTCTTCTATATCAGTTGTGCCGTCGATTGTAAAGGTTGCATCATCTATTCTTGAAATTTCTTCATCCTCATTGTCGTATTCATCCTGAATGTTGCCGACTATTGATTCAAGAAGATCTTCCAAGGTTACAAGACCGGCAGTGCCGCCGTACTCGTCTACAACTATTGCCATCTGAACGTGGCTTTCGCTCATTTCTTTGAAAAGCTGTCCGCACTTTTTGCTTTCAGGTACGTAATATGCTTTTCTCATTATTGAGCGCAGTCCGTTTTCCGGAAGGCTTTTTCCTATATACTGAATTAAATCTTTAATATATGCAATTCCGATAATGTTGTCAGGATCATCGTCATAAACGGGGATTCTTGAATATCCCTGTTCCACAGAAATATCTATAACATTCTGGAGACTGTCATTTGCTTCAACAGCATACATATCGGTTCTGTGTGTCATTATATCGGATACGTCGATGTCATCGAACTCAAAGATGTTATCAATCATCTCTTTTTGAGTGTCTTCAATAACACCCTTTTCCTGACCGACGTCAACCATCATTCTTATTTCTTCTTCGGTTACGGTTTCTTCATCGGAGTTGGGGTCGAAACCGAAAATTCTTACAACAAGGTTTGTGGAAAAAGATAAAAGCTTTACTGCTGGCTTAGTGATTTTGGCTACGAAAAGCAGGGGACCTACTGCAAGGAAGGAAATTTTTTCCGGTACCTGCATGGCTATGCGTTTAGGAGCCAGTTCTCCGAATACAAGGGAGAAGTAAGACATTATGAGGGTGATAAGTACAACCGAAATACTGTGAATAAGTGAAACGGGTATACTGTCCGGCAGGATAGGTGATACCGCATCGGTGAGTCGCTGAGCGAAAACCTGAGATGCAGAAGCTGATGTCAGGAATCCGGCAAGAGTTACGCCGATCTGGATCGTAGAAAGAAAACTGCTGGAATTTTCAGTAAGGCGCATTATCTGTTTTGCTTTTTTATGTCCGTTTTCAGCCATCTTTTCTATTTTGCTGTCGTTAAGAGAAATAATGGCGATTTCAGACATTGCAAAAAATGCGTTTACTAAAATCAGAATAAAGAGAAGTACAATTTGAAAAATCAGGCTTGTAGACCCGGGGTCATCCATATTGGATTTGCTCCTTTCAATTTTAAATTATCATATATTATAAGCATGAAAGCCATATATGTCAAATCAAATGGCAAAAAGGTATATTTTTTTCAAAAATACGACATTAGATTTTGTATAACAGTAGAAATACACGAAAAATATTGCTATAATGAAATTTAAAATAATGCTTTAATAAAAAAATAGCAGATATTTTATTTTACTCTGATTTTTATGTTTAAACAAATTCTATAAGCGGATAAATAAAACGGTTTTTCGGAGGCGTTTATATGAGAGTGATAATTGCCGGATGCGGCAAGGTTGGCGCAACAATTGCAGAACAGCTTGACAGTGAAGGACATGATATAGTAATTATCGACCCGAACCCGGAAGCTTTCCGGGCACTTGTTTCGGAAAATGATGTTTTGGGTATTGTGGGAAATGGAGCTGTAAACAGCGTTCAGGAGGAAGCCGGTGTTGAACAGGCTGATTTGTTTATAGCTGTTACGCCTTCCGATGAACTTAATCTTTTATGTTGTCTTATAGCTAAAAAAACGGGAAACTGTAAAACCATAGCCCGTGTAAGAAATCCCGATTATCTCGCTTCACGTTCATTTATAAAAGAAAAGCTTGGACTTTCGATGATAATCAATCCCGAAAGAGCTGCGGCAAAGGAAATTGCAAGACTGCTTAAATTCCCATCTGCCATTGAAGTTGATACTTTTTCAAAGGGACGTGTAGAACTTCTTAAAGTGCGTATTCCTGAAGGTTCTTCTATTGCCGGTATGGCAGTTTCAAAAGCAAGGTCAGTTTTTACTAACAAGCTATTAATATGCATAGTACAGCGTGGCGCAGAAACAATTATTCCCGACGGAAACTTTATCCTTGAAGTAGGAGATAAGATTTCAATAATCGCACCGCATAATCAGGCTGCTTTGTTTATGAAAAAAGCAGGAGTTAAATTCAATACCGTTAAAGACGTTACCTTGATAGGCGGCGGAAAGATGGCTTATTATCTTGCCCGTGAGCTTTTGAGTGTAGGAATAAACGTCAAAATTATAGAGATAGATAAACAGCGCTGTGAAAAATTAAGCGAACTTTTGCCCAAAGCCATGATAATCTGCGGCGATGGTACAGAACAGCAGCTTCTAGCAGAGGAAGGCGTATTTGATGCCGGAGCAGTGGTGCTGCTTACGGATATTGACGAAGAAAACATCATGCTTTCTCTTTGCATCGGTTCTTCATCGGATGCAAAGATTATAACCAAAGTAAATCGCATAAAATTCAGCGAGCTTATAAGCGGAATGCCCATAGGCAGCGTTGTTTGTCCTAAACATATAACTGCTGAAAGTATTTTGAGCTATGTGCGTGCCATGCAGAACTCTTTCGGCAGCAATGTACAGACTCTTTACAGGCTAGAAAATGATAAGGTCGAGGCTTTGGAGTTCTTTGTAAGAGCCGAATCCGATGTAGTGGGAATCCCTCTTGAAAAGCTTAAAATCAGATCGAATTTGTTGATTTCAAGCATCATACGTGGAAATGAAATAATAACTCCGTCAGGTAAGGATGTAATTAAAATAGGCGATACGGTTATTGTGGTTACCACCGAAACAGGTCTCAACGATCTTACGGATATTCTGGTCGAACAATAAAATTCAATCGCTATTGCAGGAAGAGGAGAAAACGAGTAGTTATGAACCGTAGAATGGTGTTGTTTTTACTTGGTAGAGTTATGCTCACGGAAGCGATACTTATGCTTCTGCCATGTCTGGTAGCTGTGATATATAGAGAGAGCAGCGTAGTTGCATTTTTCCCTGCTATATTTATAGCTTTGGCTTTGGGAGTTATTTTCTCCGCCAAACGTCCGGCTAACCATGTTTTCTATGCAAAAGAGGGATTTATCACTGTTGCCCTAAGCTGGATTTTAATAAGTGCCGTGGGAGCTCTGCCTTTTTATATTTCAGGAGAGATTCCATCCTATACTGATTCCCTTTTTGAAATGGTATCAGGTTTTACTACAACCGGTGCAAGTATACTTAAAAATGTTGAAGCACTTTCAAAGTGTATGCTCTTCTGGAGAAGTTTTTCTCACTGGATAGGCGGTATGGGCGTTCTTGTGTTTTTGCTTGCCATAGTTCCTACAAGCGGCGGATACAGTATGAACCTTATGAAAGCTGAAAGTCCGGGTCCATCTGTCGGTAAGATGGCTCCAAAATTAAGTACAACTGCAAAAAACCTTTATATAATGTATTTTGGACTTACTGTTGTTGAAATAGTCCTCCTTTGCCTTGGAGACATGCGCATTTTCGACGCAATGTTAATCTCATTCGGTACGGCAGGTACAGGCGGATTTGCAATTTTAAATACAAGTCTTGAAAGTTACAGTGCTTATATTCAGGTGGTTGTAACAGTTTTCATGATACTTTTCGGTATTAATTTTACGGTTTATTTTTACCTGTTCTATGAGCGAAACATTAAAAAAGTTTTAAAAAGCGAAGAGCTTCGCTGGTATATAATTATTATTGTAACAAGTGTTATACTCATTACTGTTAATATCACCCCCATGTATGATTCAATTTCTCAGGCGTGGCATCAAGCTGCGTTCCAGGTAGGTTCCATAATAACCACAACAGGATTTTCAACTACCGACTTTAACCTTTGGCCGGAATTTTCGAGAGTTCTGCTTATTATCCTGATGTTCTTCGGAGCCTGTGCCGGAAGTACCGGCGGCGGATTTAAAATTTCACGTGTAGTTCTCCTTGTAAAAACCATGTTCAGAGAGTTTGGACATATTATGCATCCTAGAAGCGTCAAAGCTGTTACTCTTGATGGAAAGAAAATCGAACACAGTGTAGCAAGGTCGCTGACTGCTTTTTTTGTAGCTTATGTGCTTGTTATGGGTCTTTCAGTTCTGCTAATTTCAGGGGACGGTTTCGATTTTACTACAAACGTCTCTGCTGTTATGGCTACACTGAATAATATTGGTCCGGGACTGGAAGTTGTCGGTCCTATGGGAAATTACAGTGGTTTCAGTTTGTTTGCAAAATATGTGCTTATATTTGATATGCTTGCGGGAAGGCTGGAACTCTTCCCAATGCTAATGCTTTTTGTTCCGAAAGCGTGGAAAAAACAATAAATCTTTCTCATTTTTATTTTAAAAATTTCGGACAGAATTCCCTTTTCAGCGTCTTTATTATTGTAAGGCGCTGAGAAGGGAGAGTTTTATATGGTGCTGGAAAACATGCATGTGTGCGATTTGAGATGTGTAGGCGATATATATACAGCGGAAAGAATAGAGAAAATCCGCAATATAGGGTTACTTATACTTCCCGCACATACGGACAGCCGCATTGAAAAGGTTTTAGATAATGTTGAGCGTGAGAATGTTGCCGCCGAAATTTATGCAGAAGATGACGACAGTATGCTCATATGCCTTATAAAAGGCTGCTGTGAATTTAAAAAGAAATTTTGGGATTTTCAAAAATAAGCGGGACAAGTTTATTTTAAAATCGTCTTAATAAACAGAAAACAATGAAAGGGGAATAAATTATGAAATACAAACATATGGTGATCTGCGATTTAAGGCATCTTAACAATGCTGAGGTTATAAGGGAAATTGAAGAAATAAAGGATATAGTGCTTCTCATTCTTCCTAAAGATGCTGATGATTCAGTTAAAAATGCATTCGGAAAGGTAAAGCAAAAGCGTATTGTTTCGACGGTATATGTCAGCAAGGATGCCGATGTAGGCACGGTTAACGGCACAGCAATCATCAATCCTCCCTCTCAGGAGAAAATTTACATTATAAATGGCAAAGCATATGTTGCACCGCTTAATGGTAAAAAGATAAAAGTTGTTGTAAACGGTGAAATGATTGCAAGCGAACAGGATCTTAAAGAAGGTAATATAGAGACAATATCCGTGAACGGAAAAATACGCTATGACGATTATGACCGAATTATAGATATAGGAGATAATACATCGGTTGATTCGGCGGTATTCTCTGAGGGTAAACCTTTGGTAATTACAAACGGCCTTATTTTTGTGCCCGAACTTCCTGAAAAGGCCAACGGAATAATAGCCGGAAGCTGTGTGGCGCATAATGATGTAAAGAAATCGAATGTACGCACCACCGGCGGAGTTATATATACCGACTGTGATGATGTAATGGTGAGAGATTTCGGAGAAAAGATAAAAATAGATAAAGAAATGCTGGCTCTTATTGACGGCAAAATGGCAGTAAAAGCTGTTAAGGTTGAAATTTCACATTCTGTAACCGGCGAAGAGCTTTTAAATAAAATTGCTGCAATTAAATGTGTAGAGCTCAAGGCGCATTCAAAGAATGAGGCAGCCGCCGCTCTTATCAGGCTTTAAAAGCTATGGGAGCAGAGGAAAACAAACTTTTTGAAAGCCTGTATGATAAATGGTTTTCTCCGGTGTTTGCATATTTTTCGGTGTGCTTGGGAAGTGAAAAAGCAGAGGAACTTTCGCAGGAAACCTTCATGCGTGTGTGGACTAAATGCTTTCAGGCACATCCTGATAACTGGCAGGCGTGGATTTTCAGAATAGCCGTAAATCTGAAAAATGACTGTTTGAGAGAGAAATATAAAAATGCAGATTTACACAGCTGTGTGGAAAATCAGATTTATCTGAGCGGGAGAGATGAGCTGGATTTAAATATTGAAGTGAAAGAAGCTTTTGCAATGCTCGGTGATGATGACCGAGAGATACTATCCCTTAAAGCAGCGGGCTTCTCAAGTGAGGAGATAGGGGAACTTCTTGAAATAACAGCTTCGGGAGCACGCTCAAGGCTTCAGAGAGCAAAAAATAATTTTTTACATAATCTCAATAAGGAGGCATGAAAATGGATTATACTGACAGACTTATAGATGCGGCAGTGTCCAATTATGCTCCGGATAAAAGTATTAAAAAAAGAATATTTGATAAGATTATGAGTAAATCATGCAAAAAAAACACGGATAGCAGTAATATAACCGTGGTTTATGTGAGCAGTGACGCTGAAAAAATTCTTCAAAAGATTTTTTCAAAAACCAATAAGATTTTCAGAAAGCTTTCGAAAATGGAGAATGAAATTTTTAAGGAATCCGGCGTTTATGAGTATATGTAAATAGGATTGATATGTATGAAAGAAGCCTGCGGTGAACCGCAGGCTTCTTCTTTATGTGTAAAAAACTTTTACGGTAAATAATCGGTTTAAAGAGTGAGCGGAGAAAAATATTCACTGTAAAGTTTATTTGAAAAATAATTTTCGCTTTCAGCAAAAAATTGTCTGATGCACTCTTACAGACAAAATACATCACAAATGTGTCTGTTATATACTATTAAATATGGCAGTAAAAGCAAAATTTGGGGAAATTTCGTTTAAGAAAAGGTTTACATATTCTCTCAAAAGTGATAGTATTGATAACGGACAAACAGGTCTTTCTAGAAGATTGAAAATCTAAGGAGGAGAAAATCCAATGGCAAGAAAAACTAAAACCATGGACGGTAACTCAGCTGCCGCACACGTATCCTATGCGTTTACTGAAGTAGCTGCAATTTATCCTATCACACCGTCCTCAAACATGGCCGAAGCTACCGACAAAATGGCAGCTGACGGCGTTAAGAACCTTTTCGGTCAGCCTGTAAAGGTTGCTGAAATGCAGTCCGAGGCAGGTGCCGCAGGTGCTGTTCACGGCTCTCTTGCAGCCGGTGCACTTACAACCACCTACACAGCTTCTCAGGGACTTCTTCTTATGATTCCCAATATGTATAAGATTGCCGGTGAGCTTCTTCCCAGCGTTATCAATGTTTCAGCACGCTGCGTATCAAGCCACGCTCTTAACATTTTCGGTGATCATTCCGATATCTATGCATGCCGTCAGACAGGTTACGCTATGCTCTGCTCAAACAGTGCACAGGAAGTTATGGACCTTGGCGCAGTTGCACACCTTGCAACACTTAAGTGCCGTGTTCCCTTCCTTCATTTCTTTGACGGTTTCCGTACATCTCATGAGATTCAGAAGATCCAGGTTTGGGATTATGCTGAACTTGCTGAAATGATGGACTGGGATGCAGTTAATGCTTTCCGTCGTCATGCACTTAATCCTGAGCATCCCGTACTTCGTGGTTCCGCTCAGAACCCCGACATCTTCTTCCAGGCTCGTGAGGCTTGCAACCCCTACTATGATAAGGCTGTTGAAGCAACAGTTGCTTACATGGATGAGGTTAACAGAAGAATCGGTACAGATTACAAGCCCTTCAACTACTACGGTGCTCCCGATGCAGAGAAAGTTATCGTAGCAATGGGTTCAGTTTGTGAGACAATCGAAGAGACAGTTGATTACCTCAACGCTAACGGCGAGAAGACAGGTGTTGTTAAGGTTCACCTTTACAGACCTTTCTCAGTTAAGCATCTTCTTGAGGTTATTCCTGAGACAGTCAAGGTTATTTCTGTTCTTGACCGTACAAAGGAGCCCGGTTCTCTCGGCGAGCCTCTCTATCTCGATGTTGTTGCTGCTCTTCGTGATACTAAGTTTGAAAATGTTCCCGTTTACGGCGGACGTTACGGACTTGGTTCAAAGGATACAACTCCTGCACACATCATCTCTGTATTCCGCAACATGGATGCAGCAGAGCCCAAGAAGAGATTCACAATCGCTATCGAAGACGATGTTACACATCTTTCTCTTCCTGTTACTGAGAATCCCAACACAACACCTGAGGGAACACACTCCTGTAAGTTCTGGGGTCTTGGTTCCGACGGTACAGTTGGTGCTAACAAGAACTCCATCAAGATCATCGGCGATAACACCGACATGTATGCACAGGGATACTTCGCTTATGACTCAAAGAAGTCAGGCGGCGTAACAATCTCTCACCTTCGTTTCGGTAAGACTCCAATCAAGTCAACATACCTTATCAATAAGGCTGACTTCGTTGCCTGCCACAATCCTTCATATGTAAACAAGTATCATATGGTTGAGGATCTTAAAGAGGGCGGCACATTCCTTCTCAACTGCTCATGGGATGCTGCTGAGCTTGACGAAAAGCTTCCCGGCTCCATGAAGAGATATATCGCTCAGAACAACATTAAGTTCTACACAATCGACGCTACACATATCGCTAAGGAAATCGGTCTTGGCGGACGTGTTAACACAATTCTTCAGGCTGCATTCTTCGGTCTTTCTGCAATCATTCCTGCTGATAAGGCTGTTGAGCTTATGAAGGACGCAGCAACCCGTTCTTACAGCAAGAAGGGTGAAAAGATTGTTGCCATGAACCATCAGGCTATCGAAGCCGGTGTTGCAGGCGCAAAGAAAGTTGACGTTCCCGCTGAGTGGGCTAACGCTGCTGACACTGAGGAAGAGCTTGTTGTTAACTCCAACCGTCCTGAGATGGTTAAGTTCGTTAAGGACATCCTTGATCCCACAAGCAGACAGCTTGGCGATACACTTCCCGTTTCCACATTCTCCGATGCTGCTGACGGTACATTCCCCCAGGGTAGTGCAGCATTTGAAAAGCGTGGAATCGCAGTTGACGTTCCCACATGGGTTCCCGAGAACTGCATCCAGTGTAACTTCTGCTCCTATGTCTGCCCCCATGCAGTTATCCGTCCTGTTGCTCTTACTGAGGAAGAGGCAAAGAATGCTCCCGAGGGCATGAAGATGAAGCCCATGACAGGCGTTCCCGGCATGATGTTCGCTATGACAGTTTCCGCTATGGACTGCACAGGCTGCGGATCATGCGCAAATGTCTGCCCCGGCATGAAGGGTAACAAGGCTCTTGTTATGAATCCTCTTGAGACACAGGTTGGCGAGCAGGAGAAGTTCAACTACGGTCAGACTCTCGACTCAAAGCCCGAGGTTACAGAGAAGTTCACAGCTGCAACAGTTAAGGGCAGCCAGTTCAGAACACCTCTCCTTGAGTTCTCCGGCGCTTGCGCAGGCTGCGGTGAAACACCCTATGCAAAGC
>UQGM01000060.1 GCA_900540535.1 uncultured Oscillospiraceae bacterium | reverse complement strand
ACCGTAATCTTTCCCGCACTGCCTTTTGAAGAAATTATATGAATATCCGACGTCACTTCTATCATTATCTGATGACGTGTCTGATTTATCCCCGCAGATTCAAATTTGCTTGAAAAATCCGTAATGGCGTTTCCTGAAAGAGAGGTATAAAATTTCAGAGTCGGCCCTCTCCCTGCAAAAAGCTCCATTCCTAAAATAGTTCCCAAGGGAAGCTCTATTTCTTCATTGTCTATACCTGAGATTTTTTCCGCAATACGCAGCGAAATTTTACTTTTAAGAGTATTGATTTTTACCGGGTCTATGGACAGAGAGGTTATTTCTCCCTGAGAATTATATGTAATATTTGCAATTCTTTCATATGTTACCCCCTCTTCACTTAGCACCTCCTGTACAGCTTCATTTATAGCTGTTTCAGCAAGGTTTACGGATGCAATTTTAGCTGAATTACGCACAAGGGGTACAAGCCTTATCTCAAAAAACACGAAAGAAATCAGCAGCAAAACAGCTGTAAAAATCAGCAAGACACCTGTTTTTCGTCTTTTTCCGAATCCTTTCATACAAAATCACCGCCTTATAAAGCATTATATGAAAATAAGTAAAAGGGGTGAAATTTAAAGAAATACTTCCAATAAAAAATGCCGCTTAAGGCAGATTTACCTTTAAAGCGGCACTAAGTAAGTTTACATTTTAAAGCTTTAATTTCATTGCTTTTTCCTGGATTTTCTCTTTACCAAAGTTCTGTTCATATATTTGGGATTGATTACAAAAATATAAAACAGACACACTGCAATAAATATCAGGCTGCCGACAAAGTACAGTTTACTGTAAAACACAAAAAGTGCAACTGCTGCCATAACAGTACAATAAAGGAGCTCTGTTTTAGTATTTTTTCTCAGCTGCTCTTTATCTTTTTCATAACGGAGATTCCATGCCATCCAGGCTGAAAACAGAAAAAGGAACATTAGTTTTATAAACATGAAAACTGAAACATACTCTTTTCCTTCTATGGAAAGAGGCTGAACACAAGCGTTAAGAGCAGCAGCCTGAAGGATAATTGCAATCAAAGTAAGATTAGTACGCAGTATTATGTTTTCTTTAGGAGAAGTTTTATTTTTCGTTCCTGCAAGCTCCTCCAAAGGCACATCATAAAGGGATGCAAGAGCAATAAGATTATCAACTGACGGCGTTGTCTGATTGTTTTCCCATTTGGTCACAGCCTGTCTGCTGACATCCAAAATCTCCGCTACCTTTTCCTGCGACAAGCCTTTGCTCGATCTGTACTTTTTAAGTTTTTCACCTAATGTCATATTATCACCTCTTGCGTTCATTGTAGCAAAAGCTCTGATTTATTCAAGCAACTATTATGCAATTATCGGTTGCGGTGATAATTTTACCCATAAATTTGCTTATTCAAAGGTATCCGGATCATGTCCCGACCAGCCGAACTGCTCCATGGAATTAATTCTATTCATATCTTCCGCTGAAATTTCAAAATCAAATACATCTGCATTCTCCGCCATTCTCGACTCGGTGACAGTTTTGGGAAGGGGCAGAACTCCGTTTTGCAGACACCAGCGAATACATATCTGAGCTATGGATTTTCCGTATTTCTCCGAAAGATCCTGAAGCAGCTCACTTTTTGCCATTCTGCCTCTGCCGAGGGGGCTCCATGCTTCTGGGAGTATATTGTTTTTTCGGCAGCAATCGAGTATTTCTTTCTGCATAAAGCCTGGATGAAACTCTATCTGATTTACCATAGGCGCAATTTTACAACTTTTAAGAAGCTCTTCAAGATGATGAACTTTGAAATTGCTTACACCGATCGCTTTTACTCTTTTTTCCTCATAAATCTTTTCGAGAGCACGCCAGGTTTCACTGTTAACCTTTGACCACTCTTCTCTGCTGCCTACATTACAGGGCCAGTGAACAAGGTATAAATCGAGATAATCGAGTCCAAGTTTTTCCATTGTCTTATCGAAAGCGGCAAGGGCTTTGTCATATCCCCTTTCCGTATTCCACACCTTACTTGTTACAAAAATCTCACTGCGGTCAATTCCGCTTTCTATTATAGCTTTGCCTACGCTCTCCTCATTGCCGTAAGCTGCTGCGGTATCAATATGACGGTATCCGCATCTTAGAGCTTCTGAAACAACTTTTACAGCGGATTCTCCGTTTTCAATAAGCCATGTGCCAAAACCTATTGACGGAATTTTGATGTCATTGCTGAGTGTAAATATCTTTAAAGAATCAGTCATTAAATTCACCTTTCTTCCTGATAACATTATTGCTTTAATAATACAGTAATGCTCTGCAAAGTGCAAGGAGTGTCAAAAAAGAAAAAGCGGTTCATCTTTCGATGAACCGCCTGAATTCTTAATTTAAGTTAACTGACTCTCAGATTAAAACTTGTCAGTCTGAGTAATGTTAACCTTTGCGGAACTGATCTTAACAAATCCGCCAACAGCAGTAACATTGCTTGCAACAAGCTGAACTTTCATTGTGTAAGTAGCACTTACAAGCTGACCGTCAGCTGTAACAGTTGCATTAATGGTACCACCGCTATATGTAAACTTAACTCCACTCATGGGACTTACACTTAAGCTACCGAGAGCTTTATCAATCTCACTCTGAGGAAGCTCTTCAAAAGCACGTGAATTTGCAGCAGTATTGGGAGCAGTTTCAGTCTTAACATTCATTGTAAGAACCCAGTTATTTCCGCTCTTCTTAGCAGTAACGCTTGAGAAATCACTTGCGTTCATTGTTCCGTTAGGAACGCCCTTGATTGCAGTAGCCTTATCGGGTTTGGGAAGAAGGGGTGAAAGAGCACCTGATAAGATTGCACCGCCGGGAACCTCAACAAGGTCAACCTTTGTGTAACGGTTACCGCTCTTGCTCTTAGCAGCTGCAGTTGCCTTATTGAAAAGTGCAACAGCCTCATCCTTTGAAAGAGTGTCAGAATTTGAGCTTGAAGATGTAGGTGTTTTATCTCCGCCTTCTTCGGTCTTAGCTGTATCAGAAGTATCGTTAGAAGCAGCAGTATCGCTCTCGCCGCTTACATCTTCGTTAGATGCGTTTGTGTCATCAGCAGGGATGTCTTCTACAACTGAATTTGTATCATCAACAGGTGCTGTTGATTCAGTGTCGTCATTTCCGCCGCAAGCAGCCATGGAAAGAACGAGAAGTGCAGCAGCAGTAAGTGCTGCTATTTTCTTGAAATAAGCTTTCATGTCAAATTTCTCCTTTTCAATTTTGTCTTTTTGACTTACAGATGATAGTATAATAAACCGGCGTTAAAATTTCAACCTATAAATTATTAAAAAAAAGAAAACTTTTGGTTCAAAGTACGTTCACATTATTCCTTTTTTCTTATTAATCAGACTAAATATTTTTAAAAATCATACGATTTAAATACACTATACTTATCTGTTTATTTATTATCTATTTATAAATTATTCGGCATTATTAAATCTATAACCGGTTCCCCAAACTGTCTCTATATATTTGGGATCACCGTTCATATCACCTATTTTATCTCTGATTCTATTTATATGAACAGTAATTGTAGATGTTTCACCCATTGAGTCATATCCCCAGATTTTGCTGAAAAGTTCTTCCTTTGTAAACACAATATTGGGCTTTGAAGCAAGGAAATAAAGCAAATCAAATTCCTTATTTGTTAAACTTATTTCTTTTTCTCCTACTGTAACTCTTCTGGCGCCGTGGTCAATAAGCATTTCTCCAATACGAAGAACTTCGCCACTTTTGTTTTCGTTTGAAACAAGTGATTCGTAACGCTGAATATGCGCTTTTACTCTTGCAACAAGCTCAGAAGGACTAAAGGGCTTAACAACATAATCATCGGTTCCAAGACCAAAAGCTCTTATTTTATCAACATCATCTTTTCTTGCTGAAACAATAAGAATCGGTATATTCTTTGCATTTCTCAGCCTTCTGCAAATCTCAAATCCATCCATACTGGGAAGCATCAAATCAACCAATACAAGACTGTAATTTTTGTTTAATGCCGCCTCAAGTCCGCTTGCTCCATCAGATACAATATCAACAACAAAATCGCTTGCCTCCAAATAGTCTCGCTCAAGCTCTGCTATTGCGTTATCATCTTCTATTATGAGTATTTTTCTTTCCATATCAATTAACCTCCTGTGTTAAATCATATATCGGAATACTTATAATTATAGATAAGCCTCCGCTTTTATTCAACTCAGCCCTAATGTCTCCGTTATGACCGAGTACTATTCTTTTTGCTATTGCAAGCCCCAAACCGCTTCCGCTTTTTGAGGAATTGCTTCGTGCTTTGTCGGTACGATAAAAGCTATCAAATATTTTCTCCAAATCCTCCGGTGCAACACCTGGTCCGTTATCGGAAATTGATAAATCTACAAATTTTCCGTTACACTTAAGTGCAACCTTTATTTCAGGATCGGGACTTGTATTATACTTAACAGAATTATGTACTATATTTTTTACAACTCTTGTAATTTGGAGCTTGTCCACCATTACATATGTGCCCTCAGGACAGAAATTTTCAAAGGAAAATTCTATATTTGAATTTCCTGCAAGCATAGGTAATTCCGACATTTTGCTATTGAAATAGCCTGAAACATCTATCTTGGTAAAATTGAATATAAAATTATCCGTTTCAAGCTTTGAAAGCAAGAAAAGCTCATCTACAAGCTTATCCATATCGCAGGCTGTATCCAGAATCGTTTTGAGATATTTTTCCTTTTTTGCAGGTGTATCCGCTATACCATCGAGCAAACCTGACACATATCCCTTTATAAGAGTAAGAGGCGAACCAAGGTCATGGGAAATACCTGCTATAAGCTCTCGCCTGTTTTCTTCATAAACCTTTTGAATACGCTTTGATTCCTTTAGCTGCATTCTCATTCTGTCAAAATCTTCACATAGAGCTCCGATTTCATTATCTCCACGGTAGTCTATACTGTAATCAAGATCACCGTCAGTTATACGTTTTGTCGCTGTACTTAGCTTATATATGGGATTTACCAAGTCCCTCGACATAGCATAAGAAAGCATAAGGTTTGTAATAAGTATTATCAGCAGCGCTGCAATAGATACCGGTATCAATATACTTACAGTAAAGTCGAACACTTCATTAAGCATTCCCTCATTAGTTTCGCCGATAATATTATTAAGTCTATTATCACAAATAAGTATTCGCAGATATCCTCCACCCGGAATAGAACGACAGCTAAGCAAAATACTGCCCTTTGCACCTGTAAAAAACTCCGATGAGTTTTTACTGTAAATGCCATATTCATCTGCTGCTTTTTTTGCGGTCTCTTCATTAAAATTGCCGTCAGCATAAATCAAATCGTTATTTTTAAAAACTGCAACGCCGGCATCATTTTTGCTCAATCCGCTTATAAGGCTGACAATTTTCGGATCATTTATAGTTTCAGACGGATCACCCTGAAGCAAATCGTCCTGAATTTTGTTTACATACATCTGAAGCTGATAAACAGTAAGGAATCCCAGCCCGGTTTCATAGTTTTTATTGATTTTATCACCTTTATAAGTGAACATAAAACCATAAAAAGCAAAAGCCACAAAGCCAACGGCTAAAAATGCGCAAAGGCACAAAATTATTGCGTTAGAAACGAAAACTCTGGTTCTAAGACCAAAACTGCTGTTTTTCATATACCACACCCATCCGATAAAACATATTGCTTTAACAGGCGTTACAAATACAATTTCACTATATTATTTGTGAAAAATGTACTATGGGTATTATATCATATTTTCACTAACCTATATGTAGAATTTTTTACTTCTTTTTTTTACAATATGCCCATTATTTTTTCAATTTCTGCCTTAAGATGTTCATTCCCTGCCGTATTTGCAATACTCTTATAGGAATAAAATACCACTCCGCTGTAACCGAGCTCCCTTACCACATTTATCTGACGGCTGATTATATCATTATGATTAATCCATTCATACCGGCCTGTATCTTTCTTTTCACTTTCCCCTCCCGCATATTTATCCTCAAGTCCGCACTTATATAATGCTAACCCTGCGTAAATCTTTACCTTTCCTCCCTTTGAAACAAGTTCCTTCCAGTCCTTTGCAGTTTTTTCAAAGGGAAGTGTTTCATTTTCAAAACCATAATAAAGCTGCGGCATAATATAATCAACATATCCGCCTTTTGTGCACCAAAGCTCTAAATCTGCGTAGATACTGTTATAATTTTTTTCAATATCTCCCATTGGGCTTATTCCGAAAACCATATCGGAATTTTCACTTTTAATCTGGGAGTAAATCATTCCCACTAATGCACTTACCTGATTGCGCCGCCACTGCGCCAAAGTGAGATTTCCCCCTGACTTTTTATACTCTTCATAATCCTTTTTATCTATTTTTTCATCATTGCCCGGATAAAAATAATCGTCCATATGTATTCCGCCAATGTCATAATCCAAAAGCTCTTTTACTCCGTCTATAACAAGTTTTTTTGCCTTTTCGTTTGCGGGATTCAAAAATATTCCGCTGTCTGAAATATAAACGCTGTTCGGGTCTTCCTTATACATTTTTCTTGCGGGATTATTTTCACTGAGAGTATTTATATCAGTTTTATATGACACCCTATATGGATTTATCCAGCCGTGGATTTGAAGATTCAGCTTTCTTGCCTCCTCTATCATGATTTCAAGGGGATCGTATCCGGGATCTTTCCCCTGCTCACCGGTGATGTATTCGCTCCAAGGGAAAAGTGCTGATTTATAAAAAGCATCACAAAAGGGCCGCACCTGTACAAATACAGTATTAATTCCCGCCTTCTGAGATACTGTAAACATCTCACGTACCTTTTCACGGAACTGTTCAGCTGTCCCTCCTTTGCTTTCCTTCATTGAAAGCTCATAATAATTACACCAAACTCCTATAAGCTCATTTTCATCCTTTGAAACATCTTTTTCAGAAACTGCCTCAAAAATGCTCTCATCAGTGCTTTTTACAGTAATATCACCATAATTATGCTGCGGTGTACATGCTGATGCGATGAACACAAGTACAAACAATAATGCCAGAACAGAATAAATTCTTTTCATAAAAAGCTCCTTTTCCCTTGACATATTAAGACCTTAATAATAGGATTATATGCGGAGGTGTTTCTATGTCACACTTACTTGACTTTAAAAGCAGACTTAAAACATTTTATGTAGCAGAAAATGCAGTTTGTCCAAAGTGCCTGCAATCAACCAATATGCATATTTTTGAAAATTATGACAGTGCCATTATCCTTGCTTTTCCTGTAGGAAAATTTGGTGCGAATTATTTCGCCCTTTGCCCTTCATGCAGCAGTACATTTATGCTTACAGATATCGAGGCTGAAAAAATAAAAGCAGGAGATTTTGAGGTCTTTAATAATCTTGAAGCACTGAAAAAGGAAGAAAACAATGTTTGAGCCTTTCACCATCGGAATTTTTATTTTCATTATATATTATATATTAATTTCATTATATGGAATTGCTATAACTATTTCCGATAAAAAACGTGCTGTTAAAGGAAAAAGAAGAATAAGCGAACATCATTTGATGATAACAGGTCTTTTGGGCGCTTCTCTTCCCATGTTTATTACCATGAAAATTATCCGCCATAAAACAAAACACTCTAAATTTATGATAGGTTTACCTGCCGAATCGGTCTTTCACATAATTTTACTGATTTTAATTCTGATTTTAATTTAAAAAGGTATTGACAAACAGAAATTATAGTGTATAATTACGATAACGATAATCGTTATCAATTAAATTAACGGAGGTTATAAAATATGAAAAAGTTTGTTTGCAGTGTATGTGGTTATGTTTACGAAGGAACTGAGGCTCCCGAAAAGTGCCCCCAGTGCAATGCTCCCGCTTCAAAGTTTGTTGAGCAGAAGGAAGGCAGAAGCTGGGCTGCTGAACACGTTGTAGGCGTTGCACAGGGCGTTTCAGAGGACATCCTTGAGGATCTCAGAGCTAACTTCACAGGCGAGTGCACAGAGGTTGGTATGTACCTTGCTATGGCAAGAGTTGCTCACAGAGAAGGTTATCCCGAAATCGGTCTCTACTGGGAAAAGGCTGCTTACGAAGAGGCAGAGCATGCTGCTAAATTCGCTGAGCTTCTCGGTGAGGTTGTAACAGACAGCACAAAGAAGAACCTTGAGATGAGAGTTGAAGCTGAAAACGGCGCAACAGCAGGTAAGTTTGACCTTGCAAAGCGTGCTAAGGCTGCTAACCTTGACGCTATCCACGACACAGTTCACGAGATGGCAAGAGACGAAGCTCGTCACGGCAAGGCTTTCGAGGGACTTCTCAACAGATACTTCGGTAAATAAGAAACAACTTACAGTTTAAATTTTTCGAGACACCTGTCATTTTGATAGGTGTCTCTTTTTCGTCCTTCTTTTATTTTTTAATTTTAGTTTACATATTTTACGACCCTGAAACGGTTGATAAATAAAAATACTGCAGCATAGATAAAAAGTCCCAACAACCACAAGGATTATTGGGACTTACTTTTATCTTAACTAATCACTAATAGCTGAAAGTAAAATCATCTTGGCATTCGTATTGTCCGGCTTCTAACCAAGTTCCTATCTGTTCTGGCTCCGGAGCATTTTCACCAGTAAACAAAATGGAAAAACTAAACTTCTGAGTTGACGGCTTATTTACTTTGTCTATCCAATTTATTTCCCCTTCAACAAAGTACAAAGAAGGATTATATTCTGCAGCCTCTGCCTTAGTAACAGAATAATCTGTAAATTCCGTTACTTCGTTTGGAAAACTGCCCTGATATAAAAGAACAGAAAACTTTTCGCCAACAATTTCTGAACGCAAATAACCATTTAAAAATTCTGAATTTTGGAATTGTTCTATCGCTGGATTATTAACCGGTTTATTGCCCCAAAAAATCCAAAATAAAACACTCGCAACTGCTATAAAAATAAAAATAGCCAATAATACATTCCTGGTTTTATGCTTTTTGTGCTTTGGATATGTTGACATTAAAGAATCAGCTCCTCCCTGAACTACACTGGGATTTTCTAAATTTTCAGAAACAATTTGTGCCTGCTGCATCCTACAGAATGGACAAAAGTTTTTTCCATCTTCGATTTGTTTTCCGCAATGAACGCAATTCAAAATGCATTCCTCCTTTTCCAATTATACATTTGCATCCGCTATAGTGTTATTGTCCGGATTTATGGTTACATTAGGGTCTACACTAGCAGTAAAAACACACATTAAATTAGAAACCACTAATAATGAATAAGTTACGCCGTTAACTTCTTTTTGTGCAGTCCGCATATTATTTCCCTGTTCTTTTAATGAATATATTATATCTGATAATATATCTGACGCTTCACCATAATCCATATCAGGATTTAAGGTCCAAATTAAAGCATCAAAAGAATAGATCGCTTGAGTTAGATAATACTCTGACATTACCCCTGTATAACTAATTGCAATTGTATCCATTATTTCGTAAGGTTTTACAGACTCGGCTTTTTTCTTCTCCCCTCCTGATTTGCTGAAACTAAGTTCTGTAGTAACCGAGTTGACATGTATATCGTAATCATATCCCTTATTATCTTCGTTTTTACTTACAATAGAAATAGTTTTCTCATTTAAACACTTCTCATAGGCATGAATAAATTGTTCACAGGTAACAACAAACTTTCCGTCTTTCAATAGAGAAACTTCTAATTTTTGAGTGGAGGTTTTGGTCTCTGTTTGCTCGTTCGTATTATTTGAACACCCAAACAGAGAAAAAACTAATAGAAAACATAAAATTGCAGAAAATAATTTTTTCATTTTTCATCTCTCCCTTTTATTGTGATATCTAAAATGATATCACTAATTATATCTTATTGTAATATATTAAACATTTACTTGTCAATATAAAATTGTATTATAAAGATAAGGAGAACAAAATATCATGAGTGATTTCAAGAAAGAGCCTTTAATTATAAAACGCCGTGGAGATGACGGCAATAAAATGATTAGTGTACGCATAAAAGAAGAAACACTTGCCAACCTTGATAAAATAGCCGCTGAAACTCGTTATTCTCGCAACGAGTTAATCAATATCATTTTGGAACATGGTGTAAAAAATATTGAGATTAAGTAAATCTATATCAAATTTACAATCTTGTTAAGATAATCAAAGACTCTGATTGACAGATATTCAGAATTTCAATAAATAAAATAATAGAGTTCATGCCGCAGCAGGTTAGAATCTGCTGCGGTATTTTTAATGAATTCACGGCAAAATAAACATTTTAACTTGAATATTTATCATTATTATGGTATTTTTGTTATAAGAAAATATATTTGGGAGGCTAAGCTATGGCTTCAGATAAAGCTTTATCCTCCGCCGTCAAATCCACAAAGCTCGGCGGAAAAATCTGGTTCAGCGCAATACTTTTCGGTCTTGTGGGACAGATTGCCTGGATGGTCGAAAATATGTATTTCGCCACCTTTGCTCAGAACATTTTTGAGGATACCTCAAAATACGGAAACCTCTACTACATTGCCACAACTCTTATGGTTATCTTCTCTGCCATAACCGCCACTGTCACCACAATTTTTGCCGGAGGTCTATGCGATAAAAGCGGCAAAAGGAAGCCGTTTATCTCAATCGGCTACATACTCTGGGGTTTGACAATTATTATGTTTTCGGCTGTACCCACTGACTTTTCCCCGGAAAAAGGCGCAGCAGTTGTAGCTATCCTTGTAATTTTTGACTGCATTATGACCGTTGCCGGTTCAACCGCTAACGACGCCGCTTTCAACGCCTGGGTAACCGATGTAACCGATGTTTCAAACCGTGGTAAAATGAACACCACTCTATCAATCCTTTCAGTGTTTGCAATGGTTGTAACTCTCGTAATAGCCATGTTCACTTTTGATAAAGGCAATTATAACGGATTTTTCTACATTCTTGGAATCATCCCAATTATTGCAGGTATTCTTTCACTGTTCCTTCTTAAAGATTCTGCAAAAATTACAAAAACTCAAAGCTCCGATTATCTCAAGTCCACTTTCTATGGATTCAGAAAAAACATCATCAGAGAAAACAAGATGCTCTACGTCACCCTCGCCTGCTACTGTCTTATAGGAATATCACAGCAGGTATTTATGTCATATCTCATTAATTTCGTAGTTAAAACTCTCGGAATTACAGATTATCTTATTCCCTTAGCCATAGTCATTATCGGCTCTTCGGCTGTCACAGCAGTTTTAGGAATCCTTTTTGACAAGTTCGGCAGAAAGAGCTTTTTCCTGCCCATTTTATTTATAATCGTAGCTGGTACATTTATCATCTATCTTATGAAGTTTATGCCCTCCTCGGTATACCTTCCCCTGCTCTACATCGGCGGAATTATGATGCTCGGCGGTATGCTTTCCATGATAGGTGCACTTAACAGCACTTTTCAGGACTACATTCCAAAAGGCACAGAAGGACGTTTCCAGGGTGTCAGAATGTGCTTTACGGTTATGGTTCCAATGATTATAGGACCCATTATCACCCTTGCCATAGGTATAAATTCCTTTAATCCTCTTGATCCCGTAGCTGCAAAACCCCCATTTGAAATTTTCCTTGCTTCCTCTATCATTGCACTTATAGCCTTTATCCCCATGTACTTCGTCAGAAAGGATGCCGAAAGACTCAGAAAAAATCTTCTGAGCAAACGAAGCGAAAACAAATAATCGCACATATTCAGAAACGCTCCCGATATATTCTATCGAGAGCGTTTTATATCCGATTGCAACTAAAATTCAAGGAGGCAAAAACGTGAAAGCCAAGGTTTTCGCAATACTTGCAGCAGTTTTCTACGCAGTTAATATACCTCTTTCAAAGCTTCTGCTTACAAAGGCAGAACCTACCATGCTGGCGGCTTTTTTGTATCTGGGAGCCGGAACAGGTATGGTCATATATTTGGCTTTAAAAAAAGTCACAGGAAAAAGCGACAAAAAAGAACCTCTTACTCGCAAAGATTTACCCTATGTTTTCGCTATGGTAATTCTCGATATCGCTGCACCGATTCTTTTAATGCTTGGCGTTGCGAGAACAACATCTTCCAACGCATCGCTTTTGAACAATTTTGAAATTGTAGCCACAAGTCTGATTGCTCTTATTATCTTTAAAGAATTCATTTCAAAAAAACTCTGGACTGCTATTATTCTTGTAACAACTGCAAGCGTCATACTCAGCCTTGACAGCAAAGCCGGAGCTTTCACCTTCAATGAAGGCTCT
>UQGM01000059.1 GCA_900540535.1 uncultured Oscillospiraceae bacterium | reverse complement strand
CGTTTCGTTCAGCCGCTGAAACCAAGCAGCGACCGCTTTTTTTGGTGAAACCTGTTTTAATTCCAAATGCTCCGTCATACATAGTGAGAAGCCTGTTGTGGTTTGAAAGCCTTCTCCTATAAGGTGGATTTCCGTATTCTAAAGATATACTGTTAGTTGAGCAAATCTTTGCAAATTCGGGATTACTTACTGCATAAGCACCGAGAAGCGCCATATCGTAAGCAGTGGAATAATGTTCTGCTGCATCAAGCCCTGACGGAGTGACAAAATTAGTATTCTCCATACCAATTAATTTTGCCTTTTGATTCATTAACTCTGCAAATTTAGCAGGAGAACCTGAAACGACATATGCCGCTGTGTTTGCAGCATCATTTCCGGATTCCAAAAGCATGCCGTAAACCAAGGCCTCACAAGTTACCTTATCTCCCGGAAGAAGTCCCATTGAAGTTCCTTCAACAGAAGTCATTGCCGCAGTAACAGTAATCTCTTTTTCCGGAGTATTTTCTTCAAGCAACAGCAAAGATGTCATTATCTTCGTTGTGCTTGCCATAGAAAGCTGCTTGTTTTCATTTTTACCGAAAATCAGTTCACCGCTTTCAGCAATTATAAGCGCAGCTCCCTCTGCGGAAACGGAAATTTCATTTGCAGCATACGCTGGAAAACAAAAAATGGAAATCAGAAAAATAAAAATAATTATTCGTTTAATCACAAAACAACCACCTGCCGATATAACTATATGCAGGCGGTTGTTGATTTATTAGTTATCAGTCTGCGCTGACAGCCTCTTCAACAGCAGCAGCAACTGCTGTTTCTTCTTTTTCTTTTTTGTTCTTGTTAATAAGGCTTGTAACCTTATCGAACATATCGGGAACAAGATTTACTGCACGCTCAGCAGCGTTATCATAAGCTGTGATATGCTTAATTGTAACTTCACCATTGTTGATTACAAGGAAAGCAATGGGAGTTACTGTAATGCCGGCTCCACCTGCTCCGCCGAAAAGCTCGGCATTGGTTTTTGACGGAAAATCTGAACCACCGGAAGCAAAGCCATATGTAACCTTTGTAACCGGAATAATAGTTAAACCGCCGTCGGCATAAATCGGGTCACCGATAATCATACTTGTATCTACAAGCTGACGAATTTTGTCAATTGTAACCCCTAAGATTCCTGAAGCTGACTGTTCTTTCATTATTGAGCACCGCCTTGTTTTATTTTATTTTTATTGATATTTTCATCACTGCTCTTCGGTTTACTGAAAAGCAGTTTAAATATAACCTTAAACAGCAATTTTACTGCAAGTACCAATACGGCTCCTAACAGGAAAATCGGTCTGAAAGAAATTTTAGCATGAAATTCTGCTGTACTTACTTCAGCCAAAAAGTCCGGACTTATATCTGCATCATATTTTTTTACTTTCGCATGAGAACAAATGAAACCTAAGGCCGGAAATACATTTGAAGATACTCTGCCGTATTTGATAGCTGTATCAGCCGCATCTCTGCCGGCTACAACTATTGTCAGATATAACTCTTCAAAAATAACATGACGGAAAACGCTTCCGAAAAATCCTCCCAAGATACGGGCCGTATCATTTACAAGACCAATAACTCCGGAAACGCCCTCATTATCAAGGAAATTTTTAATCGGATTTTTTCCTTTTTCGGCAGGCTTTTCCTCTTTTGCTGGTTCCTCTTTAGGAGTTTCAGCCGGTTTCTCTTCTTTTGGCTTTTTCTTGCCGCTGCCGGGATAAATAGGAATTTCTAAAAATAGATATTTAACTTTCAGGTAGAAATTCTCTCTGTAATCGGCAATCAAACTTACTTTAATGCTTAATATAACTGCAAGCAGCAGAATAATTGCAAGCAATATGTAAAGAACAATCAAAAGCACTCACCTCAGCTTTCATTTATTTCTCCTCAGCGTTTATATTGTCGCTTTCAATATCCGTATCATCTCTATCTGCACTCTCGTCTTCGTTCGCATTTTCATTATCATCGTGAGGTAATGAGGGAAGTTCATCAAGCGACGAAACCGAAAAGCATCTTAAAAATTCATCAGTGGTACCATAGAGCAAAGGTCGGCCAGGCAAATCAAGTCTTCCTTTTTCTTCAAGCAAACCTTTCTGACAAAGGGTATTTACAACACCTGAACAATCAACACCCCTTACCTGCTCAACAAAAGCTTTGGTAACTGGCTGATTGTATGCAACAACTGCTAAAACTTCAAATGCCGCCTGAGAAAGAGGCGCATTTTTCTTAACCTCTAAAACTCTTCTTACATACTCAGAAAAATCACTTCTGGTTATCATTTGGTATTTGTCACCAAGCTTGATAATCTGAAGTCCGCTTTGTCTGTCATCATATTGAACAGATAAATTATCAATCAATTTATGTACAGTGTCAGACTCAATTTCAAGAGCCTGCGCAATTTTTTCAGTTTCAACTGGTTCTCCGCTTGAAAACAAAATTGCTTCAATCGCCGCATTCAGCTTATTTATTTTCAAGTACAACTGCCTCCTCGGGTTTTCTTATAAGCCTTACTTCAGGATTTTCAATATCTCCTGTAACAGATATTCTTTTAGCTTTTACAAGCTCAAGCATTGCAAGAAATGTAGCAACCATTTCTGACTTTGACTCAGAAGATGTAAAAAAGCTTTTGAAAGTTCCGCTTTTATTTTTCAGCAGCTTTCTCAGTACAAAAACTATCTTAGAACCTACTGAAACTATTTTATGAGTAACTATTCCTTTAAACACATCTATTGGCGGTGGAAGTCTTCTTTTTCCTTTACCTACTGCACTCAAATAAGCTTTTAAAAGCTCCTCCGGTTCATGAAGCCGTGTATATGTATAATCGACTTCAATTTCATCAGGCAAACGTGAAAATGTGTCAAATCCGTCAGTCATCTGTGACAGCTTTCCCGCCATAATCTGACAGTCACGGTATTCCAGAAGTTCTCCGGTAAGTTCCTTTTTAAGTTCATCAGCTTCCTCATGAACTGGCAGAAGAGAAACTGTTTTAATGTAAACAAGCCTTGCCGACATTTCTAAAAATTCACTGGCAACCTCCATATTCTCTTCTTCCATTTGTCTGACATAAGAAACATACTGTTCGACTAATTCAAGAATAGGTATATCATAAATGTTTAACTTATGCTTATTTATCAAATGAAGGAGAAGATCCATGGGACCTTCAAAAACACTCAGTTTATAAGAAATTTTTTCCATCAAATATTAGCCTACCAAACGTAAAATAGAAAATATAATGTCGTTCATTCCGTTATACACAAAGTTAGAAAGTATCTGCAAGGGTTTTGTTAAGAATCCTAAAAACAACAGTACAAAAATCACGAGCATAATCTGACGCTCGTATCTCATTATTTTGTAATAATATCTGTCGGGAACTAATAGTCCAAGAATTCTTGAACCATCAAGAGGGGGAATTGGAAGTAAATTAAATACTGCAAGGTTTATATTAATTACACCTGCTAATTCAAAGAACGTGCTTATTGCAACAGCAGCACTGCCTGTCAGAAAGACAGCCATAGTATCCCCGATAGCCAAAAATACAAAGGCCATAATGAGATTTGAAACAGGACCGGCAATTGCTGTAACAGCCATACCCTTTTTGCTGTCTTTAAAATTTCTCGGATTTACAGGTACAGCCTTTGCATAGCCAAAACCAAAAAGCACAATTAAAACAAGACCTGAAATATCTATATGTGCAAAGGGATTAAGCGTAAGTCTTCCGCTTAATCTTGCAGTGTCATCGCCAAGCTTATGAGCTGCATATGCGTGAGCAAATTCATGTACAGGCATAGTGCAGAACACAACAAAAAGTGTTACACAAATACTGATAAAAAAGTTAAGGAAGTTTATCTCTCGACCTGTCAGAAGAGCTGAAACATATTGATAAAGCATTAAATCGCTCCTTTAAAATTCTATCGTATACATATGTTATATAGCTTACCGCAAAAAGTAAAAACAGTCAACTAAGAAAATGTAAACATTTTTTAACTGTCGGCATACGCTGAAACCATGCGTTCGTTTCCGTTATAATCCAATTTATAAGATGCGCTCTTTATACGACTGTTTTGTTTGAAAATACTGCAAATTCTTTCTCCCTGATTTTCTCCGCATTCAACAATAACGGCACCGTTAATATTGAGCAGTGGAAGCCAATGTTCGGATATTACTCTGTAAAAATCTAGGCCATCCTTTCCTCCATCAAGAGCCATTTTAGGTTCTTCCAAAACCTCTTTCTGTAAAAAAGGTATAGTATCACTTTCGATATATGGCGGATTTGAAACTATAAGATCAGGTTTAAGCATATTTACAGTATTAAAATCTGAAAAAATATCGCCTTCCAGAACATGTATGTTTTGTATGTTATTAAGCTGAATATTTTTTCTTAGAAAAAATATTGCATCGCTTGATTTTTCAAGAAGATATACGGTACTGTCAGGTCTTTCAGCAGCAATTGAGATACCTACACAACCGGAACCAGAGCATAAATCAATAACAACAGGAGCAGATTTATCTTTAACAAAGTCCAAAGCAGCTTCAACAATCATTTCTGTTTCAGGTCTTGGAATAAGAACTCCTTTACCTACAAAAAAAGTTCTTCCCATAAATTCCCATTGACCGAGAATATACTGCAAAGGCTCTCCTGAAACTCTGCGATCAGAATATTTTATCATCTCATCATATTTATCTGCCACAGCTTCTTCATCAGCTTTCAAATAATATTGTGTTCTTGTTACGCCAAAAACTTTTTCCATCAGACACATAGCTTCAAACTCTGCGTCCTGTGTTTGAGAAGATAATATTTCTACTGTCTTTTTGTATATTTCCCTAAATTTCATTACCTTATTGCGTCATCCTCAGGATTATCAGTAATAACAGCTTTAAATGCTTCTATACCGACTTCTATCATATCATCAGTAGGTTCTTTCGTTGTAAGTCTTTGCATCCAAAGTCCGGGAGCAGAGAAAATCTTTACAACTATATTATCGTGCTTGCCGGCATATTTAATAAACTCATATCCCAAAGACATTACTATGGGTAAAAGCAAAACTTTAGCGGCAATCCATACAGCACGGTTCTCTCTGATTCCTGGGACAGCAAGTGCCAGTACAGAAGAAAGCACAATGCTTATGATAAGAATAACAAAAATAAAACTTGTGCCGCATCTCGGATGAAATCTGCTCTGCTTTTTGACATTTTCCACTGTAAGTTCGCATCCGTTTTCATAGCAGAAAATTGTTTTATGTTCTGCTCCATGATACATAAATACTCGTTTGATATCTTTGGAACAGGAGACAACAGCTATATAAGCAACAAAAATCACCATTCTCATAATGCCCTCAATGAGAGGTCTGTAATCAGTTATTGCGCCGGAAGTAAGATTATTAAAAACATCTGCAACAAATGCAGGTAACCAAAAGAAAAGGAAAAATGCCAAAGCAAAGCCAAGCACCATTCCGATTGCTGATATTACCGCAACAACTTTTTCATTGAAATGCTCCGAAAGCCATTTGTCAAGCTTTGACATATTCTCAGGATTCTCTTCTTCATCCTCCAGCATTCCGGATTTTTCAGCAGATTCCATAAGGCATTTGTATCCGATTATCATAGATTCAATAAAAGAGAAAACTCCTCGTATAAACGGCCAACCTAATATTTTGCAACGATCTTTAAAAGATTTAAATGATTTATATTCAGTTTCTATTGTACCGTCAGGTAATCTTACTGACATTGCCGAGCCACGTGGGCCACGCATCATTATTCCCTCTATCAGTGCCTGACCGCCGACAGAGGTTTTATGTATTCCTGTTTTCTCACTCATTTTCAGTACTCCTTTTATCACTTATAACAATTGGTGTAAGTTCTGTATTCTCAATGGGAAAAGTTATTGTAACAGTTGTTCCAGTACCAAGTATGCTTGCAATATCAAGTTCTCCGCCATGCAGCTTTACTATTTCATATGCAACAGCCAAACCGATTCCGGCACCTTGTACTGATATATTAGATTTAAAAAACTTTTCCTTGACTTTAGGCAAATCTTCCGGAGAAATTCCGCATCCGGTATCACTGATAAGAATATTGATTTTCTTTTCAAGAACCTGCGCAGAAACGCCGACTTTTCCGCCCTGTGATGTATATTTAAAGGCATTATCAAGAATATTGACAAATACCTGTTTTATTCTGTTGGGATCTCCGTCCATAGGAGCACACTCTGTGGGAGCTGTATAAATAAGCTCAATTCCGTCTTTTGCAGAACGTTCCTTAAAAACAAATACCGCTTCATCAAGCTCTGCAAGAACATCAATTCGCTCTTTGTTAAGGGAAAGTCTACCGTTTTGCAGCCTTGAGAAATCCAGAAGTTCCTCAACGAGTTCAGCAAGTCGGCCTGATTCGTTTATGATTATATTCATTCCCCTCTGCATCAAAACAGGGTCACTGTTTCCTATCTGAAGCAGCGTCTCTCCCCAGCCCTTAATAGCTGTAAGCGGAGTACGTAGCTCATGAGAAATGGTGGAAATGAAATCATTTTTCATTCTGTCGGTTTCGCTTATTTCACGAGCCATAAAATTGATTGTTTCACACAAATCGCCTATTTCATCATTGTAATAAGTACTGTCTATACGTGCGTTTAAATCTCCGTCGGCAATCTTTTTAGCAGTTTCGTTAATGCTCTTTACGGGATTAACAATTGATTTGATAAAGTAAGAACCTGAAAAAGCAACAATAAGCAACGCCAGAGAGAATATTATAATAATCAAAGTAACTATGGCCGTAATTTGATGATCTATTTCCTCCAAAGAAATAATAAATCTTACTGCACCGTTCTCGGTGTTTCCAACAGATGTAAGCATATAAGATAATGCCATAACATTCTCACCGGACAGCATTTTACCGTACCAAATACCATAACCTAAACCTGAAGTATAAGCTTTATCATAATCTGGCATAGGTTCATCAGCACTTGGCTGAAATCCATTTGAAGAAATAATAGGCTCGCCAGAAGAATCAATTACCCAGACTTCCATTTTGTCTTTATCTTCAAAATTTTCAACAAAAGTTCTGGCTCCTGTTCTGAAACGCTCCTCTGTACCTCCGGTGTAAAGATTAAAGAAAGACCTAACATTATCGTTAGCATGGGTTTCGAGCGTCATGGCAACGCTTTCATAATAATATGATCTGAGAGCAACAGAAGAGATAATTACAGTAATGAAAAATAAAAAGGCTATTATACCAAACGAGCTTATGTACCATCGTCTTGCAATACCTTTAAACTTTTGCAACTATCTCCCCTCCGTTTAACTTTATTTTTACTTTATCATATCATCCATTTATATCCATGACCCCAAATTGTGACCAAATGTTTTGGTACAGAAGGATCATCTTCTACTTTCATTCTGAGACGTCTTATGTTAACATCCACAACTTTTTCTTCACCAAAATATGAATCGCCCCAAACCTTATTTAGAATGTCGGTTCTGCTCAAAGCTGCTTCCGGATTATGAAAGAAGTATTCGATAATCTGAAATTCCACCTGAGTCAAATCAATAAGTTTGCCTGACTTTTTCAAAGTCCTGCTCCGCAAATCGAGGACAAATTCACCTAAAGTTATTATGGTAGGTGAATCACTTTCCTTATTCTCTTTATTCATAACAACTCTGCGATATACAGCATCTACGCGAGCCATAAGCTCAGTTGGTGAAAATGGCTTTGTAACGTAATCGTCAGCTCCAACCAACAACCCTGTAACCTTGTCCATTTCCTGAGTTTTAGCGGTAAGCATGATGATACCTATGTTTTTATCCCTTGAGCGCAGCTCCTTGCAAAGCTCGAGACCGTCCATAACCGGCATCATAATATCAAGAAGCGCCATATCTATATTTCCGCCATGCTCTTCGTAAATTCTCAAAGCATCTGCACCGTCAGAAGCCTGAAAAACTGTATAACCAACTCTCTGCAAGTTTATCACAATAAACTCACGTATAGCCGCTTCATCTTCAGCTACCAAAATATTTTTCATAATTTGCTCCTTTATTTACTCGATTATTTCAAATTGCTGCTTTATTAAATCAGCGGTAATATTAAACTTTTTAGCTCCTTCAAAGATTCTTACGGTGTAAACCAAATTATGATTTTCAGCAATTTTTACGTCATCATTATATTTATCTTCAGACCAATCCGCACTGGGATCTGTCGCAATGCTGAATAGCTTTTCTCCTACACCTTGTGACTTATCAAATTTATAAAAAGTCCATATTCTGTTTTCTACATCGTTTTCAATGGTTATTTTATCAAGCCATTCTGTTTTAAAATTCAGAATATAGTAATCAGAAGAATTTATTGCCGAATAAGCAACCGGAACAAATTTATTATCAGCTGAAAAAGTACACCATTTAGTCAGAAAAACACTTGCGGTAGATATATTACTCAGTGTCACTGAATTGCTTTCGGAAGAAATTTCTGTCTTAAAAGAATTGCTTGTCGTGTAGCTGCCCGCAAGTGGTATCTGAAGTGGAGTTTCAATAAGTCCGTCACCGTTAATATCTCTTGACTCAATTCGGGAACTTCTTATAGTAGAGGTAACACTCTGAGTATCTGTATCAAGCAAAGGCGAATAAAGTCCATTGATTTTACTGTCCCAGTAAATAATTTCAGTAGACATGGATATATCACCTTTAATTGCGTCAACGAAAATTCTATAGGGTTTGTTTTCAGAAGCGGGCTCTAATTTTATGGATGAATATCCAGACACAGTGCTATCCATAGTTACAGAACTTACAGAGGCAAAACTGCCATCAGAACGCATTGCATAAAGTGTACCAACTTTTTTTACTGTTGTATCAGAAGTTACACTTGAAATAAGAAAAATTTCTTTGCTGCCGCTTCCGTCTACATCAAAAATCTTCATCGCTGAGTACGGTTCATTAAAAATAAGCTGAACTGAATTTATTGTTTTATCTTCAGTAAATCCAATATTATAAATTGAAAGTATGCTGGCAGTTTTTGTATCAAAAAAGTTCCATGTAATAACAACTTGCACCGAATTGTCATTTTTAACATGTTCAAAACTTACCTGATCAACATTATTACCTAAGCCCTTTAGATCAGAAACGATTTGCCATTTGTCCGCCGAATAATCTAAAAAAGCCATTCTGACAGTGGTGCTTTCATTTTCGAGTGAATAAAAAATAATTGCTTCGTCAACGCCATCACTGTCTAAATCATACATGATACAAGGTGACTGATATTCTCCAGCAACTGGATATTTTAAAACATAACTCTTACCTACTGTTGATTCGAACGCCTCTATTAATTTTGAATTATTCTCTCCAGCAATTTTGGGAGGACGCATTAAATTATCTACGGAAGAAAACAAAAAAGTATCGCATCCAGACAGCAGACAGACTAATATAACAGATATTATCAACGCAGTCAGCTTTTTCAACATAATCAGTCACCTCCCTTTTAAAAATCAAACTAATTTATTGAGTTTTACTGCTAATATTAACAACTATTTTATAGTCACCGTAAGCCCAGCAGGAATTATTGTTTTTGATACTGATATCAATAGGAAATGTCATTACACCTTTAGAAACCTGTACCGAGCTTACATCGATTGTACCTACAATATCAGAGTTACTGATTTTGCCAATATCAGCAGAAGGACCTACTAAAACTATATCTTGTGAAAAATTAGACGGAATGTCTACAACTATATTTTCAGAAAGATTGCTTACGTTGATATTTGAAGAATCAATCTTGAAATTCCCCGTTACCATATCACTGGCATTTACAGACACCTCAAAGGTTTCCGTTCCGTCAATAAATTTTACTTCTTTTATACTTGATGCACTAAAAGAAAATTTATTATTAAGTGCCCCTATATCTGAATAATCAATCGTACCGATAGAAATTTTCTCTAATTTATCAACATAGGATTCTTCTGCCGCAATTTTAACAGTTGAAGGCGAAATGGAAAAAGGTAACGGCGAAGTTGTATAGTCTTTAGAAGTATTTATAAAATCAACAGTTACTGGAAGTTCTTTTACCTTTAAAACAGGAATTGTTACAGTAACAACCATATCATCTTTTACCGAAAGATAACGCAACGTACCTTCGTATTCATTTACAGGTACAATTTCAGCATTAATAGTAGCTGTTGTAGTAAGTGGCTTATCAACCTGAACTTTAGCGTAAACTTTACTAATTTTGTTAATTTCAGTTGCAGGACCACATATTGTTATATTTTTAGCAGAAAGAATTGGTTCTTCGCTGATATATCCATCGGGTATAAGCTGTTGGGTGACAATATCAGTTTCAAGCTGATAGGTTGCCTCTTTGTAAACATCAAAATATGCTTCTATATAAGTGGTAGAAATAGAAGTTATTTCAAAATCAGCAGATTCATCCTTTGGAACCGCTTTCAGAGAAAGTGTATGCTTGCCGGCTGAGTCTACATAATTTGTCTGAGCAGTTACGACAATATCATCAGCCGTAAGAGTTCCCACTGCATATCTTTTTCCTTTAACAGTTACGGAAACAGTATCTACTGTATCACCAAACATCGTAAGATTAAACTGCTTTGGGACACTGTTCTCTAAATCCACATTGATTTTAACGTTATCAATTGTCTTTTCTATTTCTGTTCCGGCAGTCATGGAAATTGTAACCCATATTGCAAACGCCGCAATTGCTGAAAAAAATATAAGAAAACGATCATTATAAAAAAGATCATGAATGGTAATTTTATTTTTCTTCATTTTCATTTTCCTGATCCTTTCTTATAAATTTTTTGGCTTTGTTTACAGCTGCAACAAAAACATTTTCCTCGCTTTCATCAGTATCATCAAGAATATGCTGTAGCAATTTTTTTCTCAAATCACCATCTGACAGATTACGAGTTATAACTCCGTTAGAAGCAATAGATATAGCTCCTGTTTCCTCTGATACAACCGCTACAAGAGCATCACTTTGTTCACTTAAACCTAAAGCAGCACGATGTCTTGTACCAAGTTCACTGTCAAGAGAATTATTCTGAGTTAGAGGAAGAATGCATCCAGCTGCAAAGACCTTACCGTCACGGACAATCATAGCTCCGTCATGCAGAGGGGCTTTTGGATAAAAGACATTTTCTACAAGCTGGCTTGTAAGCTCTGCATTTATAACTGTTCCTGTATTAATAACTTCTCCTAAAAGAGTGTGCTTTTCAAAAACAATAAGGGCACCGATCTTTTTTTCGCTCATTGAAGCACATGCACGGCAAACCTGAGTTATTGCACTTGTAAGTCTTTCTCTCTGCTTAAATGAGTCAGAATTTTTAGTAGCAAAAATATTTAATTTATTAAAGCTGCTTCTACCTATACTCTCAAGTGCATGTCTTATCTCAGGCTGGAACAGTATGACTATAATTACTACACCAAACTTTATAACCATGTCAAGGATGTAGCTTATAGCCTGCATATCCAGAATATTAACTATAAGATAAATAATGGCTAAGAGTATAATACCTTTTAGAAGCTGGATAGCTCTTGTTTCACGGATAATTTTAATTCCGTTATAAACAATAAAAGCAACCAAAAGAATATCAAGAAAGTCCTGAGGTCTGAAAGTAGACATCAGGCTGAAAAAAGAATCAAAGAAATTACTAATCCATTGCAATACTGCCATTTTATCACCCTTACATATTTAACGCCCATAAAATTCCGATTTTATTTCTATTTTGTTTATTTTATCATATTTGTTTATTCTTTGCAATTTTCTCTGTACAATTTAATAAAAAATTCGCATCATTGTAGCTTGTAAAGACCGAAGGACAAACTCTTACTGTACCAATATTTAATGTGCCGAACTTTTTATGTGCAGCAGGAGCACAGTGAAGTCCTGCACGAGTACATATTCCAAATTGGTTAAGTTTCTCTGCACCGGCTTCACTGGATAAACCCTTAAAATTAAAGGTCAGCAGCGGTACGGCAAAACGTTCTTCAGGTTCATCTGTATAAAATATAATTCCGCTAATTTTTTTCATTTCCCTATATAGCATTTTTATGATACTCATTTCATAACGATGAATTCTATCAATTCCTTTTCTGTTTATAAAATCGATTCCTGCCCTAACTCCTAAAATTCCCGGAACATTAATTGTACCGCTTTCAAACCTGTCCGGTAAAAAAAGCGGCTGATTATAATTTATAGAATCGCTTCCTGTTCCTCCTTCAATAATAGTATTTGGTAACGGCGCATCTTTTCCAAACACTATCATTCCGGTTCCCATTGGACCATAAAGCGCTTTATGACATGGCAAACACAAATAGTCGATATTCATTTCGTCCACTTTAATTGGTAAAATTCCGGCACTTTGAGCTGCATCAACTATAAACAACAAACCGTTTTCGTGTGCCATCTTTCCTATTGCGCTTATAGGCATAACCGTACCAAAAG
>UQGM01000058.1 GCA_900540535.1 uncultured Oscillospiraceae bacterium | reverse complement strand
CATGGGCGGCACAGGCTAAGCCTGATTCATTTCGCACACCAAGATACGGCGCACCAAACTATAAGTGCCTGCGCTAAAACTTCTTTATTTATCAAAGTTGGGGGAAGAAGCAGCAGTAAAGAGCATAAATTTTAATCAATATAAAATAATGACGAATAACGTAATATTGTGCATAATAAAGGCGTAAGCTTGACATTTTCCCGCCGATTAGTGTAAATTATTACCATTACGCAGTGGAGGCATAAAAAACCATGGCAAAGAAAAAAGCGTCATACGGAAATGACAATATAACAAGTCTGAAAGGCGCCGACAGGGTAAGAAAACGTCCTGCGGTTATTTTTGGTTCTGACGGACTTGAAGGCTGTGAGCACTCAATATTTGAAATTCTCTCTAACTCCATAGATGAAGCGAGAGAGGGCTTCGGCGATAAAATAATAGTGACGAGATATATGGATAAATCCGTAGAGGTGCAGGATTTCGGACGAGGAATCCCGGTGGATTTCAACCAAAAGGAGAACCGCTACAACTGGGAGCTTGTTTTCTGCGAGATGTACGCCGGCGGCAAATACGATACCAACAACGGCGGCAGCTACGAGTTTTCATTGGGACTCAACGGTCTGGGACTTTGCTCTACCCAGTACGCTTCAGAGTATATGGAAGCAGAGGTGCACCGTGACGGATACCGCTATGTTATGAAGTTTAAACAGGGAGAGCCGGACGGAAAGCTTCTGAAAGAGGAGTACACCAAAAAGGATACAGGCTCACGTATAAGGTGGAAGCCTGACCTTAACGTATTCACCGATATTGACGTTCCCCTTGAATATTATCAGGAGACAATAAAGCGTCAGTCCATAGTAAACGCAGGAGTACGTTTTATCTTAAAGGACGAAACACCAAAGGGCTTTGATACCTATGAGTATATCTATGAAAACGGCATAATGGATTATGTAAAGGAATTTGCCGGCGAGGATGCCTTTTCGACACCTCAGTTCTGGCAGACGGAGCGTGTAGGCCGTGACCGTGAGGACAAGCCCGATTATAAAGTCAAGATAAACGCTGCACTTTGTTTTTCAAATAAGAAGCGGCTCAAGGAATATTATCATAACTCAAGCTGGCTGGAATACGGCGGAGCGCCGGAAAAAGCGGTGCGAAGCGCATTTGTGTCGCAGGTTGACGCATATTTGAAGCAGAACAGCAAATATCTCAAAAGCGACAGCAAGATTTCATTCCAGGATATTGAGGACTGTCTGATTCTTGTAGTTTCATCTCTTTCAACTCAGACATCCTATGAAAACCAGACCAAGAAAGCTATCAATAATAAGTTCATTCAGGAAGCTATGACCGACTTTTTCCGTCATCAGCTGGAGGTTTACTTTATCGAAAACCGACTTGAAGCTGAGAAAATAGCCGATCAGATACTTATTAATATGAGAAGCCGTATAAAGGCTGAGAGTACAAGATTAAATCTTAAAAAGACACTCCAGAGCTCCAATGATCTTGCAAATAGGGTACAGAAGTTTGTTGACTGCCGCAGCAAGGACATAAACGAAAGAGAGCTGTTCATAGTGGAGGGTGACTCAGCTCTCGGCGCCTGTAAGCAGGCAAGGGATGCCACATTCCAGGCGATTATCCCCATAAGAGGTAAAATCCTTAACTGCTTAAAATCCGAATACGATAAAATCTTCAAAAATGATATTATCACCGACCTTATTAAGGTGCTTGGATGCGGCGTTGAGGTAAAGAGCAAATCCAGTAAGGAGCTTTCCTCATTCAGTCTCGATAATCTCCGCTGGAATAAAATCATAATCTGTACCGATGCCGATGTTGACGGCTTCCAGATAAGAACCCTTGTTCTTACTATGATTTACCGTCTTATGCCTACTCTTATAAATGAGGGCAAGGTCTATATTGCGGAATCACCCCTTTACGAAATCAACAGTAAGGGAGAAACATGGTTTGCCTATACTGAGAGGGAAAAGACCGATGTTTTAAATCAGATAGGTGAAAGCAAATATACAATCCAGCGTTCAAAAGGACTCGGTGAAAACGACGCCGATATGATGAGTCTTACAACTATGAATCCGTCAACACGACGTCTTATAAAGATACAGCCGGAGGAAGCTGAGAAAACGGCGCAGGTGTTCGATTTGCTTTTAGGTGATAACCTTGCAGGCAGAAAGGAACACATAGCCGAAAGCGGACATCTTTATATTGATATGACCGACGTAAGCTGATAAAAGGAGGGAAAAGCAAATGGCAGGAAAAAGAAAAAAGACCGAGCAGCCGGCAGGAAACGAGCCGCCTGTAAAAGGACATATAATCGGAGCGGGTGAAATAGTTGAACAGCCTATAACCGAAACCCTTGAAATAAACTATATGCCCTATGCTATGAGCGTTATTTTGAGCCGAGCCATTCCGGAAATCGACGGTTTCAAGCCCTCCCACAGAAAGCTCCTTTATACAATGTATAAGATGGGACTTTTAACCGGCGGAAGAATCAAATCCGCAAATATCGTGGGACGTACAATGCAGCTTAACCCTCACGGAGACATTGCTATTTACGATACAATGGTACGTCTTTCAAAGGGCTATGAAGCTTTGCTGCATCCTTATGTTGATTCAAAGGGTAACTTCGGTAAAGCTTATTCGAGAGATATGGCATGGGCAGCGTCGAGATATACCGAAGCAAAGCTTGCGCCTATTTGCGCCGAGCTTTTCAGGGATATAGATAAGGATACCGTTGATTTTGTAGATAACTACGACAGCACCATGAAGGAGCCGACTCTTTTGCCGGTATCATTCCCATCAGTGCTTGTAAATGCCAATACAGGTATCGCCGTAGGTATGGCAAGCTCAATTTGTCCTTTTAACCTTAAAGAGATATGCGATACCACAATTGCACTTATTAAAAATCCCGACCATGAGGTAGCCGATACCCTTGCAGCGCCGGATTTCTCCGGCGGAGGAAAGATTCTCTATAACCGTGAAGAAATCGAAAAGATTTATCAGACGGGCAGAGGAGGAATCAAGGTAAGGGCAAAGTATCAGTACGATAAATCAAATAACTGTATTGATATTACTGAAATTCCGCCTACAACCACCGTCGAGGCTATTATCGATAAGATGATAGAAAAGGTCAAAGCGGGAGCATTAAAGGAAATCAGCGATGTCCGTGATGAAACGGACAGAAACGGACTTAAAATAACCGTTGACCTTAAGAGAGGCGTGGATGCTGAAAAGCTCATGGCAAAGCTCTTTAAGATGACCACCCTCGAAGATACCTTCTCCTGCAACTTCAATGTTCTTATTTCAGGTACACCTAAAGTTTTGGGCGTCAAGGAGCTTTTAAACGAGTGGATAGCTTTCCGTACCGAGTGCGTAAAGCGCCGCACATTCTTTGACCTTACAAAGGCAAAGAATAAGCTTCATCTGCTCAAGGGTCTTGAAAAGATACTTCTTGATATTGATAAGGCAATCGCTATAATCCGTGGAACCGATGAGGAAAGCGAAGTTGTCCCCAATTTGATGATCGGCTTCGGAATCGACGAAACCCAGGCGGAATATGTAGCGGAAATAAAGCTGCGTCATCTCAATAAGGAATATATCCTTAAGCGTACAGCGGATATTGAGGATCTCCAGAAAGAGATTGCCGATATGGAGGATATCTTAAACAGCCGCAGCAGAATAAAGAAAATAATCATAGAAGAGCTTCAGGGAGTTGAGGATAAATATTCTCAGCCGAGAAAGAGCGAAATCTGCTACACTGCCGATCTTGAGGATGAGCCTGAAATAGAGGAAATTCCCGATTATCCCGTAACCTTTTTCTTTACAAAGGATGGATATTTCAAGAAGATTACTCCTTTGTCACTGCGTATGAGTGGAGAGCATAAACTTAAAGACGGTGACGAGATAGTAAAAACCGTTGAGGGAAGCAATCTTGACGAGCTGCTTTTCTTTACGGATAAATGTCAGGTCTATAAGGCAAAGGCATCTGATTTTGACGATACAAAGGCAAGTGTGCTGGGAGACTATGTAGCCTCAAAGCTCCAGATGGATGAAGGGGAAAACGCAGTTTTCATGGCTGTTACAAAGGATTATTCCGGACATATGCTCTTTGTCTTTGAAAACGGAAAGGCAGCGAAAGTGCCTCTTAATTCCTATGCCACAAAGACGAACCGCAAAAAGCTTCTGAAAGCTTATTCTGATAAAGCTCCTCTTGCTGCAATGGTACAGCTTTCTGAGGATAAGGATATTATCCTTAAATCTTCAGCAGGCAGACTTTTGCTTATAAATACCGGAGCAGTAAGCATAAAGACCACAAAGGATACAATAGGCGTTGCGGTAATGAACCTCAAAAGGGGACAGAGAGTTGAAGAGGTAAGGGATTATGTAGAGGGCGAATTTGCCAAGGAACACCGTTACCGCACAAAGAATCTTCCTGCACTGGGAGCATTTTTAAGCGCAGAGGATGCAGGAGAACAGTTAAAGCTGTAAATTGCAAAGCAGATTATTTAAGGTTCTATGGACTAACACCAAGTCCTCGGAAACCGGATTATAACAATAATACGGCGTTATGACTTTTAAAGGTCATAACGCCGTATTGCGTTAAAGTTTTAAAATATTATTTTTTATTCATCAATGAACTTAACTGCAGTTCCGTATGCGATAACCTCAGCGGCTCCCTGCATAATGGCTGATGATGCATATCGAATATTTACTACTGCATCTGCCCCCAATGCCTCGGCTTCTTCTACCATTCTCTTTGTGGCAAGTGCACGGGCATCGTTCATCATCTCGTTATATGCCTTTAATTCGCCGCCGATTATAGTTTTAAAACTTTGTGTAATGTCTTTTCCAATGTTTTTAGATTGGATTGTGCTTCCCTTTACAAGAGACAGTGTTTCTAATTTTTTACCGCTGATGTAATCAGTATTTACTAATATCATCTTCTTCGCCATCCTTTATTTCTTTTATTCTTTCTATGCAGACTTTGACCATTACAGCTGACAGTAAAATAGGAACAATGCCTAACACATACTTCCATATACCGTCTAACATTGTTATTAAAAGGCCAAAATAAGCAGCATAATAAAGTACCACAATGACTGATATCACAATGGGAGCCACCATTTTCTTTCGGTGCATGTTCACGTTTGTCACCCCAATAAATTGAGCTTTGTCTTTGACCTCATTCTAACATAATGTTTTTATAAAGTCTATAAAAATATGTGCATAGTTTTAGCATAGAAAAAACTATATTTTAAGTCGCTGCAAGGGCAGAACATGGCGGATGATTATAGCAGCAGCCTTTTGCATATAGCTTAATAAACAAAAAGAAATCCCGACGGAAAAAATTTCTCTTAAAAACGAAATTACCGTCGGGATATTAAAACCGTTAAGCCGGGCTTCCCCGGAAACTAACGGATAGCGGGGAAGCCGGCAAACGCTTTTTTTTCGGTTTTCCCTGCTGATAGTATTCTGTGCAGTGTGCGCATAAAAAATACTGGTAAATTTTGTTATAAATAGGGATTTAAATATAAAAATAACTTGCTTTTTCTTAAGGGGTGTGATAAAATTCATTAGTAAAACAGTTTTCTATATATTGTGCGGAGGTTTAAAAATGGCTTGGTATGAAATAGTTTTAGGCATTGCACTTATAATACTTTCAGTTGCCATTATCATTGTCGTTCTTCTTCAGCAGGGACGTCAGGCAGGTCTTTCCGGTGCTATTGCCGGCGGCGCAGAGTCTTTCCTTGGTAAGACAAAGGGCCGCAAGATGGAAGCAAAGCTTGAGCGTGCAACAAAAGCTATTGCAATCATTTTCTTTGTTGTAACACTTGCAGCTGCTCTTCTTTTCTTCTTCTTATAATTTGAAATCTAAAAAGTTACGGCACATCCGTTAGGATGTGCCGTTTTCTTTTTGCAAAAATACATTTAGATAATTTTCTAAATAACTGTTGACAGTGGATAAAATCAATGCTAAAATACATTTAGATGAAATTCTAAATGATAAAAGGAGGCGGTAAAAAACTTCTGAAATAATAGCAATATATCTGCTGTAACTTGCTTTGAATTTTTAGAGAGTGGTGATTGGCAATGAAAAGAACGAAATCATTTATGCTTCCCTATAATACTATGTCTTACAGTGTAGCGATTTTCACTTTTTTGTTTGCTCTTGGCTTTCTGATAGCCTGTTTCATAATAATAGACAAACTGCCTGATACTGTTCCTCTTCACTGGTCAGAGCAGGGCGGCTATGATAGGTGGGGAGATAAATCGGAACTTTATCCGCTTCCGATTATTTCAATGGTAATTTCCGCTATTGCCTTGCCGTCTTCGGTTTTACTTATACGAAAAAGCTTTAACGGTTTTGCCTATTTTGTAAACGGCGTTTCAATCTTTTCAACCTTAACGATTATTTTTGCATTTTTACTTATGATAAGTCCTGTAATGTAAATTACAGTTTGTGATAATAAGATTTTAAAAGGAGGCGGTTATAATGGGGTTTCAGGATACTTTCAAAGCGCTGAGCGACCCTACACGAAGAGAAATTCTTCATATTCTCCGTGACGGCGCAAAGACCGCCGGAGATATAGCTTCACGTTTTTCCATGACAGGGGCGACGGTAAGCCATCATCTTTCCGTTTTGCGGGATGCGGGGCTGATAACCGATGATAAGCGTGGCAAATGCATTTACTATGAAATCAATATGTCCGTGCTTGACGAAATAACCCAGTGGATTGCAGCTCTGAAAGGAGAAGAGAATAATGAAAAATAAAAAATCAATTATAACAATGTGGGTTCTTGCATTTATTTCACCGATTATGTTTTTGGCAGCGTATTCATATCTGCCTGAAAGTGTGCCCATTCACTGGAATGCTCAGGGGCAGGTTGATAACTACGGCAGCAAAGCCATGGCGGCGTTTATATTTTTCCTGCCTATTCTTTTGGCATTAATGTTCCAGTTTCTTCCTAAAATTGACCCGAAAAAGCAGAACTATGTGAAGTTCCAGAAGTATTATGATATTTTTGCAATTTTTTTCACCGCATTTTTTGTTGTTGTAAACGGTGTAATGCTTACTGAAACATTAAGACCCGGCACACTTTCCATAGGACTTATAATATCAATAGGTGTAAGCTTAATGCTTATAGTTCTGGGCAATATGATGGGAAAAATAAAGCATAACTATTTTATGGGAATAAAAACTCCGTGGACACTGGCTGATCCGGATGTATGGAACAAAACTCACCGTGTAGGGGGTATAATGTGGGTTGTTATAGGTATACTTGCCCTTATAACATCCTTTATTTCAACGGTAGTTTTCTCTGTGATTCTCCTTGTTGGTGCATTAGGATCAACTCTCGTTCTTTTCATTTTAAGTTATGTATGGTTTAAAAAGCGTCATCCCGACGGTGATACCGATAAAAAATAATATCGGAGGAGAATTTTTATGCCTGTTTTATCTATTATATATTTTGCGATAGCCGCAATATTTATTATTATTGGCATCCTTATTTTCCGTGGAAATACAGATCTTATTCATGACTATCACCAGAAAAACGTTAAGGATTTTGACGGATACGGTAAAGGTATGGGCAAGGAAATTATCAGTATAGGTGTTTTCTTTTTAATCGGTGCTGTAATCGCTTTGGCTGTAAGTAGCGAATCAGGTACAATTGCCGGTATAATTGTCTCCTTAGCTGGTTTTGTCCTGTCATTTATTTACATACTTAAAGTGCAGAAAAAGTATAACGGCGGCCTTTTTTAGTCAGGCAAACTGAGCTTGCATCTGAAACGCACACGAAATTACATAAATAACAATACAAATTAAATGCCTGCTTTTGGGTTAATCTTTAATCCCATTTGCAGGCTTTTGTTTTATCTGTAAGAACTAACAGAACAGATAAGTAATTGTATTTTTCCCGTCTTGCGTGTGTAAATCTTATAATGTATACTGTAATTATAATTTTCCCTTATTATGTAAAGGAGAGTGAATTTTCTTGAATGAACGTGAAGATAAAATACGCCGCTGGTTTTCCATGTGGCCTAAAAATGACTGTACCGGCATTGAGGAAATCTTTTCTGCGGATGCCGTGTATATAGAAAGCTGGGGACCCGAATATCACGGTATAGATAAAATACGTCATTGGTTTAATGAGTGGAATACACGTGGAACGGTGCTCAAATGGGATATAACAGGATTTTTTCATAAGGAAAACCAAACGGTGACACTGTGGTATTTTGAAAATAAAATGGATAACGGCAAAGTTGAAGCCTTTGAGGGAATGACACTTGTACAGTGGACTCAGGACGATAAAATAAAGTGTTTAAAGGAATTCGGATGCAATATAAACAGATATGACCCATATGAAAAAGGAGAAGCGCCTGTTTTCAGAGATGAAAAAGCGGCATGGTTTTAGTATGAAATCACGTTAAGGACGGTGAATGAAATGGAAATAAGGGATGTTCGCATTGATAACGGCAAGGCTTTTGATTGGGATAAAGCGTCGGCGGACTATGCAAAGTACAGGGATATTTACCCGGAAATATTTTATAAAAAGATTGCCGAAAGAAATCTGTGCGTATTCGGTCAAAAAGTTTTGGATTTAGGCACAGGCACAGGAGTTCTGCCACGGAATATGTATTCTTTCGGAGCAAAGTGGACAGGCTGCGACATATCGGCAGGTCAAATAGAACAGGCAAAGAGGCTGTCCTTTGAAGCAGGGCAGGATATCGAATATATTCTTTCTCCTGCTGAAAAGATTGATTTTCCCGATAATACCTTTGATGTAATAACATCCTGTCAGTGCTTCTGGTACTTTGACCATGAGAAGATCACACCGAATCTTGTGAGGATGCTTAAAAAGGACGGCAGACTTTTGATTCTCTTTATGTCATGGCTTCCCTTTGAAGATGAAATTGCAGGGGAAAGTGAAAAGCTGATTTTGAAGTATAATCCCATGTGGAACGGAAACGGAGAGACAGTGCATCCCATTACTGTGCCGGACTGTGTTCTTGATAGCTTTGAGCCGGTATTTCATGAAGAATACATGTTTGATATTCCCTTTACTAAAGAAACCTGGCACGGAAGAATGAAAGCTTGCCGTGGAGTAGAGGCGTCCCTTACTGCTGAGGAAACAGAGAAATGGGAAAAAGAACACATAGCGCTTCTTGACAGAATCGCTCCTGAAAGCTTTAATATTAAGCATTACGCCGCATCTTTGGAGCTTAAACCGAAAAAATAAAACGAGAAATAGAAAAGCACGGAAAGCTTTAAGCTTTCCGTGCTTTTGAAGTTTATTTGCTGTTTTTCATAGCCTGATAGCCGATTAAAACTGTCCAGACATATGCGCAGGTTTTGGGAATCATAAGCATTCCTATCATGGGGATAGCATCAGCCCAGAGTACGACGGGTATGTAAAAACCGAAACTGAGTACAATTGTGAGCCACATCCACTTGAAGGGCTTATCATTGTTTTCTTTTGCGCTTTTGTAGAACAGTACAATTATTAAAAGTCCTAAAAGAGCAAAGGGGATATTGCGGTAAATTCCCCAGGAAATGGGAGCTTCAGCGCTGAGCCATTCATTTTGCGGGAAGAGGCAGAGAATAATGCGAAGAGCCGACAAAATATAAACGGCGGCAGTTACACCGTTTTGTCCTTTAACCTTGTAACGGATTCTCCATACATAATAGAGAATTACATAAAAGACGGTCATAGTGATTGAGGTGATAAATTTACCTGTGCCCAGTGCTGCGGTAAAGTTTTCAAGACCCGTTGTGCAAAGGGCGTAAGCTCTGGGGATAAGATGGAATGCGTCACCGGAGCCTAAGACAATTGCCATAATACCGAAAAGACGGTACTGGCTGTTTTTTTCGCTTTTGGCAATCATGATAATTCCGATTGTTATAACGGTAATGAGATACGCTGCGTCAAATAAGGTTTCTACAATAGCCTGCATAATTTTCTCCTTTAAAAAATTTTCTATTATTAAAGGCGCAATGCCTTAAAATAGTTTATACCGAAGAGGATTCCTGCAAGAAACAGAGAAGCACCAAGTCCAGAATAAAAAACTGCAATAAATCTTTCGGGACCTAAACCTGAAGTCCTTAAATAGATTCCGCCTATCATCATAAACGCCATAATGATAAAGGATTTTAAATCGAAAAATTTCAGGAAAAAGTGTTTTTCTTCTTCATAATCGCTTATTCTCTTTGTGTGCTTTTTGACAAGTCTGCCGAATATGAAGTACTGAAAAATTCCGAATACAGCCGCAGATAAAATAATGTTGAGAAGTGATAAATAGCTTGCGTAAGCCATAATTCCTATACGCAGAATATTAAATCCTGCTGCAGTCCATACAAAACAGGCGATGAGCAGTAAGGTGTTCTTTTTTACTTTCATTATATTCATTGTATTGCTATCCTTTCTGAACAATGTTCATTTTCCTTTAAAAAAATTTCCCCGTCTGAGGAAATTAATATATTGTCCTTTTGATAATTTCAATAATTGCACCGTAGTTGTAATTTTCCTTTAACAGTGCGGAAACAATCATGGAGAAAATTATATCAATGAACTGTTCTTTTGAAAGGCTTTCGCCGAAAGCATCGGTGCGTACATTACTATCTTTATTCAGAGCAGACATAAGGCCGTTTCTCATGTGTTTTCTTGAACGTTCCATAAGCCTTTTTCCGTGGGATTTCTCTCCGCTTAAAAAGCTCATTGAGTGAAGTGAAAAAAAGCCCGGATATTTTTCTCCTCCCTTTTCTGCACTTTCAAAAATCCATTTGACGCATTTTATAAAATCGTCAAAATCGTCTGCGTGCTCATAAAGATGGAAAATATCATGCCATACACTTTCTATTGTCTGTGCCACAAGATCGCCTTTTGAACTGAAATAGTTATATATTGAGCCTACGGAAACACCGCATTTTCCGGCAACGTTCCTGATGCTGACGGCAGTCCAGCCATCCTCGGCTATTATCTGACGGCTTACTTCTAAAATTGCTTTCTTTGAAGTCACAACAGTGTTCATTGGCTTTCTCCTTTCAAACTGAACAATGTTCATGTTATCTGATTGATTTGAATTTGTCAATAGGCAAGCCATAATTTTCAATTGCTTTTTATCATAATTTTCCCCGGACAAAGTTTTCTGTCCGGGGATTTAGCGTTTTATGAAATTTTATTCAAAATAGAAAACCTGTAAATCTCCGCCGCAAATACTGTATTGCAATCAATAAGACAGGATTTTTAATTTTTATAATTTATCTCCCTTTATCTAATTTAATTTGCATTTATCATCAGAAATCCGTAAAAACAATATCAGAAACAGAAAAAATTATTTATTTTTTACAGTTTTTTAAATATTTTTGCAGATAATCATGTAATATTCCCGAAGGAAAAAGAGTCGCTTATTTGTACAATTTGACGAAATGTCACTTAGGTTTTATAATTTAAAGTACATTTAAATATCACACTGTGTAAATAAAATAAGCAAATTGCCGGTTCCTTTATCTCACTTGGCAAACGAATGCTGGAAATATTCGTCTTTTTAAATATATAAGCGGCAAATTATGGGTCAAACTATGGGTGTATTAAACAATATATTTAAAAAATAGTATATTATGATACATAAAATACCCATATCTACAAAATTTCAATTTTTGTGACAAACGTGCATTGCTTCTTCAAAGTGTATGGTATACACTTATATAAAATAGTATTCGTATAGGTATACAATAAATTATGGTACGAACCAAAATTCTGATAAAGCAATTTTTGTCCTGTCCCAATACGCTATTTATGATGCATAGTAATCTAACAGATGCTTGCAAGCTGCATATAAATGCTTTTGTAAATTTGTAGAATCCGATGAAAAGACTGTGAGTTTGTATTTGCTCGAATTTGTATAAATGAATTCGTAATATAAGATGTAAATATCATTACATTTATAGTTTGATATTCAAAGTGCTTTAAGATACACAAAGAATGTACATTTATGGGAATTACAGTAGTGAAAAAGGGGTAGTTTTAATGGGATTTCGAATCGCTCACATGTTTCACAGCAAAGAGGCTTTTTTCAAGAGCTTTGGACTGATGCTGCTTGATGTAATTCTGATCATTTGCTGTATGGCGGGAGCCTTGTGGTTGAGATTTGATTTCAGCTTTACAGCAATTGATCCTGAATTTCTTCAGTCTGTGCATACATATATGTGGATTAACGTTGTATGCACGATCATAGTCAATGTTTTCTTCAAGATGTATAAAATTCTCTGGCGTTTTGCCAGCATGATAGAGCTGCGCAATACAGTGATTGCTGTATTTGTTTCCTCGTTTATTCAGTTTTGCGGCATGAAATTAATGGGACTTCATGTACCGAGGAGTTATATTCTCATCTATGTGCTTCTGCTTTCAGTTTGCATGATAGTTTCACGATTTTCTTTCCGTTTTATCGGTATTTTATTTAAACGCTCAACAAGGAAAAAGGGCGATCCCATTATCACAATGGTGGTTGGAGCGGGCTCTGCAGGATACATGCTTGTACATGAGATGAAAAGCAGTCCTCATATTAATCGCAAGGTTCCCTGCATTATTGATGACAATTCGGAAAAATGGGGCACATATCTTTTGGGAATTCCCGTTGTAGGCGGTAAAAAAGCAATTCCCGCAATGGTTAAAAAATATGATGTTGAAGAGATTATAATTGCTATACCTACACTTACAGCTGAAAAGCAAAGCGAGCTGCTTGAAATCTGTCAGGAGACAACCTGTAAGGTGCAGCTTCTTCCAAGTATATATCAGCTTGTAAATAATGAAGTTACTGTATCAATGCTCAGGGATGTCCAGATTGAGGACTTGCTGGGACGTGATTCAATACAGCTGCGTATGGATAAAATTGCCGAATATATCAGCGGCAACGTAATTATGGTTACCGGCGGCGGAGGCTCAATCGGCAGCGAGCTTTGCCGTCAGATAGCACTTCATAATCCGAGGCAGCTTATTATAGTAGACATTTACGAAAACAACGCCTATAATATTCAAATGGAGTTAAAGCGCAAATATCCTGATCTTAATCTTGTAACGCTTATTGCTTCTGTTCGTGATAGAAAGAGAATAGACAGTATCTTTGTCGAATATAAACCTGATATCGTTTATCATGCAGCAGCTCATAAGCATGTTCCACTTATGGAGGACAGCCCAAATGAGGCAATCAAGAATAACGTTTTGGGTACATATATTGTTGCTCAGGCTGCGGATCAGTTTAAAGTAAAGAGAATGGTGCTTATTTCTTCGGATAAGGCAGTGCGTCCGACCAATGTAATGGGTGCTTCAAAG
>UQGM01000057.1 GCA_900540535.1 uncultured Oscillospiraceae bacterium | reverse complement strand
GCGCCACCTTGCCAAGGTGGAGGTAGCGAGTTCGAGCCTCGTCATCCGCTCCAAATAGGACGCTGCATTTGAATATGTTAGCGTCCTTTATATTCGGCGCCATAGCCAAGTGGTAAGGCAGAGGTCTGCAAAACCTTTACGCCCCAGTTCAAATCTGGGTGGCGCCTCCAAAGAGAAAAGCTGAAATCCTTGATTGGATTTCAGCTTTTTGTTTTTTAAAATTTCAGATAATTCAAAAAAGAAAATGGTTTACTTATAAGTCTTGTTCTGTAGCTGTGTATCCATGCAGGATAATAGCCTGAGGCTATTGCAGTTTTCTGTGACGGAAGATTGCTGTTGTCGGTGAAGTAATACGGTATAAGGTCACGGTTTAAAAGTTCTGCCGTAAGAGATGTTACCATTGCCGATGCAAGCTTTTGCTTTCTGTATTCAGGCAGGACATCTACGCCTATTTGACACATTTTTTCGCTGTCCTTGGTGGCACAGGCTATACCTGCAAGGTTCTCACCGTCCATAACAGCGATTCCGAGAATTTCCGGTGATAAGCTTTCTGTGTTATATTGCAAAGCGTTGTGGAGCCCCTCGTATTTGTAATAGATATGAATGTCTTTCTGCTCCAACAGTTTAAAAGTGTAATTTTCACTGATATCAATTTTCCTGATTTTTTCAGTATCAGGCAGATAATAATGACAAAGTCCGTATACAAACGGAGCGTTAATAACTTCGTATTTTGATTTGTCTTTTAAATATTTTTGAACGAATGGCATTACATCTTTTGAAGCGTTGACAATAACACCGTTTCCCATGCTTATAATTTCGCATCTGGGATAAATAAAAGGAAGGGCTCTTCTGCCGGGAAGTTTTTCTGCTTGAGTGAAAATAATATCATTTTTCAGAAAATCGTCAGGATGGCAGTTATAATCGATTGCAAGCTGATTTCTCACGCTGTCGATAAGTTTTGCATTATCCATGCTGTCACTTGCCTTTCATAATATAATTGTATTATAAAAGCCGGGAACCGATAAAAACGGGTCTCAGCTTTTTTACATATATTTGTTTTTACAATACATATACTCCCGAAGAGAGTACAACAATTTCAAAATTTTTAAATTGCAGATATTTGAAAACAGGCTCTTTGAATCTGCAATATTCGTCAACCTCAAAAGTTTTAAGGTTGATAGTTTTAATTGCATTAAGTCCCGGACAGGACACAAAAAGCTCATTTCCGTATTTTGACACATGGTAGGGGACGAGGAATGCAAGAGAATCTTTTGATCCGAGTCTGAAAGCGAAGCGCTTTGAGGCGACAGAATACTTTAAAACAGAATTTCTTTTTCTTGCAACGCACCAAAAACTGGAGCCTTCAGCTGCGGCACTGTTTACAGGAGCACCGTCATATAAAAGATCGCCTGTCCATATAAGCTTTCCTGTGCGGTCGAAAATACCTGTTTCACCGTTGTCATATACTACTGCCGTCTTTTTACCTGAAAGATGAGCTGCAGAGCATCCTATGGGATCTGCAAGCTGTTCGGAAATCTCTTTGTAAGCGTCGCCGAACTTGTTCATAAAATAAGCGCTTTTAGTCAGCGTATTTATTTCTCTGGTTTCAAAATTGCATCCTAAAATCCGAAGTTTTGCGCCGGAATTTTCAATATTAATTTTCTGAATAAAAATAAGACCCTTGTGGTAAGGGATTATATCAACAGGAACGAAGTCCAGTAATTTTTTCATTAAGTAACACACCCGATTGTCTTGTATAAAGTAAATTGGAAATGATTTTTAGATAAATAATACCCTTGCCGCTTTAGGATTAAAGCAGCAAAAGTATTTATGCAGTTATTTGTGATGTAAAAAATAACCGTAATATTGAAATTAAGGCATGAGCCTATTTATAATATATAAATGTACAAATCAACAATCTTTATTGTACTTCATTATATCAGCACGGTCAAGATAAATGTAAATTTTTTAAAAAGACGGAGATTAAAAATTAATTTTTCCGTTTTTAAAATCTTCAGCGAACCATACAGACGGTACTTCAAAGGCTTTGCCGTCAAGATAATCCAGTATATCCGCCGGGGTTGTGAAATTGAAAATCAGCTTGTATGAATAAAGTGCCTGCTTTTTGTATCCGCTGCCTTTATTGTAGCTGTTTCTGCCGTATTTTCCGTCTCCTAAAAGGGGATGACCTATGGACGCCATATGCGCTCTGATTTGGTGAGTGCGTCCTGTCAGAAGATCGATTTCAAGAAGGCTCAGGCCGTTTTTGTATCCTAAAACCTTATACTTGGTCTTTATATATTTTGAGCCCTTTGACGGTGAATCTGAAATAAATACCATATTCTTCTTTTCATCTTTGAAAAGATATCCGTCAATAACATCTTCTTTTTTGGGGAGCTTGCCGTGAACAATGCACAGATAAAGCTTTGTAAGTTCACGGTCTTTTATTTTTTGATTGAGAATTCTCAAAGACTGTGCATTTTTAGCTGCAATGACGATTCCGCCTGTGTTTCTGTCTATTCTGTTAGCAAGGGCAGGAGCAAAGGAATTTTCGTTTTCCGGGTTGTATTCCCCCTTTTCATATAGATACCTTTTTACCCTTGAAATAAGTGTATCGCCGTATTCGCCCTCGTTGGGATGAGAAAGAATGCCCGCTTTTTTATCAAGGAGCATGATGTTTTCATCTTCATAAATGATATCGAGATTTTTTGAAGCAGTCATAAAATCATATTTTTTAGGAGGAGCCACAAAAAATTCATCGTTAATATAGAGGTCTATGACATCGCCTACTGAAAGGCGTGTTGAAATTTCTCCACGCTTGCGGTTAACCTTAATTCGCTTTGTTCTGATGTATTTATACATCAGTGACTGAGGCAGTGCGGGTACTGCCTTGGAAAGAAATTTATCAAGACGCTGTCCTGCGTCGTTTTGTTCTATGGTAAAGCTTTTCACAATAATCTCCCTGCTTGTTAATTGGTAATTTAATAAATATTATATCATTTTTTGTCACTTTTCAAAAGTAGTAAAATGATATATAATGCTAATTGAATTTTGAATTTATAAATTTGTTTTGAGAGGAGTATACCGGGATGCACGAAGGACACAGAAAGCGTTTAAGGGAAACTTTTCTGAAAAACGGTCTTGATAATTTTCAGTCCCATAATGTCCTTGAGATGCTTCTCTTTTATACAATTCCGAGAAGTGATACAAACGAAACTGCTCACAGACTTATGGACAGATTCGGTTCACTTTCCGCTGTACTGGAAGCACCTGTGGATGAGCTGATGAAAGTAAAGGGAGTCGGTGAGCGCACGGCGGCATTTTTGCATCTTATTCCTGAAATAACCAGAGTGTATTTAAAGGATAAGCAGGAAAATATAAAGGTTTTGGATACTCCCGAAAAGGTTGCTGCATATCTGCTGCCTTATTTTGTAGGCAAGACCAAGGAAAATATCGTGCTTTTGTGTCTTGATAATAAGTGCGCAGTGAAGAACTGCTGTATTGTGGCGGAAGGTTCCGTTAATATGGGTGAGATAAACAGGAGAAATTTAGTGGAGCTTGCAATAAGAAGCAATGCATCATCGGTCATAATCGCCCATAATCATCCAAACGGAGTTCCAGCGCCATCAAAAGAAGATGTAGAAACCACTTTCATGCTTGTTTCACTTTTCAGCAGTATAGATGTAAAGCTTACCGACCATATTATTGTTGCCGGCGGTGATTGGTGCTCTATGGCATCCAGTGCAAAATTTGCACCTGTTTTTCAGTGAGAGGAGAATGTTAATGGATAAATTTAAGCTTGTGGCTCCCTATAAACCCATGGGAGATCAGCCAGAGGCAATTTCACAGCTTGTTGACGGATTGAATCAGGGATTTAAGGAGCAGACTCTTCTCGGAGTTACCGGTTCGGGTAAGACTTTTACAATGGCGAATATTATCGCTGAGGTTAACCGTCCGACACTGGTACTTGCCCATAATAAAACTCTTGCTGCACAGCTTTGTTCTGAATTCCGTGAGTTTTTCCCGGAAAATGCAGTCGAATATTTTGTTTCCTATTACGACTACTATCAGCCGGAAGCCTATATTCCTACAACTGATACCTATATAGAAAAAGACTCTGCAATCAATGATGAAATTGATAAGCTTCGTCACTCGGCAACATCTGCTTTGTCGGAAAGACGTGATGTAATAATAGTTGCCAGTGTTTCCTGTATTTACAGCCTTGGTGACCCAATAGATTACCGAAGCATGGTAATATCACTGCGTCCGGGGATGGAAAAAAGCCGTGATGAACTTATAGAAAAGCTTGTGGATATTCAGTATGAGCGAAACGATATAAATTTCATCCGAAATAAGTTCCGTGTCCGTGGAGATGTTGTTGAGATTTTCCCGGCTTATTCAAATGAGAACGCCATAAGAGTTGAATTTTTCGGAGATGAAATTGAGAGAATCAGCGAAATAAAAGCTCTCACCGGAGAGGTCAAAGGCGTATTGTCCCATGCGGCTATTTATCCTGCATCCCACTATGTTGTTTCCGGGGAAAAGATGGAAAAGGCCATTGAAGAGATAAACGCCGAAATGGAAGAAAGATGCCGTGAATTTGAGAGTAAAGGAAAACTCCTTGAAGCTCAGCGAATAAGACAGCGTACGACTTATGATATGGAAATGCTTCGTGAAACGGGCTTCTGCAAAGGAATAGAAAACTATTCGAGAGTTATGTCCGGCAGAGAGCCGGGAGCGGCTCCCTGTACCCTCCTCGATTATTTCCCTGAAGATTTTGTGCTCTTTGTTGATGAATCCCACGTTACACTGCCTCAGGTAAGAGCCATGTACGGCGGCGATCGTTCAAGAAAGGAAACCCTTGTAGAGTTTGGTTTCCGTCTGCCGTCGGCATTTGATAACAGACCTCTTACCTTTGATGAGTTTTATAAGAAAGTGGGTCAGAAGATTTTCGTCAGCGCAACTCCCGGTCCCTTTGAGCGTGAGAGAAGCAGCCGTATTGCGGAGCAGGTTATCAGACCTACGGGACTCCTTGACCCTGAAATAATAGTTAAACCTACTGAAGGACAGATTGACGATATAATTTCTCAGATAAATATCAGAACCCAGAAACAGGAACGTGTCCTCATTACCACTCTTACAAAGAAAATGGCGGAGGATTTAACGGATTATCTCGAAAATCTCGGAATTAAAGTCAGATATATGCATCACGACGTTGATACAATTGAGAGAATGGAAATTATCCGTGATTTAAGACTTGGTGAGTTTGACGTACTTGTGGGAATTAACCTCCTTCGTGAGGGACTGGATATTCCCGAGGTGTCCCTTGTAATCATCCTTGACGCCGATAAGGAGGGCTTCCTGCGTTCAGAGACTTCTCTTATTCAGACTGTGGGAAGAGCGGCGAGAAACGCCGAAGGCGAGGTTATAATGTATGCCGACAGCGTAACTCCGTCTATGGAAGCGGCTATAAAGGAAACATTCCGCCGCCGTGAAAAGCAGATGAAATATAATGAGGAACATTCAATTACACCTCAGACCATAAAGAAGGATGTAAGAGATGTCATTGAAATTACCTCCAAGTCCTCTGACGGCAAAAAGCCTGACAGCAAGCTCAGCCGTAAGGAGAGAGAAGCACTTATTGTACGTCTTACAGCTGAAATGAAAGCTGCCGCTAAGATTCTGGAGTTCGAGCATGCTGCATATCTTCGTGACAGAATAGAAAAGCTCAGAAGAGGCAAATAAATAATTTATATGATAACATCAGTAAAACCGGCCGCAGCTGCGACCGGTTTTATGTTTAGCGTTTATTCTTTTTGTAGATAATATTTAGCCCTTTAAGGAGCAAATCATTTTCGAGGATTATTTTTCTGTGACAAAGGGGGAGGATGAACTGCGCTATACCACCTGTTGCAATAACTGTTGCCGGCTGACCAAGTTCTTCTTCCATTCGCTCTATTAAGCCGTCAAGCATTGCCGCAGTACCGTACATAATTCCGCTTCGCATACAGTCAACGGTATTTTTACCTATTACTTTTTTAGGCTTATCAAGGCTGATGCCGGGAAGCTGTGAAGCATGGCTAGCCAAAGCTTCAAGAGAAATCTGAACTCCCGGGAAAATGACACCGCCAATATATATGTTTTCAGGCGCTACAACCTCAATTGTAGTTGCAGTACCTAAATCCATAAGAATAAGGGGAGCGGAATACTCAGCCAGTGCAGCTACTGCAATTACTATTCGATCACTGCCCACCTGAGATGGATTATCCATATGAATATTCAGTCCGGTTTTAAGTCCGGGGCCTACAACCATGGGATTTTTGCCGATGATTTTTATCACTCCGGTGCGGACAGAATCAAGGACAGGCGGTACAACAGATGAAATAATGCAGTCTTCGATATCTGTATTTTCAACTCCGTAAGCTCTCATCATATTTTTGATTTCCACACTGTACTGATCCGCAGTGCGAAGCTTATCGGTAGCAATTCTCGCTTCAAAGAGAATCTTATCATTTTCCATAAAGCCGATAACTATATTAGTGTTCCCGATATCAATAGCTAAAAGCAAAAGCGATTCCTCCGTTAATGTTTTTTGATGCGTTTTGATATATTCAGTAAGGCTTTTCCTATTCCGGTTACCAGAATTGCCGCAGCAATGGCTTCCGGAATTCCTGAAGCTACAATTGTGCCTAAAACGAGGTCAAATACAGCCGATGCAGCTACGTTTTTGGCATCTGCATACTGCTGGGCAAGAAGTATGTAAATGCTGCCCATTACAAGAATTGTATGGCAAACGCTTGCCAAAGCAGCCGTTACGGGGAGAGCCACATAATCTTTCTTCAGTACTTTTTTGAACAGTTTCCAGAACCAGCCTGCCAATACCCCAAGGAGAATACGGCACACAAGCGCAATCCAAAGGCTTTTAAGCACTCCGGGCAGTCCTTCTGTTGTCATAAAAGGTGAAAACGCAAAGGAAAGCAGTCCCGGTGCAGTTGTGTTAGCCCAAATGGAGCAAAGACCGAAAACTCCGCCCAAAACCGCTCCGGCTCCGGGTCCGAGAAGAATGGCGCCTAAAATTACCGGTATGTGCATTGTAGTGGCTTTGATTACCGGAAGCTGAATAAATCCGATTCCGGTCATACCCAGAACCAAAAGTACAGCGCACATCATGGCAAGGGATACAAGGTACCTGGTGTCCAAATGCTTCTTTTTCATATTAAATTACCTCCTGCTGCCGTTCCGCATTCTGCGGATACAGCGCATTTTACGGAGAAAAACTCCTTGAATATTATAGCAAACAATGTGGAAAATTCAAGATTAAATAAGAGCTTTACACTGTACGGAAAATTGACTATAATAATTTTTGCGACAGGCGTTGAACTGCTGCACATAAAGAAAAGTTTTTACTTAAATTAATAAAAATATATCATCCGTATGGGAGGAATTACTTATGCTGAAAGGAAAAACCGTGCTTCTGGGTGTAAGCGGAGGAATAGCTGCATATAAAGCAGCGGCACTGGCTTCGGCTTTGATAAAGCAGCATGCCGCAGTAGAAGTGGTTATGACAAAAAATGCCACCGAGTTTGTAACACCCCTTACCTTCGAACAGCTTACAGGACGAAGGGTAATGGTGGATACCTTTGACCGTAATTTTTCTCATCAGGTTGAGCATATTGCACTTGCCGAGCGTACAGACTTGGTGATTGTTGCGCCTGCAACTGCAAATGTCTGTGCAAAATTCGCCCATGGTCTGGCGGATGATATGCTTACTACAACTGTACTTGCGTGCCGCTGTCCTAAGCTTATTGCTCCGGCAATGAATACCAATATGTTTGAAAATCCCGTCACACAGGATAATCTTAAACTCCTCGAGCATTACGGCTGGGAAATTATTCCTCCTGCCAGCGGAAGACTTGCCTGCGGAGCTGTGGGCAAAGGAAAGCTTCCGGAGCCGGAGGTGTTGCTCGATTATGTTATGCGCTTTTTAGCAATGCCTCATGATTTAGAAGGTAAAAGAGTGCTGGTTACTGCCGGACCTACACAGGAAGCTTTGGATCCTGTGCGGTATCTGACAAATCACTCAAGCGGAAAAATGGGATGTGCCATTGCAAAAATGGCAATGCTCCGTGGAGCGGATGTCACATTAGTATGCGGACCACTGTCCGTAACACCACCGGCATTTGTGAAAACAGTAAACGTTGTATCTGCTCAGGATATGTTTGATGCAGTTACATCCCTTGCACCGAAATCAGACTTGATTTTCAAAGCCGCCGCAGTTGCAGATTATACACCTGCCGAGTATAACGACCAGAAAATGAAGAAATCAGATAATGATTTATCGATTCCTCTTAAGCGTACTCAGGATATTTTAAAATATTTAGGTGAACACCGTACTGACGGACAGGTTATATGCGGATTTTCAATGGAAACACAGAATATGATTGAAAACAGCAAAAGAAAGCTGCAAAGCAAGAATATAGATATGATCTGTGCCAATAATCTGAAAACTGAAGGAGCGGGTTTCGGCGTTGATACAAACATTATCACTGTAATAACTAAGTCTGAGGTTAAGGAATTGCCTTTGCAATCAAAAGAATCCGTAGCTAATGCAATACTTGATGAGTGCATCAAACTCCTGTAAATTTTTCCATGTTTAAATGTGATAAATATTCCCAAGATATTTAAAAGTAAGCAGCCTTTAAAATGGGGCTGCTTTTCATGTTTATTATCTTAAAAGTGCCTGTTCTTTCCTATTGACATAAAGGAGAAAAAAGGGGTATAATACGCAAAGAACAAATGTTCAAGATGAATGTGAAAAGGAGCATCCAAGTGGCGCTTAAAAATATTTTTGTCAAAGGTGCAAGAGAGCACAATTTAAAAAATGTTGATGTGGAAATCCCGAGGGATAAGCTTGTGGTTTTTACAGGACTTTCAGGTTCCGGTAAATCCTCATTGGCTTTTGATACCATTTATGCAGAGGGACAAAGACGTTATGTTGAATCCCTGTCTTCTTATGCAAGACAGTTCCTCGGTCAGATGGAAAAGCCCGATATGGACTATATTGAGGGACTTTCTCCGGCAATCTCAATCGATCAGAAAACCACATCTAAAAATCCACGTTCAACAGTAGGTACTGTTACGGAGATTTATGATTATCTGCGACTTTTGTATGCAAGGGTAGGTATACCTCATTGTCCTGTCTGCGGAAGAGAGATAAAGCAGCAGACTGTTGACCAGATTGTAGATAAAATTCTTGCCCTGCCTGAGGGAACCAAAATTCAGATTATGGCAGCGGTTGTAAAGGGCAGAAAAGGTGAGCATGTAAAGGAGCTTGATGCCGCAAGGCGTTCGGGCTATGTAAGGGTGCGTATTGACGGCAATGTTTACGACCTTTCGGAGACAATAACTCTCGAAAAGAATAAAAAGCATACAATTGAAATCATAGTTGACCGTCTTGTAGTTAAAGACAGCATCAGAGGACGTCTTGCAGATTCTGTTGAAACTGCATCCTCTCTTTCCGGCGGAACAATTCTTGTAGATGTAATCGGGGGAGAAGAGCTTCTCTTTTCTCAGAATTATGCCTGTCCCGAACACGGAACAAGTATTGAAGAGCTTTCACCGAGAATGTTTTCTTTTAATAATCCCTTTGGCGCATGTCCAACCTGTTCAGGCCTTGCAATATTCATGAAGGTTGACGAAAACCTTATAATACCCGATAAATCGCTTTCCATAAGGGGAGGAGCTATTAAGGCTTCGGGCTGGAGCAATGCCGAGGGCGGTACAATAGCTCAGATGTATTTTGAGGGCTTGGCAAATCATTACGGATTTTCTCTTGATACTCCTGTCAAAGATTTGCCCAAGGAAGCAGTAGATGCAATTCTTTATGGCACAAAGGGCAAAAAGATAAAGCTTCACCGTACAAGTGAGTACGGAACAGGCACATATATGGCTGAGTTTGAGGGACTTGTAAATAATCTTGAAAGAAGATATAACGAAACCTCAAGTGAATGGTCGAGAGCTGAGATAGAGCAGTTTATGAGCCGCAAAAAGTGTCCTACCTGTCACGGAGCAAGACTGCGTGCGGAATCCTTGGCAGTTACCGTAGGCGGAATAAATATTGACGAGTTTTCAAATCTTTCAATAAATGAAGCTTATAAATTAGCAGAGAATCTAAATCTTGAAGGCAGGGAAAAGGTTATTGCAGAGCCTATTTTAAAGGAGATAAGGGAACGACTTAAATTCCTTTCAAGTGTAGGACTTGATTATCTCACCCTTTCCCGTTCTTCGGGAACACTCTCGGGAGGAGAAAGCCAGAGAATACGCCTTGCAACTCAGATTGGCTCTTCACTTATGGGTGTTCTCTATATTCTGGACGAGCCCAGTATCGGACTTCACCAGCGTGATAACGAAAAGCTTTTGTCAACACTTAAGCATCTTCGTGATATTGGTAATACTCTTATTGTAGTTGAGCATGATGATGAAACAATGTTTGCTGCCGATTATATTGTTGATGTAGGCCCCGGAGCGGGAATACACGGCGGAGAAATTGTCTGCTGCGGAACTGTTGACGAAATTATGAAATGCGAAAAATCTTTGACCGGACAGTATCTCAGCGGTAAAAAGTATATACCTGTTCCTGAGGAGCGCCGAAAGGGCAACGGCAATTTTCTTACCATTAAGGGAGCAAGGGAAAATAACCTTAAAAATGTGGATGTAAAAATCCCCTTGGGTACTTTCACCTGTGTTACAGGCGTTTCAGGTTCGGGAAAATCATCTCTTGTAAATGAAATCCTTTATAAACGCCTTGCAAACGAGCTTAACGGAGCTAAAAAGGCATACGGCGACCATGATGCAATTGATGGCATTGAAGCTCTCGACAAGGTTATCGATATTGACCAGTCACCCATAGGCAGAACGCCACGTTCAAACCCTGCCACATATACAGGCGTTTTCAATGATATTAGAGAGCTTTTTGCCTCCACACAGGATGCAAAAATAAGAGGCTTTAATGCCGGACGTTTTTCATTTAACGTTAAGGGTGGAAGATGCGAAGCCTGTCAGGGAGACGGAATAGTAAAAATCGAGATGCATTTCCTTGCTGATATATACGTGCCCTGTGATGTATGTAAAGGTGCACGATATAACCGTGAAACTCTTGAGGTAAAATATAAGGGTAAGAGCATATATGATGTTTTGGAAATGACTGTTGAAGAGGCTATGAATTTCTTCTCAGCTGTTCCGAAGATAGAGCGTAAGCTCAGAACTCTTTATGAAGTAGGTCTTGGATATGTAAAGGTAGGTCAGCCTGCTACAACTCTTTCCGGAGGCGAGGCTCAGAGAGTCAAGCTTTCAACTGAGCTTTCAAGATATGCTACTGGCAGAACCATATATATTCTTGACGAACCCACAACGGGACTTCATACCGCCGATGTTCACAGGCTTATAGAGGTTTTGGAAAAGCTTGTTGAAAAGGGAAATACAGTGGTGGTAATCGAGCATAATCTCGATGTAATAAAAACTGCCGATTATATTATCGACCTCGGACCGGAGGGCGGAAGCGGCGGCGGAACCATTGTGGCAACGGGAACTCCCGAGGAAGTTGCAAAGTGTAAGAAGTCATATACAGGTAAGTATCTGGCAGAAGCGCTTAAAAAAGCAAAAAGATAAACAGCAGCAAAAAAAGCAGCTTTGATTTTTAATCAAAGCTGCTTTTGTCATTATAATTTTACTTGGATGCTGTATATACCTTTTAAAAGGTTTCGTATACCTTTCCGCCAAGCACATAAATGCGGGGAACACGTTTTCCGACGCCGCATATAAACTCATAATTGAAGCTTTCAGACATATTGCCGAGTTCTTCTGCGGTTATTGTACAGTTTCCTTCACTGCCCAGAAGAGTGACGTCGTTTTCAATTTTTATATTGTCTATTCCCGTAACATCAACCATCATCTGATCCATGCATACTCTGCCGAGAATGGGAGCATATTGACCGTTGATAATAACATGACCCTTTGAGGAAAGAGCACGGGGATATCCGTCGGCATATCCGACCGGTAAAGTTGCTATTTTAGTTTTCTTATCGGTGACAAAAGTTAAACCGTAGCTGATTCCGTGACCTGAATCCACATCTTTTACAAAGATGACATGGGTCTTTAATTTCATGGCAGGTTTAAGTTTAATTGTCTCTTTGTTTACTTCTTCAGAAGGATAAAGACCGTAGAGGATTATTCCGGCACGAACCATATCGAGCTTGTAATCGAAATCGATTATTCCTGCACTGTTGCAAATATGCTTTATGGGAATTGGAATACCGTTTTCTTCAAGATAATCGGTAAACTCTTTAAAACGTCTGTACTGCTCATTTGCAAAAGTTTTATCTTCTTCGTCAGCTGTTGCAAAGTGAGTGAATGCGCCTTCGATAAAAATATTGGGCAGGGAATAGATCTGCTTAATGATATCAAGGCTTTCCTTTTCTGTTTTAAATCCGATTCTGTTCATTCCCGTATCTACGGCAATGTGGATATTTGCTGTCATATTCAGGGAAACAGCGATTTCCGAAAGTTTTTTTGCGGATTCCAAATCAAAAATAGTCTGGGTTACACGGTGGGTAACAAGATCCGCAAACTGTCTGGGGGAAGTATATCCTAAAATCAGCAGGGGTTTATCAATTCCGTTTTTACGCAGTTCGATTGCTTCTTCCAGAATTGCAACACCGTAATAATCAGCCATATCATCAAGAGCTTTTGCAACAGCAACTGCTCCGTGACCGTATCCGTCAGCTTTGATTATGGCCATAACTTTTGTATCGCTTCCCACATGTCTTTTTATTTCAGCCATATTGTGTCTTATGGCGTCAAGACTTATTTCGGCATATACACGTTTATAGCTTTGCATTAAAATAACAACTCCAGTGTTAAGTAAAAGTTAATCCTTTTCGATAGTGGGGAGAATGGAGAACTCATTTTTTACGCTCTTAAGCACAAAATGAGTATTGGTAGCGGAAACTCCGTCCATGCTCTTGATATTTCGATGAATCATTTCAAGGCTGTCGGAAGAATCTGTTATAACCTTGAGGATGAAATCGAATTCTCCGGTGAGATAGTAGCAGTCTACTATATTGGGATTATTGCGGATCATCTCGGTAAATTCATCGTAGTATTTGGGATGTTCAAGACTTACTTCCATAAGAGCAGTCATATCATTTCCTGTTTTTTTCTGATTTATTTTAACAGTATATCCGGAGATAATTCCGCTGTCCTCCATTTTTCTGATTCTGTCAATGACAGTAGAAACTGAAAGACCGATTTTTTCGCTTATGACCGAAGCTTTTTCTCTGGCATTTGCTTTAAGTTCCTTTAAAATTTTGTAATCAATGTAATCCATGTTGTTAGCCCTCCTGTGGAAAAGTCATTTGGGTTTAAATATTTTGCTGCAACACATTATACCATTTTTTTTTGAAATATCCAAACAATAGTTAATATGATTTGAAAATTTTTATTATATTTTTTTATTTAAAATACTGTGAAAAAATTTGTTGACAAATTGTGTTTGAAATGGTATTATATCTCTTGCTGATGTCGCTGATATTATTTGTGCGATGTTCAAGCGGGCCATTAGCTCAGTTGGTTAGAGCAACCGGCTCATAACCGGTCGGTCCGGGGTTCGAGTC
>UQGM01000056.1 GCA_900540535.1 uncultured Oscillospiraceae bacterium | reverse complement strand
GGCATCGACGTAGTGGTACTCTACCCCAAAGGGCGCGTAAGCGACATTCAGGAGAAGCAGTTCACGACGCTGGGACGCAACGTCACGGCGTTGGAGATCGAAGGCACGTTCGACGACTGCCAACGGCTGGTCAAGAGCGCCTTTGCGGATACGGAGCTTAAACGACGGATGCGGCTCACATCGGCCAACTCGATCAACGTGGCGCGGTTCCTGCCCCAGACCTTCTATTTCTTCCACGCCTATGCGCAATTGCGCGCACAGGGCGTAACCTCGCCGATCGTGGTGAGCGTGCCGAGCGGCAACTTCGGCAACCTCACCGCAGGGTTGTTCGCCCGACGCATGGGGCTGCCGGTCGACCGCTTCATCGCCGCCAACAACGCCAACGACACCTTTTACGAATACCTCCGCACGGGCAGCTACCGACCCCGGCCGTCGGTTCCGACACTGGCCAACGCGATGGACGTGGGCGACCCGAACAACTTCGCCCGCATCCTAGACCTCTACAGCCCGTGGAATTTCTCAGGAAGAGGAAGAAGTGACTTTGAAAGAAGTCTGAGCTCCTTTGCATGAACGGAGATCTCGCCTCTGCGTGTGCGGAAAACAAATCCCTTAACTTCGATTATATCACCGAGATCCCATTTCTTGTACTCTGCGAATACATCCTCTCCGACATCGTTGATGCGGACATAAACCTGCATTCTGCCTGAACGGTCACGGACATCGATAAAGTTTGCCTTACCCATATCTCTGCGGGTCATCATTCTGCCGCAGATGCATACATCTGTATTTTCGAGCTCTTCAAATCTTTCAGTAATTTCTGCTGCGCTGATTGTGGGATATGCTTTTGTAATTGTAAATGGATCTTTTCCTGCTGCCTGAAGCTCACGGAGCTTATCAAGTCTTATCTGTCTAAGTTCGTTTACGTCCTGCTGTACTTCTTCAGTTTCCGGCGCCTGTGCGCTGCGGTTAAGTTCTTCTGACATTTTATTTCTCCTCAATTTTTATTTATTTCAGTTTACAAAAAACACGGCGGAGAACCTGCGTCCCCCGCCCATTAATCATTTGGATATCTCAAGAATATCGAATGACAGGATGCCGGAGGGCGTTTCTGCTTCAACAGTTTCGCCGACCTTATGTCCTACAAGTGCTTTACCTACGGGAGATTCATCCGATATACGTCCGTTGCCGGGATCAGCCTGTGAAAAACCAACTATCTGATAATCGAGAATTTCGCCGTCTTCAAGGTCTTTTATTTTAACTTTTGAACCAACGTGAATTATATCGCTGCTGAGCTGATCCTCATCGAGAACCTTAACTCTTGAAAGCATATCCTCGATTTCGCTGATGCGTGCTTCCAGCTTACCCTGTTCACTTTTGGCTTCATCGTATTCACTGTTTTCTGAAAGGTCGCCGAAAGAAAGGGCAACCTTAATTTTATCGGCAACGTCCTTTCGGCCGACGGTTTTTAATTGCTCCAGTTCCTCCTCAAGCTCTTTTTTGCCTGCATAGGTCAAAATGATTTCTTTTGCCATTTTTATAAGCCACCTTTTCTCCGCTCTTTGATTTATTATAAATATAAAGACTGAACCGTGCGGAAGGAACAGTCCGTTTTTGCCGTTTAATCAGGTTTAAAAACACTGAAAAATCTATACGGATACCGAATTATTATAATAGAAAGAGCGGTGTTCTGTCAAGTCCCGCAGGCTTTCTCAAAGGCAAAAAGCGTGTTTTCCAAAAAGTCTGCGTGTGAATATTCATAGAGAGCTGGAAGAAATTTGTCACGGTCAATCCCTTCCGGCACGAGAGACAAATATTCCTCATTAAAATTCAGCTTTGATAACCGTATAAGCTTTTCGGCTCCAAAGCAGACATCAGCAGCCGTTATAGCTTTTATACTCTCCCCATGCCATGATCCGCCCCTGTAAGTAACCAGCCACGTTCTGCCTAAATCTGCATTTTCATCACACAGCAAAAGTGTAGCACCGCTTTTTTCCATAATCCTTTCGCATACGCTGTCGTAACGCTCAGGAGTATTGGTTATAACACGTATTAGAGGAGCTAAGTTTACAAAATTCTCTATATCATTTATAAAAATGCCGTTTCTGTCATCAATTGTGACGGATTCACATTTTTCACTTTTCAGTATTTTAAGCGCAGTTTTAATAAATGCTCTTTGCCTTAATTTTTCTAATAGAAGGGGTGTAAACTTTTCCGGTATTCTTATATCTTCCGGAAAAATCAATCTGTTTTTCATTGCTCCCGCAGCATCTTCTATTAAATCCCAGTCTGCATGTTCAGGTGTAAAATTGCACCTGAGGAAAAAGAAAAACACTCCCGGCGCTACTGATACTTTTTCAGCGTTTACTTCCCTTTTTGAAAATCTCCAAAAGAGCTTTTTGAAGAGTCCTTTTGGCTCCTGATCGAATTTTACAACAGCAAACATTCTTTCACCTCATTTCACTAATGAATATGCACCTGCACTACCAAAAAGACAAAAGCAGCGCAGAGTTTTCTCTGCGCTGCTGCATTTAAACTATTATAAATTATTTACTGCTGAGTATTGGTTCCGGAAGATGTACTGCTGGAACTTAAAAGCTTAACAGCTTCCTGAAGCTGAGTATCTTCCTGAGAAGTGAGCATTTCAAATTTGGCTTTTTTATCAGCTGAAAGCTCTACCTGATAATCCGGAACAACACCCTTGCCGTTATAGGATTCACTCTTATACGGGATAATTTCGCCTATTGTAAGAAGTACTGCGCTGCCATCCTTAAGCTGGAAAAGTTCAGTTGCCGTACCTACGCCTTTTGTGGTTTCACCGAGTATCTGTGCTTTTCCGAAGTCTCTCAGGTCACAGGCAAAAAGCTCGGCAGGACCAGCTGTGCTGTTGTCTGTCAACACAATCATAGGCATTGTGATAGTCTGAGCATCAGATGTATATGTTGCAATTTCTTCTCCGTTTTTATCAATTACTTTAGCAACGGAGCCCTGACCTTCAGCGGCAGTGGGAACAATAAGATCGAGCGCTTTAACGGCATACTCAAGATTGCCCTCATAGTTGCCTCTGACGTCTAAGATAATACTCTTATAAGTAGTTGAACCGGTTACCTTCTCTAAAGCAGAAGCGAGCTGAGTAGGAGTATTGCTGTAAAACTCAGTTATTCTGATATATGCAACTTCGCCCATATCTTCAAAGAATACAGACTGACCGCTGTTGCCTTTAACAATGCTTGCTTCTGTTGTATTTCCGTTACGAAGATAAGTAAGCTTTACAGAACTGAGCTTTTTACCTGTAAGCTGTTCTACTAAAGTATTATAATTAGAAGCAGTAGCTGCAACGCCTTCAACTGCTGTTATTCTGTCGCCTTCACGTAAACCACTGGTATAGGCCGGAGAATTGTCAAAAACCTTAGCTACATAAATATAGCCTGTTTCCGGATCAAGACAAACTCTTGCGCCGATTCCATAAGTTTTTCCCTGAAGCTTACTGTAATAGGAAACATACTCCTCAGCGGTCATATAAAAGCTGTTCGGATCACCCAGACCGCTTACATATCCGGCAGAAGTCTTACTGCTTAAAGCATCACTGTCAATTGTACCAAAATATTCTTTTCTTACAAGCTCGTCCAGTTCAGTGAGTCCCGAATACATCTGTGCTCTTCCTGGTAAATCCACAATAAGCTTATTGTAAATAGCAATGGACACAGACATAGTAACAGCTATGGTAGCTGCTATGGAAATGAAAACAATGGCGAGCAATACACCGATTGAAACTTTTTTATTCATAGCGCTCTCCTATCTTACAGTCTTAAATTACAATAGTTTTCTATTACGGATAATACGGCATTGACGGAAGATAGGGTTCCGGATTTACATATTGTCCGTTTTTAATCAAAACAAAATGGCAATGAGGTCCGAAAGAATATCCGGTACTTCCCATATAAGATATCAGCTGACCTCTTTCAACATGCTGACCAACTGATACTACAAGAGAAGAGTTATGTGCATAACCGGTTTTTACTCCTCCGCCATGGTCAATAAGAACATAATTACCCAAATCGCCCTGATAGCTTGCAATAGTAACTGTTCCGCTTTCAGCAGCATAAATGGGTTTGCCCATAGCTCCGGAACAGGTTATATCAAGGCCTCTGTGTGAACCGCCCCATGGATATGCTCCGAATTTAGCGGAAATATATCGACTTGACTCCTGTACGGGACAGTACAGACTGCTTCCTACGGAAGATTCGCTTCCGTCACCGGCACTGGAACCGCCCTGTGAAAGCTCAAGAATCTTATCTTCAATTGCAGCTTTTTTAGCTTCGGCCTCTCTTATGGCCTGCTGATAAGCTGAACTGTTCTTATCAAGAGTTGACAAATATGAATTGGCTTCATCATACTTTGCCTGAATTGCAGACTGTTCGGAATTAAGTTCAGTCTGAGTTTCAAGAAGCTCTGCCTGCTGTTTTGTCAGCTCCTGCTTCTTGACATTTAATTCTTCCTGCTTTGAAGCCAGTTCCTTTTTCTCCTGCTCAAGTCTCTCGAGTTCTTCAACCATCTGGGTTACGAGCTCATCATCATGCTTGGCAATTCTTGAAAGGAGTTCGCTCCTTATAAGAAAAGTAGAAAAATCAGAAGCTCCTAAAAGCATGGACAGCGCAGAAACATCTCCGGACATATACATTGCACGCAGACGCTTGCTAAGCTGCTCATATATTTCGTCGATTTTTTTATTGGCAGCGTCTATATCAGCCTCAGTCTGAGCTATCTGATTATTAACATCTTCAATCTGTGCATTAAGCTGACTGATTCCTGAATTAATCTCATTAACACGGGAATTGAGCAATGAAACTTTATCGTTCATCGCTGAAAGCTGTGTGTTGATTGCACTTACATACTGGGACTGCTTTGTAATATCTCCCTTTATGGAATTGAGCAGTGCCTCATTATCTTTGATAATCTGATCAAGTCTGTCTGCCTCTTCTTCCAAATCGGTCACTGTTTCAGCACCGACTGTAAGAAACATATTGCTTGCGGACAGCAAAGCTACTATTAGCGAAACAGACACGAAAAGCTTTAAAAACTTAGATTTCATCACTTTCACCTTTCTGCTCCGTAAGGTACCTTCTCATAGAAACAACACTGCCGAAAATTCCGGTAATAACACCTACGGCAATAAAGCACAGAAGCATCTGCCACCAATATCCGGCAAAGCTTAAAGGCGACATGCCAAGAACAGATATAAACTGTGAAAAAGCACTTGCCACTATGGAATAAATTATTGCAACAAGTATCAATGATACTACGGCTGCAATAGCACCAAGAACCATGCCTTCTATCATAAACGGCCAACGAATAAAGCTGTTAGTAGCTCCTACAGCTTTCATTATGCTTATTTCAAGGCGACGGTTATACATGGTTATGCGGACAGTGTTTGATATAATAAACAGAGATACAAGGAATAAAAGAATTATCATTCCTATACTTACAACGCTTACAGACTCGCTGAGCTGTGAGAGCTGAGAAGCAAGCTGACTGTTTTCACGTACTTCAAGAACGTTTTCGACAGCTTTTACTTTTGCTACAGTATCATCAAAAAGCTCAAGATTCTCAACTGTGATCTCGTAAGCATTTGGGAGGGGATTTTCAAGTCCTGAAAGAATGGAAACATCGTCGCCCATTGAATCAACCTGCTCCTGCCATGATTCTTCCCTGGGAACAAATGTTACACTGCTTACATTTTCAATTTTACCGAGATTATCTCCGACCTGCTTTGTTGATGCTTCATCAAGATTTTCATCAACAAAAGCCATAATTACATTCTGGTCTCCTATTCGGTCTAACGTTGCGCTGACATTGAAAAACAGCATTGCAGCACAGCCTATTATCGTAAGACAAGAGGTAAGCACCGCTACCGACGCAAGGGACATCATACGGTTAGCCCAAACGTTGTGAAGACCCTCCTTTGTAAGATAACTGAGGGATTTTCCGTTACTTTGCATCGGAATCACCTCCGTTAGCTTCTTTATCTTCGTGTCCGTTCAAATAGAAAGAATAGCCCTCCAGCAAGGACTCTTTCATACTCTTTCCCAAAGCATCACGGACAGCTTCTTTTCTTTTATCGGAAACATTTTCTTTGGCTTCATCAGTAGATTCCGACTTCTTATCATCTTCGGCATCTGCTGACAAAGCTTCATTTTCATCTGCGTTATCTGAAACAGCCTCTTCCTGTGCTTCATCAGTTGAAGAGCTGTTTTCTGCCTCGGCTTTATCTGTGCTTTCATCGTTTTCAGTTAAAACTTTTTCCTCTTCCTCTGTTTTAACCTCGGCTTCAGCACTGCCGGCAGCTTTATTTTCTTCCGTTTTATCAGATGTGTCAATTTCCGTTTTAAAAGTATCGTCATTAGAAGCAGAAGAATCTGCTTCTTCCTTTTCCTTCTTGGAATCATCAGATACAGATGTATCTTTTTCCTCTTTTTTGCCTTTTCCTATTTTTACTGCAAGTTTGTTCCAGCTGAATTTAATTCCTTTTTTAATATCGGGAACTTTTTCAGCTGAAATGTTATCAGTTTCTTCCGACGTTTCCTCATCGGATTTTTCATCTTTTACATAACCCTTTTCAGTTAAATAGGAACTTATAAACTTCGAGGTTTCATCGGCACCTGCAATATCGTAATATCCGGTCATACCGCCGCTCTTAAGCTTCTTCTCAGCTTTAAGATTGACTTCATGAAGATGCTGCGCACTTTCACTTGAAAAGCCGAAATCATCTCCGCCGGCGCCGTCATAGGTAATGCTTCCGTTTTCAATTACAACTGTTCTGTGATTGAACTGACGCACAAGATCGTGCTCATGTGTAACCATTACCACAGTTGTTCCGGAAGCGTTGATATGATTTAAAAGTTCAACAATTTCATAGGACATCTCCGGGTCAACGTTACCCGTAGGTTCGTCCGCAATTATCATCGCCGCATTGTTTACAAGTGCACGGGCAAGGGCAACTCTCTGCTGCTCGCCTCCCGAAAGCTCCGCCGGAAGATTCCTTGCCTTTGAAGCCAAGCCTACAAGGCTTAAAACATACGGCACTCTTTTTCTTATCTCTCTCTCATTTGCGCCAATGACTCGCATTGCAAAAGCCACATTATCGAATACGGTCATTGTCTGAATAAGGCGGAAGTCCTGGAAAACCACACCCATTGTACGACGAAAATACGGTATTTCCTTTTTAGGGATAGTTACAAGGTCATAGCCGTTTACGGATATATTGCCCGAAGTCGGCACTTCCTCACGCAAAATCAATTTTAAAAACGTACTCTTACCTGCTCCTGAGGCACCTACTACAAAAACGAATTCTCCCTGCTTGATGCTCAGGGTTACATCCTTTAATGCCTTGGTGCCGTTCTCATAAGTTTTCGATACATTTTTGAGTTCAATCATCGGCACACCTTTTTTCTTTTAAAAAACAGGCACCTTAATATTTAACAGGATTGGAATCAAGATATTTCTTAACCATAAGAGCTACTTTGAACACAATCGCATCGTCAAATTCTCTCAGGTCAAGACCGGTAAGCTTCTTAATCTTTTCGAGTCTGTATACCAAGGTGTTGCGGTGGACAAAGAGCTTACGTGACGTTTCTGAAACGTTAAGATTGTTCTCAAAGAATCTCTGAATTGTAAAGAGCGTTTCCTGATCGAGATTTTCAATAGAACCTCTCTTGAAAACCTCACGAAGGAACATATCGCAAAGTGTTGTGGGAAGCTGATATATAAGACGTGCAATACCAAGATTTTCATAGCTTACAATGGGCTTCTCAGTATCAAATACTTTGCCTACTTCTAAAGCAACCTGTGCCTCTTTGAAGGAACGGGCAAGATCCTTTATGCCTGTAACAGTTGTACCGATACCAACAAGAGCATGAGTGTAGAACTCTGTGCTCAGAGAATCGGCAATTGAACGTGCAAGCTTCTCGAGATCTTTGGGTTCGATATTTGTACGAACTTCCTTGACAAGAGCAATATCGGTTTCGTTGATGTTGATAACGAAATCCTTTGTCTTATCCGGGAACAGGTTCTGAATAACATCATAAATGGATATGTCGTTGTGCTCGGGAATTCTGATAAGAAGAACAACTCTTGTAGAATCGTTGTTGAAACGCAGTTCTCTTGCTTTCAAATAAATATCGCCGGGCAAAATGTTGTCCAGAATTACATTTTTGATAAAATTGCTTCTGTCATACTTTTCATCGTAGAACTGCTTAATGCTGTTGAGAGCTACTGCGATTACATCTGTGTAATGGATAGCAAGTTCGTCGGTTCCCTCAACAAAAACAGCATATTCCGGATGCATATGAGAACCAAAGGTACGATAAGTAAAATTGTCAATAACCTCAGGCTCACCGCTAACAAATACATCGGCAACCGCACCGGACTGCACCTCGCCTATTCGGCCCAGTTCACTGCAAGAAATGATTGTTCCAGTTTCGTCAACTACTCCGATAGTTCTGTTAATTGCATCGCGCATCTGATGGATAACGCCTTGAAAAAGTCTGTTTGACATAAGTTAATGTACCCCCAATTTTTAAATTCTGAGTTTTTTTATACATAATGCCCACTGATACGCTATATATTTTACACAATCCTACAGAAATTTGCAATATTTAATTTAATAAAAGTTGAAAATCTTTTTAAATTTAACTTATTGACTGTTTTTTTTATTGATTTCTAACAACAAAAAACCGCCTTTATAGGCGGTTTAGTATTTGTATATTTTAACTACAAGCATATGTTTTTAATGGTTTTATCCTTTGGAGCAGCTGTTTCGTCAGGATTTTTCGTTATTTTGTCAAATGAACTCCAAGAGAAATTTTATGCACAATAGGCAATAATTTCATCATTTTTTCGTTATAGCTCTAAGCTCCTCGGCAGTCAGTTCACGGCACTCTCCGGCTTTAAGAGAGGAATCAAGATACACTCCGCCCATGGCGCAGCGATGAAGAGCTATAACTTTATTGCCGCAGGAGGCGAACATACGCTTTATCTGATGATATTTTCCCTCTCTTAATGTAACTTTGAATCGCAGACGCTCACCGTCATCAATACATACCGTTTCAGCCGGAAGGCATTTGTAACCGTCACCTAAAACCAAGCCATCTTTAAACTTTTCTTCGGCACCGTTTTCTAAAGGCTCTGCCAGAGTCACCAAATACTCTTTGGACACATGATTTTTCGGCGACAGCATCCTGTGGGCAAAATCTCCGTCATCAGTTATAAGTACAAATCCCGTTGTATCTTTATCAAGTCTTCCTGCTGGAAAAAGTCCACGGCGCACAAGCTCATCAGGCAATATGTCTATTACCGTCACATCTCCGTCATCGGTTGACGAAACAACGCCAGCCGGTTTATTCATCATTATGTAGATATTTTTCTTAAAACAGAGTTCTTTTCCCGAAACGGATATTTTGTCCTGTTCGGGGAATATTTTCGCCGAAGGATCTTTTATAATTTTTCCGTCAACGGATACTTCTCCGCCTCTTATTAATTTTCCGGCCTCTTTTCTTCCGCACTGAAGAATTGCTGCCGTGATTTTATCAAGCCTTTCGCTTTTCACTTCTATTGCTCCTTTAGCCTGTTGTCTGCTGAGTTTCCGGCGTCTGCGTTACCGGCGCAGACTGTGTTGGTTTCTCAAAGCCATGCATGAATCCGTCAAGCTCCACAGAGCACACGTCGCCGCCTATTACCCTGCCGTCATAAACAAGTATATTGGCTCTTATTACGCCGTCCTTATTCTCATAACCGGGATAGTTTTTCACCGCATATGTCCAGCGTTTCACTCTCATGCCCTTATACTTTTCAAGGTCCAGCTTCTGCTTTTTCTGAATTTCATTATAGTTTTTATAAACATCGGTAAACTCATTGGGAATAAGTACTTCCTCAACCTCTATGGGGTCGGTATCTATCTCCCAGCCGAACTGCGAAATAAAATTAACCCTCTCATCATTTGTAGCAGCACTGTAATTTATGCCGGACACATTTGCCGTAGGCTCAGCCATTCCGGAAATACCCGCCCATATCAAAGCGCCCACAAGCACTATTCCGGCGGCTGCAAGTACCGCCAATTTCTTTTTTGATGATTTAAAAGATACAACGAACATAATAGCGCCGTCCTTTCTGCTGATACTTCGGTAATAAATATGCTTAAGGACATGAATTTATACTGATTATGACGCTGCATCATCTTTTGTTTTATTTTAAACGAAACATGTGAATATAGTTTATCACATCTCGTAAAAAAATAAAATTCCATTTTTTCTCAAAAATACACTGACTTAAACGGTACATACTATTTATGAACGGAAAAGATAATAAACATCTTTGAAAAAGGAAAAACCGTTCTTTAACAGGAGGTAACGGATTATGATGACAACTAACAAAAACTGCAAAGCAAACCACTGCATTGCCTGCACAGTAACAAACTGCGCTAACCACTGCCAGGGCGAAAACTACTGCGCTCTTGACATGATCACAGTTGGTACTCACGAAGCTAACCCCACTCAGCAGCAGTGCACAGACTGCCAGTCCTTTAAAATGAAAGCCTAACACACCTAAAAATCCGGCGGAAATAATCCGCCGGATTTTTATTATGATGTAAAACAATTTTTTAATACAATAAATTCTGCACATGCCATGAGAATCATAGATAAACTTAGCATGCAAAAAGAGGCAGACTATAAAGTCTGCCTCTTTTAAGTTAAAGGTTAAATTACTCAGCGTCAACCTTAGCCATGTGCTGGATGAGCATGAGAACTTTGTTACTGTAACCCCACTCGTTGTCGTACCAGGAAACAAGCTTTACGAAAGAATCTGTAAGAGCGATACCTGCTTTAGCATCGAAGATTGAGGTTCTGGGATCTGTAAGGAAGTCGCTGGAAACAACGTCCTCATCTGTGTAGCCAAGGATACCCTTGAGCTCGTTCTCAGAAGCAGACTTAACAGCTGCGCAGATCTCCTCATAAGTTGCGGGCTTTGCAAGGTTAACTGTAAGGTCAACAACAGAAACGTCAAGAGTAGGTACACGGAATGCCATACCTGTAAGCTTGCCGTTAAGCTCGGGGATAACCTTACCAACAGCCTTAGCTGCACCTGTTGAAGAGGGGATGATGTTGCCTGCTGCTGCACGGCCGCCTCTCCAGTCCTTCTTTGAGGGACCGTCAACTGTCTTCTGAGTAGCTGTTGTTGAGTGAACAGTTGTCATAAGACCGTCAACAATGCCGAAGTTATCGTTGATAACCTTTGCAAGAGGAGCAAGGCAGTTTGTTGTGCAGGAAGCGTTGGAAACAACGTTCATGTCCTTAGTGTACTTATCGTTGTTAACACCCATAACGAACATGGGAGCGTCCTTTGAAGGAGCAGAAATAACAACCTTCTTTGCGCCTGCCTGAAGGTGAGCGGAAGCTTTCTCAGTTGTTGTGAAAACGCCTGTTGACTCAACAACATAATCAGCGCCAACCTCGCCCCAAGGAATATCAGCAGGATTCATGCAAGCGAAGAATTTAACTGTTTTACCGTCTACTGTGATGCTGTCATCAGTATAGGAGATTTCGCCCTCATAGCGGCCATGCATTGTGTCATAACGAAGCATGTAAGCCATGTAATCGGGAGTCATGAAAGGATCGTTAACTCCTACGAACTCGATGTCAGGATTGTTCAGACCTGCACGGAAAACGAGTCTTCCGATACGGCCGAAACCATTGATACCAACTTTAATTGCCATTTTTAACAACCTCCAAAAAATATTTTTTTGATTGGCGTCCGACTATTATATTATCCCTTTTGAGGAAAATATGCAAGGAGTTCGTTACAAATTTAACCACTATCTGAAATATTTGTCAATTTGCAACAAAATATAATTTTTAAAGGACGGTTTGAGAATAATATTTCCCAAGAACAGGAGTGCGTTAAATTGGATTTATCATTGCTCAAAGAGCTTATATATATTAAGAGTATCCCCATAAACAACGAAAATGAACCATTTATCCGTGAAAAAATTCAGAGTTTGTTTTCAAAAACGGTAAACGGTCAAAAAAATTGCTGTAATGTCAGTGAAAATTATTACAGGAAAGCAGTCATAACCGGATGCCGAAGCATTATAAAAGACATTAAAAACTTTAAATTTCTTACGGAAGAAAACTGCCGTAAATCTCAAAACGATATTTTCGCCCTGCTGCGTCCGGCAGCGGCGGCGTGTACTTTTCTGCTCTCCCCTGCCATATGCGTCAGCGCTAAAATCCCGGAGGACTCACACCTTAAAATAATGTGCAATACGGATGAAATACTGTGGTGTGTTCTGTGTATGATAGGAGCAGCTGCCACTCTGACCGAAAACGGAAAAATAGAACTATCTGTATGGGAAACAAAAAGCGGAGCAGCAATAAAAGTAAGCGGTAATCTTATTTTTTCTCTGTACGATTTTCAGGATGAATTGATGCTCAGTAAAGAGACCACCACTCTATGCAGAAAGACAGCTAAAGAGCATTCGGGACAGTTTTTTTCTGTATATGAAAGGCATCGCTTTTCTATGGGATTTACCATTGCATCAAAAAAATTTGAAACACTTTCGGACGAAAATCCTATAAGCTCGGAAACTGCCTATGATCTTATCTCCGATCGGCTCTCTCCCCTTTATGCTGCTTTAAGCGAAACAGCTCCATGCTTTTTATGAATCAAATAAAAGTAAAAAAATCCGCTTTGTCTCATTACAAAAGCGGATTTATTCTGCTTAATTTTCTTTTGAGCTTTAGCATTAAGCACTTTAAATTTTTATTATTTGCTTTTATTTATTTCTTTTTTCTTACCCTGTGTGGGTCATTTTGTTTTACGGTTACCCGTATGTTTGTAGACCTCACTGCGACACGGGATATGCCGAAGAGGTATCCGCCGAAAAATCGATATTCCTCTTTCCTCGTCACCGCCTATGCGGCCGGGCGCTGTAACTGCTCGGATTCATCAGCCCAAAGCTGCTTTGATCTCGTCAGCTGCTGTGTTGACGATCTGTGTAATCTCGTCTGTATTTTCTCCTTCAGCCATGACCCTTATCAAAGGTTCAGTGCCTGATACACGCACAACAACTCTGCCTGTATCGCCAAGGCTCTCCTTTGCCTTTTCGATTGCTCTTTTGACTTTTGAATCTGTATAGAAATTAATTTTTCCCTCGGGACTTACCTTTACGTTAACCATTACCTGAGGATACTTCTTCATTACGCTGGCAAGCTCTGAAAGTTTTTCAGACTCCCTGTACATAACCGAAAGCACCTTAAGGGCGGTAAGTTCTCCGTCTCCGGTAGTGGCGCAGTCACCGAAAATAACGTGTCCCGACTGCTCTCCGCCAAGTTTGTAATCCTCAAGGAGCATCTCCTCAAGCACATAGCGGTCGCCTACCTTTGTGGGAATAAAGTTGATGCCATTTGCCTGACAGAACTTTATAAAACCGAGGTTTGTCATAACTGTTCCGATAACGGTATCCTTTTTGAGCTTTCCGTGCTTTTTCATATCGGAAGCGCAGATTGCCATAATGAAATCTCCGTCAACCTCGTTGCCCTTTTCATCAATGCAAAGGCAGCGGTCAGCATCGCCGTCAAAGGCAATTCCCACATCCATGGAGTTATTGAGCACATATTTTCTGAGACTCTCCATATGTGTTGAACCGCAGTTATCATTGATATTGACTCCGTTGGGGTCGGCGTTGAGAATATGGCACTGAGCTCCAAGCTGTTCAAAAAGCATGGGAGCTGTT
>UQGM01000055.1 GCA_900540535.1 uncultured Oscillospiraceae bacterium | reverse complement strand
CCGAGGGAGAGAGTGATTCAACAGCATGCTGGGCAAACCTTGATCTTACAAAGGTTGAGAACGGTACATTCGGATTCCAGGATGGCGACCGTGAAGGTTTTGTAAATGCTCTTGCAGCAGTTCTCAGAGGCTTGACAGTGCCGCTTACAAGCGGACTTCTTGCAGTTGATTTTACTAACGAAGTTAAGGTTCCCAATGTAACTTATGGTATATATGAAAACCTTCTTCCTGTTCTTGAGGCTCTTGATATTGAAGGCCTCATGACTTCAAAGGAATATACAGATAACTTCAATGCAACAGAAGGCAACGCAAAGGGCGATGCAGCAATTCTTCCCATTCTTAACCCAATCTTTGATCTTGTTGAGAATAAGCTTTCAGCAGCACCCCTTTCAACACTTGTTGATCTTCTTCCCAAACTTGCACATGTTCTTAACGATAATATCCTCAATGATCAGCTTCAGCTTATCATTGCTAACAACCTTGGTATGATCGGCTCCTTTGCAGGTGATATGCTTGCAGGTCTTAAGATTGAACCTTCAATGATCATCGGTCTCGTTAACAGCCTTCTTGGCAATCTTCAGATTGGAGATGTTACACTTAGCCTTAAGCTTTCAGATCCTGACTGGGTACTTCTTGCATCAACAGCAAAGCCCGTTGTTAAGGATAGTGTTACTGCTGACAACGATTACCGTGTAGGCTTTGAGACAAATAAGAGCGATGCATTCCTTGTAACATTCCGTTATCTCTTCGAGAATATTACAGAGGCAAATAACTTTGCATCTATTAAGAAAGCAATTTCCTCTCTTGTAACAGATCCCAGCATCACACAGGTTATTGATCAGGTTCTCGGTTCAATTGCAGGACTTAGTGCTGATCAGGCACTTGTAATGATTTGTGATCTTCTCGGAGTTCCTCAGGTTGAAGAACCCACAGAACCCACTGATCCTACAACACCCACAGAGCCCGGTACAGACGACGGAAATGTTACACCTCCTGCAAACGGCGACACAATGATGATCGGCGCATTTGCAGCAGTAGCAGTACTTGCCGGTGCAGCTCTGGTAATTACTAAAAAGAGAAAGTAATTAATAAATAGGCTTTCTTCATTTCACTTCTTTCACATATAAAACAGCTAAGCGAGCACCTGCTATCCCTCTTTACTTTTGGATAGCAGGTGTTTCGCTTTGCTTTTTTGATGTGTTTTTAAAATTATCTGAAAAATGTGAAGAAAACTATTGATTTTTTACTTTGTATAAGGTATTATTCAGTTGTACCAAATTAAAACCGAATATCGGCTTGTTTCAGAGGTTGAGAGTAAAGCTAAATTCCCCAAAGACTGGGGTGTTTTTGCTTTGCTCTTTTTTATTTTGAAAAGGGAGTGGGAAAATGGTAGATGTAGCAGTTATCGGATGCGGAGTTATCGGCGCAGCGGTGGCTATGGAGCTTGCAAAACGTCAGGTTTCCGTTGTAGTCCTTGAAAAGAACAATGATGTTGCAATGGGTACTACAAAAGCCAACAGCGCAATTCTTCACGCAGGCTATGACCCGGAACCGGGCACGCTTATGGCAAGACTCAATGTAAGAGGTGTAGAGCTTGCAAAGGAGATTTGTGAAAATCTCGATGTTCACAGAAAGCAGATAGGAAGTCTTGTACTTGCCTTTACCGATGAGGAAGTACCTCATGTTGAAAAGCTTTATGAAAACGCAAAGGCAAACGGTGTTCCCGGAGCAAAGATCATAAGCGGTGAAGAGGTAGCAAAAATGGAGCCTAACCTCTCTCCCGTAAAATGTGCTCTTTATGCTCCTTCAGCTGCGATTGTAAATCCTTGGGAATTTGCAATTGCAATGGCTGAAAACGCAGTGGAAAACGGAGCCGAGGTAAGACTTAACAGCCCCGTTACCGCAATAGAGAAAACCGCAAACGGCTGGCTTTTAAAAACTCCCACCGGAGATGTTGAGGCAAAATATGTTGTAAATGCAGCGGGAGTCAATGCAGGAGAAGTTCATGAAATGGTTGCAGAAGAGAACTTCAAGACCATCCCCTGCCGTGGAGAATATTACCTCCTTGATAAAACCGAGGGTACAAGAGTAAATCATGTTATTTTCCAGTGTCCCTCAAAGGTAGGTAAAGGTGTTCTTGTTTCTCCCACAGTTCACGGAAATCTTATCGTAGGTCCTAACGCCGAGGATGTTGATTCCGTAGCCAATACAGCAGCAGGCCTTGCCTTTGTTGCTGAAATGGCTAAAAAGAGCGTTCCCTCAATTAATTTCAGAGAGAATATAAGAAACTTTGCCGGTGTACGTGCAAATACTGATCAGTCAGATTTTGTAATAGAAATGGCAGCTGACGGATTCCTCGATCTTGCAGGAATGAAGAGTCCCGGACTTTCAGCAGCAGCGGCTGTCGGTGAAGAGGCTGTAAAGCTTCTTGAGGAAGCAGGACTTTCAGCTCCTAAAAAGGAAAACCCCGTTACAAAGCGTCGTAAGATCAGATTCAAGGAGCTTTCAGCTGAGGAAAAGGCTGAGCTTGTAAAGAAGAATCCCACATACGGCAGAGTTATCTGCCGCTGCGAAACCATAACAGAAGGCGAAATTATAGATGCCTGCCATGAAATCATTCCTCCCTGCAGCATTGACGGAGTAAAACGTCGTGCAGGCAGCGGAATGGGCAGATGTCAGGGCGGATTCTGCGGACCGAGAGTTCTCGAAATTCTTGCAAGGGAGCTTAAAAAGGATCCCGAAGAGATAATGCAGGACGGCGCAGGCACAGTAATTCTTACAGGCAGAACAAAAGAGGGAGGCGAGAGATGATGAACGAACAGCTTTATGATGTAGCAGTTATCGGCGGAGGCCCCGCAGGTCTTGCGGCAGCTTTAAAGGCGAGGGAAAACGGAGCTGAGAAGGTTCTCATTCTCGAGCGTGACAAGGAGGCCGGAGGTATACTCAATCAGTGTATACATAACGGCTTTGGACTTCACTATTTTAAGGAAGAGCTTACAGGCCCCGAATATGCGGGCAGATTTGTGGCACAGCTTGAGGGCAGCGGCATTGAGCTTTGGCTTGATACAATGGTTCTTGACCTTAATGCTGAAACTCATGAAATCCATGCAGTAAGCGGAAAATACGGTTACTGTCTTATAAAGGCAAAGGCAATTGTTTTGGCAATGGGCTGCCGTGAGCGTACAAGAGGCGCAATCGGTATTCCAGGAACACGTCCCGCCGGCGTATTTACAGCAGGTACTGCTCAGAGATACGTCAATATGGAAGGCTATATGGTGGGCAAAAAGGTGCTCATCTTAGGTTCCGGTGATATCGGACTTATTATGGCAAGAAGAATGACCCTTGAGGGAGCAAAGGTTCTTGCCTGCGTTGAGGTTATGCCCTATTCCGGCGGACTTAACAGAAATATTGTACAGTGCCTTCAGGACTATAATATACCCCTTTATCTTTCTCATACAATTATCGACATTCAGGGTAAGGACAGAGTTGAAAAGGCAATAGTCGCAAAGGTTGACGAAAACAGAAGACCTATTCCCGGTACGGAAATGGAGTTTGACTGCGATACAATTCTTCTTTCTGTCGGACTTATCCCTGAAAACGAGCTTACAAGAGGAGCGGGCATTACAATTGACCGCCGCACAAACGGAGCAATTGTATTTGAGAACATGGAAACTCAGGCAGAGGGAATTTTTGCTTGCGGAAACGTTGTTCATGTCCATGACCTTGTTGACTATGTTACAGCTGAAAGCTCCCGTGCAGGAGCAGCTGCTGCCGAGTATGCCTGCGGCAAGCGCAGAGGCGGCAGAATTATAGAAGTTTCAAACGGCGACGGAGTAGGATATACCGTTCCTCAGAGAATTCGTGTTGAAGCTGTGGAAAAGTCTGCCGAACTTTTCTTCCGTGTACGCAATGTTTATAGTGGAGATCTCCGCATTGTGGTAAAGGACGGCGACAAAACCGTGGCTTCCTATAAGCGAGAGCATCTTGCCCCCGGTGAAATGGAGCATATCACTCTTCCCAAGGTAATTCTTGATAAGGTACAGGGAGATATTACAGTAAGCGTTGAGGAGGCTAAGTGATGAAAGAGTTAATTTGCATTGTATGTCCCAAGGGATGTCACCTCAAGGTTGATGAAGAAAACGGATATGCCGTTACAGGCAACACCTGTCTTAAAGGTGAGGAATACGGTAAAAATGAGCTGCTCAATCCCATGAGAGTTGTTACAAGCACCGTAAAGACAGAGGGCGGAGCTTATCCGAGATGCAGTGTTAAAACTGCCGGCTCCATACCCAAAGGAAAGATTTTTGAGGTAATGGAAGCTCTCAATTCAGTGACACTTAAAGCGCCTGTAAAAACAGGTGATATAGTAATAAAGGACGTCTGCGGTACAGGCGTGGATGTTGTAGCAACCAGGAATCTTTGATGAGAAAAAATAAATGAGGAAATCAGAAAAACCGTCCGAAAGGACGGTTTTTGCTTTTAAAGAAGATTCCGATGTAAAATGTGGATTTATATATTTGTTGTTTGCCGTGGGCTCTTGTGTGTATTAACCGTAAGGAACAACTATATAAGCACTTGCGGCGGACAAATTTGTGTTGATAACTTTATAGATAAACTAAGGACTGCGAAATTTCGCAGTCCTTTCATATATATTCATACGGAATTTATACGGCTTTTTATTCTTATGTTTTGATTACACTTTCTTCAATTTCTTTTGCACGGTTCAAAAAAGCATATGGAACAAAGAAACGGACACTTTCCACCATTGGATCGGATATTGCTGCTTTGCAGCCGTCCATTACACAATGAGTTTTGTAAGGTATATTTTCGCTTGTTAAAGCGTTTTTGAGTATTCCTCCGTAAACAGAGCCTTTTTCGGTTAAAAAGCAAAAATCCACATCCTCTGCTTTTCTAAGCTTTTCACTTTGACAGAAATCGCATCTGTCGCTGTCAAAAAGAAGCTTGCAGTTTTCGCAGTAATACATGAAAACTCTCCTTTCAAAGCCGTAAACTTCCCCATGAAAATCAGAAAATCAACGCTTTTCAAGAGTGGAGAAAGGAAACTCCAAAAGGGATTCAGGCATAATGAATTTTACAAAGCTTACCGGTGTATCATCACCCTTTTCGTAAATCCACCTTGTAAGCTCAATAACACTAGTGCTGTTCCCTAAGGGCAAATTTTTAATCTCATGTTCTTCAGCTTCACGTATATAAATAGTCTGCTGGATTTTGTCAATTTTAATATCGCTTTCCAAAATGGCATGGGCAACCGATGAAGAAGAATCAATGCTCTTTACGATATTGTAAAGCTTGTCTACAAAAAAGCTGTCCTCAATTGCAACGGCTAAATTGTCAGCATACCTGAGCCTTTTGATGTGGTGTACCCAAAAGTCATCTGCCCAAAGACTAAGCTCTTTATCTGTGGCGGGACAGGGTTCATTTTTTACTATGATGCTGTCACTTTTGATGCCCATTCTATCGAGAAAATAAGTAAGGGAAATAAGTGGCTCAAATCCTGCGGTACGGCTCATAGGCGAAACAAATGTGCCAATACCTCTGCGCTTTATTATTCTTCCCTCATATTCAAGGTCACTCAGAGCTGCTCTTACAGTGGCTCTTCCTACGCCGTAGATTTCCATAAGCTCCTTTTCTGTGGGCAGCTGTGAATCCGGAAGAAACTTCTCGGCGGCAATTTCTTTCAGGATACTTTCTTTAACCTGTATGTAAAGAGGTATGGGGCTGTTCTTGTTTACCATGTTTATTCCTCCTTAGATATAACTTAAATATATCCGAATGAATGTATAGATGTACGAACATATAAAATGCATATTGAATAAAAATTTTTATTTGTTCGCAAATGTTCTGTTGACAAAAGTATACAAAATTGTTAGACTGATGTCAAGATGTACGGACAACTAAGGAAAATTTTTGTCATTCAGTGAATATTTTTTTGAAACGGTGTGATGAAATTCATGGCAGAAAGAATAGAAAAGGTTCAGAAGGCCCTTATTCGTAAGGGCTTTAAAGAGGTTTATGCCAGACAGTGGCGTCAGTCTGTCATTCTCGAGGGAGAGATGGACGACTGGAAGCAAATTGTAAAAGCGGGAAAAGCTGCGGCTAAGTTCGGATACAAGGGTGTTGTAAACGAAATCAAGCTTAAGGGCTATACCGCTCCGCCTCTGAGAGTTCCTGATGTTCAGGACGGAGCTCTTGAGGGCAAACGTCCCGACGTTATGATAATCGGCGGCGGCGTCACAGGCTGTGCAATTGCAAGAGAACTTACAAAGTATAATCTCACAATTCTCCTTGCTGATAAGGAAAGCGACGTTGCTATGCACGCTTCTTCCCGAAACGACGGAATGATACATCCCGGCATTGCATCCCATGCGGGCACTCTCAGGGGAGAGATGAACGTAAAGGGCAATGCAATGTACACCCAGCTTTGCAAGGAACTTGATATTCCCTTTAAGCGTTACGGAAATCTTATTCTTTATTCCGACCACGTTTTCGGAGTAGCTGCTGAGCCGGTACTTGCCGAAAGAGCCAGAAAACTTGGCATAGAGGGCGGAAAGATTTCAAGGGAATACCTTCATCAGATAGAGCCCAATATTACCGATAGAGCTCTTGGCGCTTTTATATATCCCTCCTCAGGTGTGCTTTCCCCTTATAAGCTCACTGTTGCGTTAGCTGAAAACGCAGTGGAAAACGGCGCAGAGGTTTCACTTAATACCGTAGTAACAGGTATGGAGATTGACGACAATGAAATCTGCAAGGTGTTTACAAACAGGGGTACTGTTTATCCGAGACTTGTTATAAACGCTGCGGGAACATTTGCCGATAAAATCGCAGAAATGGCAGGGGATAAATTCTTCTCCATCCATCCGAGAAAAGGCGAGCTTGTAATTCTCGATAAGAAAAAAGGTCATCTCGTAACACGTTCAATGGGACTTGTAGGTCTTGATCAGGCTTTCTCCGATACCAAGGGCGGCGGAGTTATGAGAACCATTGACGGAAACGTACTTGTCGGTCCCGATGCATATGAAATTCCCGAAAGAGAAGATTTCAGCACTCACAGGGATCATATAGATGCAATTTGCAAAAAGCATCTACCCCTTATTAAGGGATTCTCACAGAGCGATGTAATTACATATTTTGCAGGCGTTCGTGCTCCTACTTATGAGGAAGAATTTATCATAGAGCGTTCCGACTATGTGCCAAACCTTGTCCATGCAGCGGGCATACAGTCACCGGGTCTCGCTTCCGCTCCGGCTGTTGCGGAGAGAATTGCCGAGATTACCGTCAATGCTCTTAAACCCTACGTTGATATACATAAAAACCCGAAATTTAATCCTTACAGAAGAAGAGTTCCCCATATGTCAGCTCTTTCCTTTGAGGAAAAGCAGAAGGTTATCAAGGAAAATCCCGATTACGGCGTAATTATTTGCCGCTGTGAGGAAATAAGCAAGGGCGAAATTATAGATGCAATCCATTCGCCTATTCCGGCAACTTCAATTGATGCCCTTAAACGCCGTGTAAGACCGGGTATGGGCAGATGTCAGGGCGGATTCTGTTCACCACTTGTTACAAAGATAATCTGCGATGAAACGGGCATGACTCCCGATATGGTTACAAAGAGCGGAGGAAATTCTCAGCTTGTCCTTGAAAAAACTCATAAGGGAGGCGATGCGAAATGATGCATTATGATGTCTGTGTTTTAGGCGGAGGTCCTGCGGGACTTGCCGCTGCCATTTCCGCCGCCGACAACGGCGCAAGGACTCTGATAATAGAGCGAGAGGCAAAGCTCGGCGGAATATTAAAGCAGTGCATCCATGACGGATTCGGTATAGTCCGCTTTGGTGAAAGACTTACAGGTCCCGAATATGCGGGAAGATTTATTAAAGAGATGGTAAAGCGTGATATAGATTATATTACGAACGCCTTTGCCACCGACGCAAAGCGCCTTCCCGACGGAACATTTTCCTTTGAGGTTCAGAGCGCACAGGGCGTTCTCAATATCACCTGCAACGCCGTTGTCCTTGCCTGCGGATGCAGAGAGAGAACATCACGTCAGGTATTTATCCACGGCGACAGACCTGCGGGAATATTCAATGCAGGAACAGCCCAGTACTTTGTAAATATCTTAGGCTATATGCCAACAAAACGCTGCGTAATTTTGGGCAGCGGCGATATCGGAATGATTATGGCACGAAGACTTACTCTTGAGGGAGCCGAAGTTGAGGGCGTTTATGAAATAAAGGACACCCCGGCAGGTCTTGCAAGAAATGTTGCCCAGTGTCTTGATGATTACAATATACCTCTTCATCTTTCAACTACCGTTACAAGGGTAATAGGTGAAAAGAGAGTTGAAGCTGTTGAGGTTGCGCAGGTTGACGAGCACATGAATCCCATTGAGGGAACAGAGCGTATAATTCCCTGCGATGCCCTTATTCTTTCCGTAGGACTCATTCCTGAAAACGAGATTGCCGAAAAATTAGGTGTAGAGCTTGACCCGGCTACAAAGGGAGCCTACGTTGACCAGAAGCTTATGACAAGCGTACCGGGAGTATTCTCCTGCGGCAACGCTCTTCACGTTAACGACCTTGTGGACTACGTTTCACAAAGCGGAGATATAGCGGGCAAATTTGCCGCAAAATATAGGCCGGAGAAGAGATACAGGGTAAAAATTGATTATCCGAAAAATGAATTTTCGTATGTTGTACCTCAGTATTACGACCTTATGGAGCAGGGCGAGCTGACTCTTTATTTCAGAGTCCGCAAGGACTGTGCCAATAAGACAGTGTTTATAGATAACGACGAAAAGGTTATCAAGAAGAAAAAATATCAGCGTATGCTGCCCTCCGAAATGGAAACCCTTACGGTGAAGCCTGAAAACGGCAGATTCGGAGAGATAAGTCTCAGAATGGAGTGATTGCCGTGATAAGAGAGCTTACATGTATAGTTTGTCCCAACGGATGCCGGCTTACAGTAACCGATGAGGGCGGAGAGCTTACTGTTTCGGGAGCTACCTGTAAGAGGGGAGAGGCTTTCGGAAAGTCGGAGGTTTTAAATCCTACCAGAAGTATAACTTCCACCGTATCTACAAAGTTTAAGGATTTTCCCTTGCTTCCTGTTAAGACTTTGGGAGAAATACCAAAAGATAAGATTTTTGAAGCTATGAAAGTGATAAATTCCGTCAAGGTGACAAAGAGATTAAAAACCGGGGATGTCATAGTAGATGATTTCTTCGGTGCAAAGCTTGTTGCGACAACGGATATGGCAAGACTGCCGAAAGAAGTAAGGTTGAAGGATGCGGAATGATAATTTCCGCTCTAACCACAAATCAATAAAATTTTCGCCAGCCTTGCGGATTAAATCCGCAGTGTTTTCGCACTTGGTTTCTTTAAAAAGGAATTACTTTACCCGAAATGGAAATTGAAATTTTCGCCAACCTTTTATAAAAGGCTGCGGGGTGGAGGGGCAGAGCCCATCCTCGACGCCCGCAGGCGGCGAAACTCCTTTGCCTTAAAAAGATCAGGAAGGGAGCAAAAACAGTCCGGGGGACTGTTTTTGTGTGGGAAACCCTATCAATGGGTTTCCCGTGCAGGCGAGCTGAGTCTGGCAGCGTGACGCTGCACCCAATTCGCAGCAAACTGAGTTTGCTTCAATGTCGCACATTAAATTATTTTCTCTTTAACTACTATTTTTAAACCAACATAAACCAAATTCACCGAAACAAACAGGAGGTATTGAAATGTCATTATTCAATAAGAAAAAGCCCGAGGACTTTTATCCCGATTGGTACCATGAGGAAGCCCCCAAGGATTCATATCGTTCAATTCTCAAATGGGGTAGCCCCACAGAGTTCAAGGCTCCCAACAGAAAGCTTTATAAGCTTATGAAAGAGACCTTTGACATGACCGATGATGATTTCAAGGTAAAGCAGGAAATGGGACTTGAAAAAGTCGATTTCGATATGCCATCAAAGCTTGACGAAAAGCATATTGCAAAGTTCCGTGAAATTCTCGGTGAAGAAAACGTTAAGACAGATAATTACACCCGTCTTTCCGTTGCCTATGGTAAGACAATGGTTGACCTTATGCGTCTTAGAAAGCATATCGTTGAGAATCTTCCCGACGTTGTTCTTTATCCCGGATGCCGTGAGGACATCATTAAAATCGTAGAATATTGTAATGAGGAGAAAATCCCCGTATATGTTTACGGCGGCGGTTCATCCGTTACAAGAGGCGTTGAGCCCGTATGCGGCGGCGTAACTCTCGATATGCGTCCTCGTTTCAATAAGGTTATCAAGTTCAGTGAGCGCAATCAGACTATCACAGTTGAAGCCGGTATGAGCGGTCCGAAGCTTGAGGAAATTCTCAATAATGCCGTTTCACTTTTCGGCGCAAAGAGAGCTTATACCTGCGGACACTTCCCCCAGAGCTTTGAGTATTCCTCAGTAGGCGGCTGGGCTGTTACAAGAGGCGCAGGCCAGAACTCTACATATTACGGAAAAATTGAAGATATAGTAATCAGTCAGGAGTATGTAACTCCCGTTGGCATTATCAAGAGCGACGAGTGCCCCAGAAACGCAACAGGTCCTTCAATTGACCAGATTATGATGGGCAGTGAAGGAACATTTGGTATCCTTACCCATGTAACCCTCCGTTTCTTTAAGTATATGCCGGAGAACCGTTGCCGCTTCAGCTTTGTTTTCAAGGACTGGGACAGCGGCGTAAATGCAGTGCGTGAAATCATGCAGGGTGAATTTGGTTTCCCGTCAGCTTTCCGTCTTTCAGACCCCGAAGAGACCTCAGTGGGCTTCCGTCTTTACGGTGTTTCCGATACGCCCATTGATTCCCTCCTTAAGCTCAGAGGCTATGAGGACGGAAAGAGGGTTCTCCTTTTAGGCTTTACTGAGGGTGAAAAATCTTTCAGTAAAAATGTATTCCGTCAGATTTGGAAAATCTGCCACAATTACGGCGCAATGTACACAACAGGCCTTGTAACAAAGGGCTGGGAGAAAGGCCGCTTCAACGATCCCTATCTCCGTGAGGATATGGGCGACTATGGTCTTATGCTCGATACCCTCGAGTGCTCCGTAAACTGGGATAACTTTATGGAGGTTTACGAGAATGTACGCCGCTACTGCAAGAGCCGTCCCAATACAATCTGCATGACCCATATGTCACACTTCTATCCCCAGGGTGCAAACCTCTACTTCATCTTTGAGGCAAAGATGAACGATATTCAGGAGTACCTTGACTATCAGTACGGCATTATGGATAACATCCAGAAGTACGGCGCATCAATGAGCCACCACCACGGTATCGGTAAGATGACAGCTCCCTGGCTTGAAGCTCAGATAGGCCATAACGAAATGGAAGTTTACCGTGCCCTTAAGCGTCACTTTGACCCCAACAATATTATGAATCCCGGCGGAACATTGGGCCTTGATCTGCCCGAGGATAAGCGCAGAGATTTCATTACAAAGAAATAATCAATAATTTGCACCCCTTAAAATCAGTTTGCAGTGCCATAGGCAAACTGACAGTTTGACAAAACCGCCTGAGATAAGGTTCATCCTCATCTCAGGCGGTTTCTTTTTGTGTTTCTTATTCTTTAACTGATGACATAATTGAAAGAGCTTTGGCAAGAGCTTCAACAGGCGGCATATCTTCGCTGGATTTTACCGAAATATATGGCTTTTTGCCTGCTCCAACCAGTATGCGGCCTTTCATCTCCTTGCCGAGAACGGACACTTTTTTCATGTTGATGTTTTCGGAATACAAAAGCACGCAGTCGCCTTTCTGACCTATTTCATAAATGCCCTGTGAAATAGCTGTGTTCCTTAAAAGGGCAACTCTTATAAGTCCCTCAACACATGGCGGCGGATCTCCGTAGCGGTCTATAAATTCGTCCACAACGTCGTCGGCATCGTCGGGATTTCTTATATCCGCAATGCGGCGGTATGCCGCAAGACGCTGGGGAACGCTTTCGATATAATCGTCGGGGATATGTGCCTGAATCTGAATGTCAATAAGGCATTCCTGCTCCGGCTCTTTATCGGAAACCTCTCCCTTTTCTTCGCTGACGGCACGGGCAAGCATCTTGAGATATAAATCATATCCCACAGCTTCCATGTGTCCGTGCTGCTGTGCACCCAAAATGTTGCCCGCTCCTCTTATTTCAAGGTCACGCATGGCAATCTTGAATCCTGAGCCAAATTCCGTATACTCTCTTATTGCCGTAAGACGTCTTGTGGCAACGTCGGAGAGCTCCTTGCCCCTTGTAAAAGTGAGATATGCGCTGGCACGCCTTGCGGAGCGTCCCACACGTCCTCTTATCTGATGAAGCTGTGCAAGCCCAAGGCGGTCGGCGTTTTCAACTATCAGGGTGTTGGCGTTTGGTACGTCTACTCCTGTTTCTATAATCGTAGTGCAGACAAGTATATCTATTTCGCCCTCAAGGAGATTTTTCCAGACAGTGCTGAGAGCTTCCTCTGTCATCTTGCCGTGAGCTATTCCTATTCTCGCTTCCGGGAGAAGCTCCTGTATTTTAGCTGCTGTTCGCTCAATGGTGTCAACTCTGTTGTGAAGATAATAAGCCTGACCGCCTCTTCTGAGCTCCTTTTCCAGTGCCTGTGCGATTATTCCCATATCGTGTTCTATAACGTAGGTCTGTACGGGATGTCTGTCCTGTGGAGCTTCTTCAAGCATGGACATATCCCTTATACCGGACATTGCCATATTGAGGGTACGGGGGATAGGCGTTGCGGAAAGAGTTAGAACGTCAACGTTGGGGAAACGCTCTTTAAGCTTTTCTTTCTGTGCAACTCCGAAACGCTGCTCCTCGTCAACGATTACAAGACCTAAATCTTTAAACTCAACATCCTTTGAAATAAGGCGGTGAGTTCCCACAATCATATCTATGCTGCCACGTTTGAGCCCCTTTATAATTTGCTCCTGCTGCTTTGCGGTGCGGAAACGTGAAATCATCTCCACTTCAACGGGGAAACCCTCAAAGCGTTTGATAATTGTCTGATAGTGCTGGAAAGCCAAAACCGTTGTGGGTACGAGCATGGCGCACTGTTTGCCCTCGGCGATGCATTTAAATGCGGCTCTCAGGGCGACCTCGGTTTTGCCAAATCCAACGTCGCCACAGAGCAGTCTGTCCATGGGACATTTTTTCTCCATGTCGTGCTTTATCTCGTATATGCTGCGAAGCTGATCGTCGGTTTCATCGTATGCAAAGCGGCGTTCAAAGTCATTTTGCATATCGGTGTCAGGCATAAAGGCGTAGCCTGGAGCGTTCTGTCTTGCGGCATAGAGCTTTATAAGCTCCTTTGCCATATCCTTGACTGCGCTTCTGACTCTGGTACGTGTCTTTTTCCACTCCTGAGTGCCCAGCTTGTTTATCTTTACGGCTCTGCCCTCTTCGCCGGGGCCAACATATTTTGAAACAAGGTCAAGCTGAGTTACTGGGACAAAGAGCACATCCTCTTTTGCGTATTTTATTTTGATATAGTCCTTTGTAACTCCGCCCACTTCCAGCTTTGTTATGCCGTCAAAAATACCTATTCCATGTACGGAGTGAACTATATAATCTCCTCTGTGAAGTTCGTCGAGGCTGTTGAAGCCCTCTTTTGAGCGTTTTTTGCGGCTTATCTGTTTGGGTTTTAAGAGGGAAGCTCTGCCCCTGCTTATGAGCATGAATTTTTCCGCAGGGTATTCGAGTCCTCCGCTGAGTCCGCCGCTTAATACGTTTACGCTCTTTTTAAGGAAAGATGACG
>UQGM01000054.1 GCA_900540535.1 uncultured Oscillospiraceae bacterium | reverse complement strand
TGTATTTACACCCAGCATTTTGCAGATTTCGGGACTCCAGTCCTCTTTACCTTTACGTATATCATAGAGAAGACTTGCAAAAGCTGAATCCTGAGTCATTATAAACTCACCGGTGAGTTTGCAGATAAGATATTCTTTAACATCCAGCCATTTATAAACACGGCTGAAATTCTCCGGCTCATGAGCCTCTACCCATTTGTACTTCCATACCGGGTCTTTTACGCTTGCTGCAACAGCACCTGTTATTCTCAGAGATTTAAGCAGTTTAAATATGTTTGCTCCTGCAATCTGAACACCGTGTGCCATGCCTTTCTGAAGTTCTTCACGGGCACGCTGATCCATGTAGCTCATAGCTCTTCTTACGGGCTCGCCGTTTTTGTCAACAAGTACCAGTCCCTGCATCTGTGAGCAGAAAGATACGCCTTTGATCTCTTCCGGTGATACTCCGGCTTTTGCAATTACCTCTTTTGTAGTTGAGCACATTGCATCCCACCACTGTGCAGGATCCTGCTCTGCGCCGCCCTCAGGCAAAACAAAGAGCTCATACCCTTCCATTGCGGAAGCGACAATTTTAATCGTATCCGTAATCTCAAAAAGACATGTTTTAACCCCTGTTGTTCCTACGTCGTAAGCCATAACAAGTGTTGGCTTATTCATATACTGTATTCCCCCTGTAAATTTATAGTGTCCGCTGAAATCGTTGCATTTTATACCGTTTAAACGTAACGGTCTCATACAACAAAATTATCAATGCCGTTTTCAGCCATGGACTTGAAATAACCCGCTTTTAATTCATCCGCATTAAGTTTAAAACACCCTGAACCAAGCGCTGTTATTTATTTACTTTTCATGAGGCGCAAAGGCCGATTTAATAAATTTAATCATTTCATCTGTAACAAAATCGTCTCTGTCAAAGATATCCTCGCCTGCAAAAACCTTGAAACGCTCTGAATAATAATCGCAGGCATATGAAAACTGGAGAGACATAAGAAGGTTATCAAGAAGAAATGCTCCCATTTCGGGACTTAAATCCTTGCGTATATCGCCTGACTGCTGCCCTTTTCTTATAAGCTCCGCATAAAGCTTTGCCGAAACAGACTCCATATCTCTCGACAGAGAGCTGAGCATTTCTGAGCTGCTCTCTCCTGTCATGCCATTATAGAGCTTTAATAAAACATTATATTCTCTCGAAGTTTTCTGAATGGCTTTTATAACATCACGAAGTTTTAAAAGAACATCTTCATCGGTTCCCGCCACCTCATAGAGTATGGCTTTAAGTTTATCTATACCGACCCTTACAGTTGTAAGATAAAGATCCTGCTTTGTGTCAAAATATTTGTAAAGAGAACCTACGCTTACCTGCGCTTTTTTGGCAATTACATTTATATTGGTTCCCTCAAAGCCCCTGTTGGCAAACTCTTCTGTGGCTACATCCAGTATTCTCTGACGCTTTTCTGGGGGAATATTGTCAAAAGTACTTTTATGATAACAGATGGATTCTTCTGATTTCATCGGTAAATCCTCCGGTGATTTTACATTTAATTTTATGGCGGACATTAGCTTTTTACTATAAAAAACACGGTATTATCCTCCGCCACGCTCAAAATATGAGCGCTCACTCACTTTATATTGTAATTTTATCACAAAGATTTCCTTTTGCAAATATCAATTCCTACAAATTTTCAAAAATATTCTTATAGTGTTTGACTTAAAAAATTTATATGATATACTAAAGGTGAGCAGAAATTCACCTTACGGGGAGAATTTCAAAAAATTTATCGAATTTTATCGAAACAGGAGGATGTCATCAAAATGGATAACAGATTTGCAATTACAAATTACCATGACGCTGCAGCTGTTACAAAACAGCTTGATGAGCTTATCAAGAAGCCCATCTACAGCATTAAGCCCGATGTACTTGCTAAGTATGAAAAAGAGTACTATGACGTTAAGTGCGCAAAATCAAAGGTTATGATCGAAGAGGCTCGTCAGGTTATTCCCGGCGGCGTTCAGCACAACCTTGCTTTCAACTATCCCTTCCCCCTTGTATTTACAAAGGCTTTGGGAGCAAAGCTTTATGACATCGATGGCAACGAGTATTACGACTTCCTGCAGGCAGGCGGTCCCACCGTTCTCGGCAGCAACGATCCCGTTGTACGTGAAAAGGTTATCGAGCTTCTTAATGACTGCGGTCCTTCAACAGGTCTTTTCCACGAGTATGAGTACAAACTTGCAAAGAAGATTGTTGATTCTTTCGAGTCTGTTGATATGTTCAGAATGCTCGGTTCAGGTACTGAGGCATGTATGGCTGCTGCTCGTGTAGCACGTCTTGCAACAAAGAAAAAGTATATCCTTAAAATGGGCGGCGCTTACCACGGCTGGAGCGATCAGCTCGCTTATGGTATCCGTGTTCCCGGTACAAAGTTCACACAGGCACACGGCGTTCCGCTTTACATATTCAAAGATACTCAGGAGTTCTTCCCCAATGACCTGAATGACCTTGAGAGAAAACTCAAGCTCAACCAGTTCAGAGGCGGCACAGCTGCTGTTTTCATTGAGCCTGTCGGTCCTGAAAGCGGTACTCGTCCTCTTGATAAAGACTTCAACAAGAACGTTGAGAAGCTTTGCCGCAAGTACGGCGCTCTCCTCGTATTCGATGAGGTTGTTACAGGCTTCCGTATCGGTATGGCTGGTGCTCAGGGTTACTTCGGAGTTTCTCCTGACCTTACAGTATTCGGTAAAGTTATCGCTGGTGGATATCCCGGAGCAGGCGGACTCGGCGGTAAGAGAGAGTACATGAAGTTCCTCGGCGCAGGTCTTCAGGGCTCCAAGACAAAGAAAGCTCTCGTTGGCGGTACAATGGCTGCTAACCCCCTTAGCTGCGTTGCCGGTTACTACACTCTTGAAGAAATCGAAAAGAGAAATGCTTGCCAGGTTGCTGGTAAAATGGGTGATCGCCTTACAGAAGGTCTTCAGCAGCTCATCAAGAAGCATGGTCTTCCCTTCGTTGCATTCAACCAGGGTTCAATCTGCCACCTGGAAACAGTTGGTACAATGCACTTCTCCATCAACTGGAAGAAGCCCTGGAATATCCCCTCAATCCTCTCTGCAACAAACGAGAGAAAGAAAGAGATGGAGCACATGGGCGCTGCATACATGGCAGAAGGCCTCGTAACTCTTGCAGGAAGCAGACTTTACACAAGCGCTGCCTACAATGAAGAAATGATTGACGACGCTCTTTCACGTTTCGATAAGGTATTCGAAAACGTTGCTATTAAGGAATAATTCCTTTCAAACAGGCAGGAGGCTTTCCGCCTCTTGCCTATTTTTTAATAAGGAGGTAAATGACGATGGATATAAATAAGGCAAAAGAAATTGTTGTTATGGCAGGCAAAAAGCTTGTTGAATCAGGTCTTATTGCAAGAACCTGGGGCAACGTCAGCTGCCGTGTAAGTGATACTCAGTTTGTAATCACTCCCAGCGGAAGAGCTTATGAAACTCTTACCCCCGAAGAAATCGTACTTGTAAATATCAGCGATTTAAGCTATGAGGGAGATATTAAACCCTCTTCTGAAAAAGGTATCCATGCTGAAGCTTACAAGCACAGACATGATGTCAATTTTGTAATTCATACCCATCAGATAAATGCTTCTGTCGTCAGCCCTCTCGGATTTGATATTTTTGATATTTCACCCGAAAGTGCTGAGATAATCGGCGGATATGTTCCCGTTGCTGCATACGGACTTCCCGGAACAGGAAAGCTGCGCAAGGGTGTTGTTGCTGCTATTGAACGTGCTCCCGAAAGCAAAGCTGTAATTATGGCTCATCACGGTGCACTTTGCATGGGCAGCGATTATGACAACGCATTTGCAGTTGCATCTGAACTTGAAAAAGTCTGCATGGATTACATCCTTAAAAAATACGAGCGTGTAACAGGCAATGTTGCAGAATCTTTCGCATCTGTTGGCGAGCTTATCGCTTCAAGAAAGTCAAGCGGTCCCGAAGCTCCTGTTCTTACCCCCTATGACAGCGAGCGTGACGGCGATGAGATGACTCTCTACAATGCAAAGGATGAAAAGCCCGTAGCAAAAATCCGTGTTGGCAGCGGCATGATGCTTGGCGACGGCGAAATGCCTGCTGAGGCAGAAATGCACAGAGCTATCTATTTAAAGCGCAAGGATATAAACAGCATTGTACATTCAGTTGACAGAGACATCAAAACTGTTTCAACTTTCAACATGACTCTTAAACCTCTCCTTGACGACTGTGCACAGATTGCCGGAGCTACTGTAAAAACTGCATTTTTCAGCCCCGACAACGCTGCTGCAGATGCACAGAAGGTAGTTAAGAAAATGCGTTCACGCAGTGCCGTTATGCTTAAAGACAACGGCGCACTTTGCTGTGGTCCGTCAAGATATGACGCTCAGGCAACAGAAATGGTAATGGATAAAGGCTGCAAAACATACCTGGGAGCAGCACTGTTCAACAAAATAAAGCCCATAAATCCCATCGAAACAAGACTTATGCGCTTTATCTACGTAACCAAATATTCTAAAAAAGCCGGTAAGTAAAGCGGTCAGTCTCCGACCGCAATACCCCCTATAAAGAGGACTCTGTGTTATACAGTGTCCTCTCTTTTATTACTAAAAAGCAGAATGAGGAAGAAAATCTTCCTCATTCTGCTTAACTTTTATTTTTTATTTATTTTGAGTTCTTCAAAACAGTTCCGTTATAAATCGCCCATGCGGCAGAACCAGCTATAAGCGATAATCCAACAGCAAGAAATACAGTTGCATCTTCACCCTGTATATCATTGATTGAACCCATACCTATAAATCTTACAATACAAACCATAATTCCCAAAAATGTCATGAGCAGATGCGCCATACCCTGGGGAAGATTGCCGAGATAAAAGTCATCTGCACCAAACATTCCGAAGAAAGCACAGATTCTTAGTACATTTTCATCTTTCACATCTGTTTTGACATTCTTTTCTTCTATATTCGCCACCGGATAAAGCTTTGTATGATTGACAAAAAACAGAATTATCAGCTCTCCCCAGAGAGGCATCAGTTCAAGCAATCCGCTTTTATCAATGGCAAAGTATGTAATAATCATACCGAAAACAGTAACAGCAACAATAAACAGGGTTATTTTATAGCATATATGATTTTTTAGGTTTTTCATAAAAAACGCCAGCAGAGCCGCTGAATTAAAAGCTATGTAAGCCAAAGCCGCTGCCAAGTGAATTTTACTTTCCCAGCCCCAATCGTTTATGAGCACTACTATAACAACCATAAAGGGCGCTGCATAAAGGGATAATGTTCCTATCTTTCCTGTGTAACCAAATTTACTGTAAATCTGAAAGATATTAATAAAAAATGCCGCACTGGTAAGAGTTCCCCAGACTATAAATCCATAGGGATAATCGTATCCAATCCATGAAAGCGTATTTTCAATATCTGTTGGATTTCTGACAAATCCGAAAAGTATATTATATACCAGTGCCATAAGCAATATGGTAAACGACAATTTTCTATTATTTAAAATACTGTCACTATGTATCTGTGCAGTTTCAGCCATTATGCTCTCCCCTTTTCAAAGCCGCATTTTGCTCCATAACAGTTTACCAGATTATTTATACAAACAAAAGACAATTGCCGTAAATTTAATAAAATAGCCATACTTTGTCGGATTATCTCTTTCTTTTGCTTTTGTTCCATTATGTCTTTTTTAACATTAAAGGCAGCTGCATAAACAGCTGCCTTTAATTAAAATTTTGTGAGGTTTAAACTTATTTCTCTTTTCTCAAAACGACTCCATTATAAATTGCCCATGCTGCTGAACCGCCAAGCACTGAAAGTCCCACTGCAAGGAACACAACGGCATTTTCCCCGCTTATATTATTTATAACTCCCATGCCGATAAATCTGTCAACACAAATCATTATTCCCACATATGTCATCAGCAAATGTCCCATACCCTGCGGGAGTCTGCCAAGATAAAAGTCATCTGCGCCAAACATTCCGAGACATGCTGCAAGCTTTGCAGCCTTTTTATTATCTTTGGCTTTGGGAGCTGTTTCCTTTTTATCAATTACAGGATAAAGCTCTGTGCAGTTTATAAGGAATAAAAGCAGTAAAGCTATCCAGATCGGAATAAGCTCTAAAAGTCCGCTTTTGCCGACAGTAAGCAAAATAACAAGCATACTCAAAAGCATGAGCGCTACGCCGAAAGTGGTAAGCTTATAGCTGATATGCTTTTTGAAATTATGAAGGAAGAAAAGCAGTAATGCTGCGCCGTTAAGAGCAATAAATCCGATTGCACCTATCCAGTGTACAACGTGCTCCCAGCCCCAGTCATTGACAAATATAACCGTACAAGCCATAAAAGGAGCGGCATAAAGAGCGGCAGTGCCTATTTTTCCCGTATAACCGTATTTGCGGTAAATATGTAAGATGTTTAAAAAGAACGCCGCAGCTGTAAGTCCTCCCCAAACAAGAAATCCTATGGGATGATCGTATCCAATCCATGAGATTGTATTATCCTCTCCCAGCGGATTACGCAGACAGCCGAAAATAACATTGAAGATCAGAGCCATAAACAATACAGCAACTAATAATTTTTTGTTATCCAAAAGGCTTCCACTTTGTTTTTGCGGTAATTTTTCCATTCTTAATCCCCCAAACCTGTTAAAATTACATCTTTTAATAATTTTAACAGAAAATTCAGGGGATTAAAAGAGATTTATTATTAAATCGACACTGAAACAGGAATTATTTTAAGCTTTTTCCTGATTTTTTGTTGTTTTTATAGGATTCAAGCTCGGCTCTGCGTATTTCTTCAAGACGCTTTACCTCTTCCATTTCACGACGCTTCTTTTCATCGGCACGCTCTCTGGCAGCAGAATACTGTCCGGCAATCTCATCGTAGTTTTTGTAATCCTCACACTGCTTTACGAGTCTGTATGCATCAAGATATACCATTGCCGCTCTTTCATAGTGAGATTTCTCTCCTATTGCTTTATGTACAGCAGCCTTTCTTGCACGTTTTTCGGCAGCTGTAGTTTCGGGCATAGCGTCCGCAGCAACAAGTTTTTCTCTGTTGAAGGGGATTATTTCTCCGCCGCTATAATATCTCTTAGCCTTTTTAGAGCACTTTCTGCACATTCTTATAAGTTTTACACCTTTTCTGTGCATATGAGGATTCTTGGAAATAAAGCTTTCAATGGCCTCGATTGTTCTGCCGTCGGTAATGCCTTTGAATCCGGCATCACAAATGGCCTTTGCAAGCTCAACTTCCTGCATCATTTCAGCAGAAGCGAATTTATTCATTTCGTTAAGCACGATTTTAGCAGAATTTATCTGAGCATTATGCTTTTTATTTAGACGGCGTTTCTTACGGATTTCTTTTCTTTCACTGTAAGAAGCTCCCTTTGGAACAGTCAGTTCCTTGCCCTCAGGAAGAAGAGGCTCTTCGGCAAGAGCTATGGAGTGATGTATCATTTCTACTGTATCAGCAAGGGCATCGTCGGTTATATCTCCGTTTGCATAATCCTCAAACAATGCTCTGATTTTAAGAACCTTGATTATATCTCCATGCTTTTGCTCTGTAAGGTCATAGAAGAAATACGGTATTACATTAAGGAACGCACCTATTACAGAAGCGATTATAAGCACTTCAATAAGAGGTTCTCTTACTGCTGCATCGTAGAGAACGGAATAATCCTCATGAAGACCCATTCTCTCATAAATCGCAGGCACAACAAAGCCTGTTCCCATACCGATGACTCCACCAATAAGTCCGACCGTACTGAACATTCCGTCTATTCTCTCACCGCTTATGTACTGCTGATAGTCTTTCATATCCGCATCTATTGACGGGTTATAGATATTTGCAAATGCATTGAAAAATCCGTTGCAGTAGGAAAGTACGACCAATAGCACAATGTTTTTATAAAACGGAAGCAGCAAGAGCAGAAGAACTATATTCATAAGATTGCAGAGAATAAGAAGATTTCGTTTTCCTATTTTCTTTATTATGAACGGAGCAAACATCATGGCAAACAATGCTGAATTGCCTATGATTGTAGTTACCAGTCCGTACTGTGCAAGATCCTCTTTAGGTCTTCCGTACATATATGTCCACTGGATTATAACGCCTGAAGCTCCTTCAAGGAATCCGATCCAACCGGCGCAGTTTTTAATCCAGAAATATTTATTCTTAGCTACCTTTACAATGGCATCAAAAAATCTTACATCGTTAATATGTGACTTTGCCTGCACGATGCGTTCTTTTGAATAATAAAATGCAAAGTATCCGACTATCAGTCCGAAAATACAGAAGGGCGGATAAACATAACGGTAAGTCTGAATACTGTCAAGTCCGCCTGTGTAAGCTGCCAAAGCAGGCACAATAAGACCTGTTATACTCGGTGCAAGAGAAAGAATAATATTAGTTACTGAAATAATATTGGTTCTCTCCTGGGTGTTGGGTGAAATAACATGTAAGATATTTGTGTATGAATACTCATAAAATGGTGAGAACAGCTGAATTGCATTATAGCAAAGAAGTACTGCAACCATTTTCTGCCAGTAAAGCATATTGTCATAGGGAAGATACACAAACAAAATTGAAATAGCTACGGTAGGAATACCCATATAAAGCAGATATGGTCTGAATTTACCGTATTTGGTATTTGTATTGTCAAGAATATAGGCTCTTAAAGAGGTTATGGCAAAACCTAAAATAGTTGAAATAACCTGTAAAACCTGCAAATCCGTCGGCGCAATACCTATTGTAGAACCTACAAGGGCGTTTCCTGTGGAAAGAGCTATTGTACCTACAAGTGCAAGGGCAAACTTTACACCCATTCCGCCGATTCCGTAACCTAAAATATCTTTAATCGGAACATAATTACCATATGCTGGAGTTTTCCAGTGCAGTCTTGCATCCTGAACAATTCCGGTGAGTTTATTTGGCTTAGACATATTCTTCTCCCTCATCAAGTTTTAAAATATTTCCTTAAATACTTTTGCATCTTTGGAAAACTGACGCACACTGTCGTTCTTAACAAACTCCATTATTGCACAGTGCTCTGTGCCGGACACTCCGTTTAAAAGCTTTGCATACTCATTCCAAACGGACCTTCCCTTTTTAAGAGAATATCTTTTGCCCTTTAAATTCCAGTGGAACACATGGACATTTGTTATATAGGGCAAAACAAGATGCAGGTTCTCAATTTCCTCATCAGCTTTTCTTACAGGCTGCCAGTAAGTACCACAGTTTTCAGCTCCGGTCATTTTAAGCAGCTGGAGACATGTTTCGGCAGTATCCGTAAGGGTTTTCTTGTGAAACTCAGTAGACACCTTTATTCCGCTTTGTGCAGCTATTTCGCATACAGAAGCGAAATTTTCCGCTAAACTTTTCCTTTCATCCTCTGTGGTTTCAGCTGATCCCTTATTTCCTGCCCATACTCTTATAGTAGGAGCTTCGAGGGCTGCAGCAGTTTCACATACCTTTTTAAAGTTTTCTGCATCCTCAGCAAGATTAAAATAGCTTCCGTAAGAAAACACTTTTAATCCCGCTTCCTTGGTCATACGGCTTATTTCTTCGGCTCTTTTCAGATCACCGGGTACGGCGTGAACATCTCCGCCCCACTCTATTCCGTCGAGACCGTTTTCCGCAGCAATGGATATAATCTCTTCACAGGTGAGCTTTCTGAACGTTACTGACGTAAGTCCTTTTAAAAACATAAAAAATTCTCCTTACGCTACGCCATTGTGGCAAGCATTTCTTTTTTTACTTCCCATTTCACTTCTTCACCGTTTTTAAAATTAACCGCCTGTTCTATCATATAATCCGCCATGCGCCAAATTTCATTGCCGCTGCTGCCGGCCATATGTGGTGTGAGAATTATATTCTTTGTAAAGTTAAGAGGGCTGAAAAACTTCGGAGGCTCAGGCATTGTAACATCAAGAAGTGCAAGACGTCCCTTCCCTTTTCGCATTGCCCTTACAAGATCCTTTTCCACAACCTGGGCTCCTCTGCCCGTATTTATAAATACCCCTTTGGGTTTCATTCTGTCAAAGCAGTCCTTATTGAGCATACCCTTTGTCTGCTCGTTATTGGCAAGGTGATTGCTTATAACATCGCATGTTTCAAAAAGTGTTTTAAGATCTGTTTTGGTAACTCCAAGCGCCTCGGCTCTTTCATCGGAAAGGAACGGGTCAAAAACATATGCCTTTACATCGAGGGCTTTCAGCTTTTCTGCCACCATAGAGCCTATCATTCCTGCGCCGATAAGTCCTACATTAATATCGAAATTTCCGGGCATTCTGGAGAAATTGAGATAGGCAGTTCCCCTTGTCCATGAAGTTTTTCTTGCGCTTTTGAAAAAGCCCTTTGAAGCAAGAGTTATCTGTGCAAAAACATACTCGGCAACAGGAACAGCGTTTGCTGCCCATGCGGAGAAAACACGCACTCCGCAGTCAAGGAACTCTTTGGCAAAGTCCTGCACTGAACCGGCTGCATAAAACACGCCTTTAAGATTTGGGAAATATTTCTTAATCTGTTTTTCTGTAAGATGAGGCATTCCCCAGGTTGAAAAAATAACTTCCGCTTCCGAAAGCTCTATTTTATATTTTTCAAGTTCCTTTGAAGTTACCACTTTTTCAAAAACTTCAAATTCCTTTTTCACTTTTTCAAGTCTTCCGCCGCCGAAGGTCTTCTTTTCAAGCTGGGACGGATCATTGCACAGCAAAACAGCTTTCACGCTTCTCGCTCCTTTTGTTATATGTATTATATATCACTTATATTATTTCTTTCTCTGTATTCACGCCAGAGGTTTTCAAACCAGTTATCCCTTTGAGGTATGGGACGGCATGGCTCTTTTTTATGCTCAAAACTCATGGAGTTTTCACTTAAAACAGGATACTGAGTCAGAATAAAATCATTTGCCCCGTCCTTTTCGGAAATAACTTTTCCGCCGAGGATTACAAGACCCGCTCCCTGACTTGCGTTTTCTTTTGCACCGTAAACCATAGCTGATGAAACGGCATACTGGGAAGCAATCATATCAAGATTTTTGAAAAGCTGTCTGATTTCTCTTTTATCTGTGATTTTATTTTCATCAGTAAAGGTTTTAAGGTACAAGGAGAAAGTCTTTTCGCTTTTTTCCATTTCTTCACTTATACGGTAAACAGAAAAATATTTGCTCATCAGACTGCGGCAGTTTTCACGAAACTCTTTAAGAGTATTTTTTTCACCTAATGCCTTATCTATTATATTGTTTAAGAAACTGATTTCCTCAGTAAAATCAGCGTCACTATTAATTTTGCGGTCTGAACGGATAATATGCTCGGCAGCTCTCATTGAACCTACCTGTCCTGAATTCAGTGCGCTTCCTCCCGGGCGATAAACTCCGAAAGTACCTGCGCACTCTCCTGCACAGTAAATGCCGTCAATATCCGTCTGCCAGTTATAATCAACCTTAGCTCCGCCGTTGCAGTGCTGGGATGAAATTCCAACCTCCAGCATCTCTTTTTCAAGATCTATACCGTGCTCGAGATACAGCTTTACTGCTCCCGGATTCATGGCATTGAGTCTTTCAATGGGAGTTTTCAAAAGTGCTCCGCTTTTTTGGAGATATTCATATGCTTCTTCCGGAAGTACGGAAAAATCCTCTCCGTCAAAGCCTGTGGGATTTCTTCTGAAATCCATAAACACACGGCGGTTTTTCTCATATATTTCATGGTACACAAGGATATCCGTTTTTGATGAACCGTTTATTTTGCGAACATCAAAAGGCCACTGATAACCCTTTAAAAATATATTTCTAAGCATTTCTTCGGTATCTTCATACTCAGAAGCCATAAAGTCGTATTCGTTGCCTTCCTCGTCAACGGAAACATATTTCGGCAGTACTTGCTGATATGTTCCCGATACATTCCAGCGAAATTTTACAGAGGCGAGTCCAAACTGCCACTGGGAAAGATTGGCAAGAGGAATTCCCGAAAGTGTCATAAATCCCAGTGCACCTGTATGGTTTGCGGGATAAACAGTATCACGGTATGCGCTTCCCGGTCCTCCCGTGGCAATTATTATACTGCTGCAATGATAAACAGAAAAACAGGGATCATCTGGATTTTCATTATTAAGGCAAATGAGTCCCGCCGCCTTGCCATTTCTTTTAACCGCCAGCAAAGCCGTACATTTATCATGGATTTCTGTTTTAAGCTCTATTGCACGTTTTTCCAGTGCCTGAGTCATGTATTTTGAAGTGTACGGTCCTGCCGAGGAAGCACGGCAGCTTTCATCATGGTCGGTTTTGTATCCGCCGTATTCTCCGTATTGGTTACAGGGAAACGGTACGCCTAAAGAAATGAGATTATAAAAGCATCTTGCAGAGCCTGCTGCCTCAGCAAGGGCAGTATCTCCGTTTACGCTTCCTCCCGAAAAGAGAGCCTGAGCCATTTTTTCGGCGCTGTCTCCCCCTGTAAGGTCAAGCTTATAATAAGTCTGCTTGTCGCTTCCGGCATTGCGTGACGTTCCCCAAAGACGGTTTTCCGTTACAATGACAATGTTATCATATCCGCCTGCTTTAAGAGTACAGGCAGCATTATATGCCGCCGCTCCGCTGCCTACAATTACGGTATCATATGTATATTCTTTAATTTTAAGCAAAAAATCACAGCCTTCTTATGTGGAATCCTCCGTCTGCGTTAAGGACAGTGCCTGTACCGAAGTCAAGAAGTCCGCTCGCAGCCGCTTTTACACACTTTGCAACATCCTCAGGCACACCCATTCTTTTTATAGGTGTTATGCCGTCCTCCTCAATCATCTTTATGTATTTGTCTTTTACGCACTCGGTCATATCGGTCATGATAATTCCCGGACGTACCTCAAAAACAGGTATTGAGTATTCGGCAAGCCTGTCGGCAAAAAGCTCGGTTACCATTGAAATACCAGCTTTTGAAATACAGTACTCGCCTCTTGAAACAGATGATGTATAAGCGGAAATTGAAGAGATATTTATAATTCTTGGCTGGTAATTCTCTACTTTACCCAGCTTTGAAATCATATAGTTTGCTGCCATTTGGCACATATAAAATGTACCCTTCAGATTTATATTGATAAGTCTGTCCACACTTTCAGAAGTGGTTTCCAGAATATCAAGACGCTTTTTGCAGGCGACTCCCGCATTGTTTACAAGTAAATCAAGTCTGCCGAATTTTTCTTCAATAAAACTGAATGCCTTTTCACGGCTGTCAGGGTCCGAAATATCGCATTTTACATATGTATATTTTTCGCTGTCAAATCCCTTTAAAGTTTCCTCAATGTCGCAGGCCTCTCTGCTCGATGAAACAACAACATGATATCCGCTTTCTGAAAGGATTTCTGCACAGCTTTTTCCTATACCCCTTGTTGAACCGGTTACAAAAGCGATAAGTTTATCTGTCATTTTATTTTCCCACCTTAAAATATTCCTTATATAAGGGAGTGTAAACTTCCCTGTCCCTTACAGGACATCCGGCAACGCCTCCGCTGCGCATCATCTTAGTGCATTTTCCGCAAGCTATACAGCACTTTTTACGCTCTATGTATCCGTTTTCAAGGTAATCCTCCCAGAACTCAGGATAGGCAAATGTCATTCTTCCGAAGCCTGCAAGTTGAACGCCGAAATCACGAACCATTGTTGCCGCATAATTAAGTGACTTTTCCATAAGGAATGTAGTACCTGAAAGCACAAAGGTTATATCGGGGAACGCTTTCTGCATTGCCTTGGTAACAGCGGCTATTCTTGCAACACCCGTGTAGGGATCTTCAATTTCACAGCCGTTATATGGACGGTTTACATTGGGATTTACATAGGGATTTCCTATTGTAATATTTATAAGTTCAACACCAAAACGATTTTTAAGCTGCTCAACAACCCATACAGGCTCTTCCATGTCAAAATCCAGTCCGCTGTCCTTTGAAACGCCAAAGCCCCAGGGATACTCGAATCCCTCATATACTCCGAGACGTGTGGTAAGAAAAACTCCTGTTTCATCGGCGGCTTTCTTTGCGTTTTCAAAACATGAAAAATACAGCCTTGTTCTGTTCTCAAGACTTCCGCCATATCTGCCTTCACGATTTCTTGCAGAAAGGAATTCGCTTATAAGATATCCATGGCAGCATTTTATATCGACGCCATCAAATCCGCACTGAGCGGCAAGAAGTGTAGCTTTATAATATTTTTCTCCCAGTGCGTCACATTCTTCATCAGTTATAAGATGAGAACCCTCACCCATAGGTCTTATTTTTTCAAAAATCTCATTGTGATAAGCATAGATTGGCTCCGGCTTATCGGTGGGTCTGCTCTGTCTGCCGGAATGGGTCGCCT
>UQGM01000053.1 GCA_900540535.1 uncultured Oscillospiraceae bacterium | reverse complement strand
CCTCCGCTGAGTCCGCCGCTTAATACGTTTACGCTCTTTTTAAGGAAAGATGACGGATATTCGCTGTATGCTGCGGCAGGTATGCCGTCCTCGGAAAGCATTTCGCAAAGAGCCTGAGCAGCTTTTTCTGTGCCTGCCATAACCGCAACGCACCATCCGCTTTGGAGAGCAGGAACAATATCCTCCTTTAAAAGAGAATAATCTCCGCCCCATGGTGCAAGAGTGCGTCCGTCCATGTTTATGAGAGTTTTAATGGGGGTATCAAAACTTCCTCTTGCAAAGGTGTCAAGATATATGGCTCCACGCTGCTCGTATTCGTCTTTCATTTCCGCCCATGTAAGAGCGAAGCGGTCAAGACCACGGCAAAGTTCTCCGCTTTCGAGGAAGTCCTTTATATCTTCCAAAAGCAGAGTCTGTGCTGCGTTTCCCCTTTCCTTGACTTTAGCCGTATCGCTTACAAAAAGCAAAGCGTCATCGGCATAATTCAGCACCGTGGAGGTGTTTTCATATATAAGAGGAATATATTTATCCGTTGAAGCGGGCTTTAATCCGCTGCGGAGCATTTCCGCATCCCTGTTTAAAGCCTGCCTTGCCTTTACCGCTTTGCCTCTGAGAGAAGCGGCAAGCTTTTCTATTTTTTCACTGAGTTTAAGTCCGTCTCCCGTGAGCACTTCAACAGAGGGGGTTATTTTTATTTTATCTACGTTTTCAGTTCTGCGCTGGGATACTATTTCAAAATATCCCATTGTGTCTATGCTGTCGCCCCAGAATTCAGCTCTTATGGGATTCGGAGCATCCGGGGGATAAAAGTCCAGTATTCCGCCTCTTACGGCAAACTGTCCGGAACCCTCAACCATTTCGCAGGGTGAGTATCCGGCGTTTACAAGGATTTCCCTTGCCTTTTCAATGGAGATATCCATGCCCTGTTCGATGACAAAGGAGCGGGAAAGGAGCACGTCCGGGGGAATTGTAAACTGCATGGCTGCCTCTATGGAACACACAACAGCTTTGTAATCGCCCTCGAGCATTCTGCCAAGAACTCCCAGACGCAGGTGCTCATATTCCCTTGACTGACCGGCAGTTGAGCTCAGGGAAAAATCCCTTGCCGGATAAAGGAGGGTATCCTCCGAAGCGAAAAGGGTGTTTAAGTCTTCTTTAATTTTAACTGCTTCTCCCTCGTCGCCGGTGATTATAATTGCTCTTGCTTCGCTCTCTTCACAAAGTGAGTGGATAAGATGCACCTTGTTAAGATAGGAAAGACCCGTGACTCCGGCAGGCAGCATGTTTTTTTCACTGGCCCTCAAAAGGGAGGCAAAGCCGGCATTTGAAGCCAGCATACCTGAAAAACATGACATGGCAAAATCTCCTTTTATCTTTACGTTTTACACATTCTTTTTAAAATTAAGCTGCTCTTTACTGCAAATATATCCGCATTTTTTATAAAACTCATGGGCTCCTTTTCGCTGTGCCCCTGAACAAAGACGTATTCCTGCACAGTCTGTTTCCTTTGCCCAGTTTTCGGCGGCTGCAAGAAGTGCTTTTCCGGCTCCCAGCTTTCTGTAAGCGCAGTCCACTGCAAGTCCCAGTATATTTTTCATAGACGGAGCGTAAATAACGTCGTAATCGCAGGCGTGGATATATCCAATAACCTTTCCGTCATATTCCGCCACAAAAATTTTATCTCTTTCGCTTTTTAAAATCATTTCGAGCCTTTTGGCGGTTTCCTCAATTGGAAAATCATATCCCAAATCATTCTTATTAAGTAAATATATGCTTTCACAGTCCTTTAAAGCACATTCTCTTATTATGATTTTATTTTCCATAGGACAGTCACCTTGGATTTAATTTTTAGCATTTTATTATATCACAATTTATATTTTTAGTCAGCAAAATAAGGTCAAAAACACCTGCGATGTGCTTTAATGCCGTCGCAGGTGTCTGATGTTTTATTTGATTGAAGCGTGAATAAAGCGAGAAGCTATGAGTTAATTCTCTTCAGACTCTTTCTTTGTCTCTTCGATAACCTTGAGAGCAACAGATGTGGGAGCCTCTTCATAGCGCTCAAATGTGAATTTGAAATATCCTCTGCCGTGGGTTACGGAGCGGAGAACTGTTGCGAAATCGCCCATTTCTGCCATGGGAACCTCAGCGATGATTTCTGACATCTTATCCTCAGCGGGACCCATGCCCAAAACACGGCCTCTGCGCTTTGTGATGTCGCTCATCATATCGCCCATCTTTTCGTCGGGCATATAAGCTCTCAGTGAACCGATAGGCTCAAGGAGTGCGGGGTTAGCATCCGGGATACCGTTTTTATAAGCGATAGCGGCAGCTGTTTTGAATGCCATTTCAGAGGAATCAACGGGGTGATATGATCCATCGTAAAGAGTAGCTTTGACGCCGACCATGGGGAATCCGGCAAGAACGCCCTTGGCCATGCTGTCACGAAGACCCTTTTCAACAGCGGGGAAGAAGTTCTTCGGAACAGAGCCGCCGAATACCTCTTCAGCGAAAATCATATCTTCACTGTCGCAGGGCTCAAAGCGGATAAATACATCACCGAACTGACCGTGACCGCCGGACTGCTTCTTATGTCTGCCCTGTACCTCAACCTTTTTGCGGATTGTCTCACGGTATGCAACTTTCGGCACTTTAAGGTCAACCTCAACGCCGAACTTTGATTTAAGCTTGGAAACTATAACATCGAGATGCTGTTCGCCGAGACCTGAAAGGACCTGTTCTCTTGTCTCTTTGTTTATTACGAAGCTGATAGTGGGATCTTCTTCCATAAGTCTTGCAAGACCTGCTGCGACTTTATCTTCTTCGCCCTTTTTGCGGACTTTAACAGCCATTGAAAGGCAGGGCTCGGGGAACTCAACCTTTTCGAGAGTAAGTTTTCTTGAGGGAGCACAGAGTGTATCGCCTGTTTTAACTCCTGCAAGCTTTGTTACGATGCCGATATCTCCGGCAGGAACGCTCTGAGCGTCCTCCTGCTTTGCGCCCTTGACAAATACAACCTTACCCATTCTTTCGCTTTCGCCGGTTCTCATGTTGACAACCTGGGAGTCACTCTTAAGAACGCCGGAAACAACCTTGAAGAAAGACATCTTTCCTACAAATGGGTCGGCAATTGTCTTAAAGCAGATTGCTGCAAGAGGAGCTTCGCTGTCGCACTTAACCTCAACAAGATCTCCGTTTTCATCCTCTGCTGTCTCTGTAAGCACAGATGCTGCGGGAGCAATGCTGCAGATTCCGTCAAGGAGAATGTCAACTGCATCAAGATTATAGCCTGAGCAGCCGAAAACAGGATAAAGGCTTCCGTCTGCAACGCCGGCTTTAAGTCCCTTTATTGTCTCTTCGGGAGTGAATTCCTCACCCTCAAAGAATTTCTCCATAAGCTCGTCATCAGTGGAAGCAACGGCTTCGCAGAGAACGGTGTTCATCTCGTCAACAAATTCATCAGCATGGGTGGGAACTTCCACAGCCTTGCCGTTTTCATATTTATATGCTTTTTTGGTTATAAGGTTAACATATGCTTCAACGTTTTCGCCGCTTGCATCGTAATAAGGAACAACTACGGGGCAGATTTTATTGCCGTGAACTTCACGAAGAAGACTGATAGTCTTATAGAAATTGGTGTTTTCAGCGTCGGTCTTTGTAATAACGATCATTCTGGCGATGTTTCTCTTTTCAGCAGCCTTGAAAGCCTTTTCTGCGCCGACGTCATATTTACAGCCTGCTGCGGTGACTATAAGAGCGCACTCAGCCGCACGCATACCTTCGCTCATTCCTCCGGCAAAGTCAAAGAGACCGGGAGTGTCGATTATGTTGATTTTTGTATCTTTCCACTGGGTATATGCAACTGCCGTTGAAACCGAAGCCTTACGCTTTTTTTCTTCGGGGTCGCTGTCCAGTACTGTTGTACCGTCCGCTATGCGTCCGAGTCTGTCGGCAGAGCCTGAAAGATAGAGCATTGCCTCTGCAAGAGATGTCTTACCTCTTCCGCCGTGACCTGCCAAAACTATATTTCTGATGTTTTCTGCGTTATAAGCCTTCAATTTGGTTTCCTCCTAACAGTTGTAACACTTCTATTATTTGTATAGATTTAATAATAGTTTTTCTGACTTTGGTTTTGATTATATCATAGTTGCACATGGTATTCAACAACGAAAATCACTTTTGTACAAATTTTCTGTATTAACATCAATATACTTATTGAAAATGTACAAGTCGCTTTTCGGTTACGCAAAAAAATAGTCATAAATCGGTAATAATAGTTAAAAAATTTGCTGTACACCGATACAGTCACAATAAATGGCGCTAAAGTTATAAAAGAAAATAAAACGGCATATTTTTAAAGGATAAAAGAAACGGAGCTGGATTATATGTATGTGACACTCAATAAAAAATATACCGCCGTTGTAATTTTCGTTTTGGCGCTGTTTTTTGCATGGGCTTGTCTTTGCGCCGCTGGAGGAGTTGTTTCCGTATCGGAAAACAAGGCCGAGCAGAAAGGTTTCATAAAGTGGGTGGATTTCAATATTCCCGAAAGGGCTCTGACCCGTGCATACAAAGCCGATGTGGAGGCTCATGAAAACGGTAATCAGGCGAACTGGATTGAGGTGCTTGCCTATTGTGCGGCGAAAAACGGAGGAGGAAAAAATTCTTTTCCCGATAAAGATATCGACTATGCCGTTTCTCAGCTTGAGGGAGGGGTATCGGCAGGGGAGCTCAGTCAAAATTTAAAGTATTATGATTATTATTATGAGGCGTATTCGGCGGTGCTTTCGGGACTTGTGGGAGAATATGAGATACAGGTGTATGATGAAAATGAAAGCAGCCACAAAAAGTGGGTGAAAAAATACGGATTAAAAGGTTTTCATCCAATTGCAAAGAATTATTGGTATACGGAGAGCGACGATTTCGGAAATAGCCGCTCCTACGGATATAAAAGAAAGCATCTGGGTCACGACATGATGGGAAGTGTGGGAACACCCATAATCGCCGTTGAAAGCGGAATAGTTGATACCATGGGCTGGAATATGTACGGTGGCTGGAGAATAGGCATAAGAAGCTTTGACGGTACAAGATATTACTACTATGCACATCTTCGCAAGGACAGTCCTTATCCCATGGAGCTGAAAGAGGGCTGCGTTGTGTCGGCTGGAGATGTTATAGGCTATATGGGCATGACCGGATACAGCACCAAGGAAAACGTAAACAATATGAATGTATGTCATCTTCATTTTGGATTGCAGCTTATTTTTGACGAGAGCCAGAAAGAGGGCAACGGAGAAATCTGGATTGATGTATATGAGCTTACAAAGTTCCTTTCAAAGAACAGAAGCGAAACATATAAAAATGAAGATACCGGCGAGCGTGAAAGGGTATATAAAATGGATGATCCGGCGGCCAATGAAGCAAGCTGAATCTAACAGCAAAAGATTAACTTTTCATGCTTACCTTTAAATCAAAACTCACTCGCAGGCACTTATATTTTCTCATTGCTGCCATTTGGTGTGCGACTTGGGTGCAGCATCATGCTGCAAGCTCAGCTTGCCTTAAAGGCGGAGGATTTTTGCTTTTCGTGAAAACCTCAGCCGAGATAAATTTTTAAATGGAAGAATAAAATTTGATATTAATCTGTCAATAAAACCGCCCTAAAAGTGATAATTTTACCCTTTGTGGCAGATATGCACAGAGTTTATTCTCATTTTTTGTCCATAAATATGCATAATATGTCTAAAGTTACAAGATTTCAGCTGTATTTTTGTATTTATATTTAACAAAAATCCCTTGTATTTTCAACGCAGACAGGTATAATTAGTATAGAAGATTTTTATCTTTTGTTTAAATTTTTACAAATTACCATTAGGAGGTATAAATTATGGCAGACAAGGTACTCCTCTCCCTTGGAGAAAAAGTTGACGTTTACAAACAGGGCGATCAGGCGGTTAAAATTTTCAAAAAAGATTATCCTAAGACCGAGGTTCTCTATGAAGCTCTTGTTCAGGCAAGAGTAGAGGAGACCGGCCTCCCCGTACCTAAGATAAACGAAATTACAAAAAATGACGGCGTATGGAATCTTTTCATGGATCACATCGAAGGCAAGACAATGGCTGAGATAATGAAAGAGGATCCCGCCAACATGAAGAAGTATGTGGAAGAGATGGTTGACATTCAGCTTGAAATCCACTCAAAGACAAGCCCCATGCTCAACAAGCTTAAGGACAAGCTCATTGCAGAGATAAAGGCTCTTGACTGCATCAGCGAAACCGACCGTTATGAGCTTCTCACAAGACTTGACAGTATGCCGAAGCATAAGAAACTTTGCCACGGCAATTTTAGTCCTTCAAACGTAATTGTCAAGGACGGAAAGACATATATTGTTGACTGGATTGCAGCAACTCAGGGTAACGCAAGTGCTGACGTTGCAAGAACTTACCTGCTTCTTTATCTTGACAGCCCCGAAACAGCAGAATATTATATGGATCTTTTCTGCGAGAAGAGCAAGACAGATAAAAAGTATGTTCAGGCATGGCTGCCCATTATAGCTGCTGCTCACCTTAAGAACTGTAAGGAAGAGGAAAAAGATTTCCTCATGAAGTGGATTAACGTTGTTGATTACGAATAATCCCTTTAGGTTATAAAACAAAATAAAAAGATTTATCCGGCATGGTCTTAAGACCGTGCCGGATTTTTTGTGAAAACAAATTAGGAAAAGTCCATAAAATGCCGCAGACCGCATCCATAAAAGATGCGGCCTGCAAACAGGGAAGAAATTTCTCGTACTCATATTAAGTGTGCCGGATTCCTAATAAATATAATAGTATAACCTGATTACGAATTTTTCCGGCAATGTGATTTTACCAATTGTGTATCTGTGCGGGATTTGCGAAAATGTCGTCAAGACGTTTCATAAAGGGAACCACTTCACCAAAATCAAGAGCTCTGTGATCAAAGGCAAGGCATATGGGAAGCATTTTTCTGACTCCTATTTCCTGTTTGCCTTTTGAGTTCTTAAAGATTCCGGGTTTATCCTGAACTCCGCCGACGCCTATTGCGAAAACCTGCGGAGGAATTATTTCCAGAATACCTATCATACCACGCTGTTCTTTATATACTGAGCCGATGTTTGAAATTGTAATTGTACCCGGTTCAAGGTCGTACTTTGTTATTCGCTCGTCCTCGGGGATGTTCTTATACTCTTTTTTCTCTTCTCCCGAAAGTGTTTTTATTTTATGGCGTCCGAGCTTTGCGCCTGCAAGCTTTCTGAGAGTCTGTACAACATGACCTTTTTTCAGCATATCAATTGTATTTGCAAAGGATACCTCATACATTGCCTCGTTAAGGTCGGTGTTTTCGATTTTTTTCGATATGTTTTCAATATATTCTGCCATTTGATCGAGGGATTTGGATTCGAAATTGCGAAGATTTATAGTCATCATTTCGCCGTTTGGAAGTATCCAGGGCATTGAAATATTAATGTCTTCAATAGTCTTGATTTCACCTTTGACATATTTGTGATTGTAATCGATGTGCGCATTTACTGCCGGATCAGCTTTTATTCCCTCTGTAAAGACTTTAAGCATCAGGGTGTTGAAGGTGATTTTTCTGCTGTGCAGACCTGAATCGTTGAGCCTTTTGAATTCCTCAAAAAAATCGGTTACATCTGGCTCATAAACATAGGTGACGTGAGGAACGTTCTGCCATGAATGAGTTGTCATATAGGAAACGATTTTTCGCTGTATTCCGAAAGGGACGGCGTTTTTTATTTTAAAATCGTTAAGACGATATTTGTCTTTTGAGTTTTCTGTGCTCTTTGCACCTGTTGGGATTTTTAATGCTGCGGTGTTTTCCATAGTTTATCACTATCCTCTCTTAAATTTGTTTTATTTTGCTTATATTACGCATCTGCCTCCTTTTCTCCTCGGTTTATATATTCGTAAAGCTTAATGTATTTTTCGGGGGCAAGAAAAGATTTTTTTCTTTTTTTATAATTTAACGCCTTCTTTTAAAATATGCCGGCAAAAAGGAAAAGACACAAATTACCTGTTTTAGAACAAACAATTTAAAATAATAAAGCCATCAACAAGTTTTTACCTTGTTGATGGCGAAATTTTTGTTTTTGTTTTCAGTTGTAGAGATTCATGGCTTTGTCGGTATTGCCGTTTACAATAAGTTTTACTGCTTCGCCGGCGTTTACCATAGCTTCTTTAAGAGCAGGAAAATCTTCTTTTTTGAAACTTGCAAGTACCCAATCTGCCAAATCATAGTCTGGATGAGGCTTTGCACCTACTCCGATTTTCACTCTCGGGAAATTTTCACTTCCCAGATGTGAAATTATGCTTTTAATTCCGTTGTGTCCTCCTGCGGAACCCTTGCGCCTTACACGAAGTTTTCCTATGGGCAGAGATATATCGTCAAACATCACTATTACCTTTTCGGCAGGAATTTTGTAAAACTTCGCTGCCTCTCCTACAGCTTCTCCACTGTTGTTCATAAAGGTCTGGGGCTTCATAAGAAGGCAGCGATGACCGTCGATATTTACTTCAGCGGTAAGAGCGTGATATTTAAGACGCTTTATTTCGGTATTCATGCTTTCTGCAAAAAGATCCGCACATAAAAAACCGGCGTTATGTCTTGTAATTTCATATTTCCCGCCGGGGTTGCCGAGACCGACTATTAAAAATTCGATTCCCCCTGAACGGCTTGTATCTTTTAATATTCCAAACATTAAAATAATCCTCCTTTTAAGGGGCATGCTGAGCCTGCATGCAATTCGCACACCGACTCTCTGTTAAAAAGAACTTTATATACCTGCGATGAAGTCTTATGTAAACATAAAAAATCAAAGAGAAAACCTAAGAACCGCTTAAAGCTTCCCTCTCGACAGTCGCCCACGACGGCATCAGGCTGAGCCTGGCAGCATGATGCTGCATTCATTCCGTACACCCAATGTCAGTAAAAAAACAACTATAAGCTCCTGCGGGTAAGTTTGAGTAAAAGTAATTTATTTGACTTTTAAGATTTTATTAAATAAAAGGTCTTGCCGCTTAAACATCATGCAAGACCTTTTTGTTTTATTCTGCGCTGTTTTCCTGAGATGACATTTTAAGGTAAGCGTTTATGAATCCGTCAATATCTCCGTCCATTACGGCGTTGATGTTACCTGATTCAAAACCTGTTCTGTGGTCTTTTACAAGAGTGTAGGGCATAAATACATAGGATCTTATCTGGCTGCCCCAGCCGATTTCCTTCTGGTCGCCCTTGATGTCCTCGATTTTATCGAGATGCTCACGCTCTTTTATCTCAACAAGTTTTGATTTAAGCATACGCATTGCAACTTCTCTGTTCTGATGCTGGCTGCGTTCCACCTGGCATGCAACAACGATACCTGTGGGGATATGTGTAATACGCACAGCAGAGGAGGTCTTGTTAACCTTCTGTCCGCCTGCACCGCTTGAACGGTAGGTATCAACTTTCAAATCCTCAGGATTTATTTCAACTTCGATTGTGTCGTCAATTTCCGGCATAACTTCAAGGGATGCGAAAGATGTATGACGTCTGCCTGATGAGTCGAAAGGTGAAACACGAACAAGACGATGTACGCCCATTTCGCTCTTGAGATAACCGTATGCGTTTTCTCCCTCTACCAATATAACTGCTGATTTAAGTCCGGCCTCATCGCCGTCAAGGAAGTCAAGAGTTGAAACCTTGAAGCCGTGACGCTCGCCCCAGCGGTTGTACATTCTGAAAAGCATCTGAGCCCAGTCCTGAGCCTCAGTTCCGCCTGCTCCTGCATGGAAAGTAAGAATGGCGTTTTTAGCGTCATATTCTCCTGAAAGAAGAGTGGAAAGCGTCTGAGCTTCAAGCTCTGCTTTAACGCTGTCAACGCTCTGACGGCATTCATCGAAAAGGGATTCATCCTCTTCCTCGTTTGCAAGCTCTATCATGACAAGGGTGTCATCATAATCGCTGCGGAGCTTTTCGTATTTTCCAACTTTATTTTTGAGCTGACTTATACGCTGAAGCACTTTCTGAGAGTTTTCTATATTGTCCCAAAAATCACCTGCAGCAGTCTGTTCCTCAAGCTTTGCGATTTCTGCCTTAGTGGCATCAAGACTTAAAGCTTCGGCAAGGTCTTTAAGAGGCTGTTCGGATTCAAGCAGCTCCAAACGCAGTTCTTCAAACTGTAACATTGTTAAACCACCATTTCTCCGTACTTGTAATATTATTAGTAAATTATATTATAACCCGGAAAATCCGGTAAAACGCCGCTGCCGGTACGGAAAACTGCGGCGCACAAAAAACCACATTAAATTATAAATAAATTGGCCTTTTTTGTAAAGCGAATTTTGAACCCTTTTAGAGCATTTTGAAAATCTTTTTTTAAATATCCTCAAATGCAATTGAATTTTCATGTGAAATTAGTTAAAATATAAACGAATACAAAACTTCCGGAGGTGTTTGCCTTGGCAAAATACACAGGAGAAGTGTGTCCTGCCTGCAACCAGACTTTTACTGATGATGACGATATAGTGGTTTGCCCCATATGCGGAGCACCCCATCACAGAGAATGCTGGTTTAAAACCGGCAAGTGTACCTTTCAGGACAGACACGGCTCATTCAGCTGGAAACCGGAAAATGCCGGTTCAGGCGCTCAGAATGAAGATTTCAATCCAAAATCAACTTTAGGTGAAATCTGTCCCAACTGCGGAGCTAACAATCCGCCCAATACGCTGTTTTGTCCCACCTGCGGCATGCCGAGAAATGTCAGTAGTGCCGAGACGCAATATAATAATAATCCTTATGTCAAATTTGAAGATCCTTTCAGGAACGTAGAGGTTGACGGTATTCCCGCAAAGGATATGGCTGAGTTTATTCAGGGGTCTTCCTATCAGTATATAAGAAAGTTTTCCACTAAAAAGCATAACGGCTTTAACTGGGCTGCATTTATCTTTGGTCCCCTGTGGTTCCTTTACAGGAAGATGTATAAGATAGGCGCTGCGATTCTTATAATAATCGCCGTTTTGTCAATAAGTTTTTCAGCACTTGCAAACAGGTATATGGAAGAATTCAACAAAGCTATGGAGCAGGCGGCTTATGCCGAAACTGACGAGGAATTCGATGCCGCTGCCGGAAAGCTTGATGCTATTATGGCTTCAAAGGATGCGGCTTTGATGAATGTTTACGCTGCGGCAATGTTTGCGGTAGCATTATGCTGCGGAATTTTCGGAAACACAGCTTACAGAAAATATTGTGTAAAATCCATCAAGGAGTCATCTAATCCAGAAACAGGAAGTCAGAATGAATTTTTCAAGACTCTTTATATCCGTAAAAAAGGCGGAGTAAATATGTTTGCTCCTCTGCTGGGTATAGCCGGATATGAAGTTTTAATGACGGTTGTAAGTTTAGTGGTACAGCAAATTACGGCGTTCATATAAAGCCGGAAAATAGTTAGATAGGCTTTGAGGCCTGGATATATAATTCTTTTCCAATCAGGAGGTAATTATAATGAAAGTTAAAAAGGCGATAATCCCTGCTGCCGGTTTTGGTACAAGAGTTCTGCCTGCATCAAAGGCAGTGCCGAAGGAGATGCTCAACATTGTTGATAAGCCCGCAATTCAGTACATTGTTGAAGAGGCTGTTGCTGCAGGAATTGAAGATATTCTCATTATCGTAAGCCGTGGTAAGGGCATCATCGAAGATCATTTCGACCATGCATTTGAGCTTGAGCGTCAGCTTGAGGGCAAAAAGGGCAAGGAAGAAATCTATGAGCAGGTTAAAGCTATTGCAAACCTTGCAAACGTTTACTTCGTAAGACAGAAGCAGATGAAGGGTCTTGGCCATGCAGTTCTCTGCGCAAAGCCTTTCGTAGGCAATGAGCCTTTCGCTGTTATGTACGGTGACGATGTTATCATTTCAGATAAGCCCGTTGTAGGTCAGCTCTGCGATGCATACGATAAGTATGGCTGCGGTTCAGTTGGCGTACAGGAAGTTTCAAGAGAGGACATCAAAAAGTATTGTACTCTTGACGTTACTCCTCTTGAGGGCAGAGTTATGCAGTGCCATAACATTATCGAGAAGCCCACAGAAGAGCAGATCATGTCTCTTTATGCTATTCTCGGCAGAGTTGTTCTTCCTCCCGAGGCATTTAAGCTCATCGAGGAAACTCCCTATGACGCAAAGACAGGCGAGCTTTATCTCTCCGACGCTATGGTTGGTCTTGCTAAGGCAGGAAAGCTTACAGCTGTTGACTTCGAAGGTGTTCGCTATGATATGGGTAATAAGCTCGGTATCATGAAGGCTAACTGCGAAGTTGCACTTAACCATCCTGAAATCGGCGACAGCTTTAAATCATACCTTAAGGAGCTCGTAAAGACATTCTGATTAAGAGAATGATTTTACTTAAGCCAAACAGCGGTTAATAAAGTGAAAAAGTGACTTTATATTTAAATAGTCAAATAGCAAAGCCTGCGGTTATTAATAGCCGCAGGCTTTATTTTTATATTTGTATTTGATTATTTCTTTGCAGGAGAATCGGAAGTGCAGTAAACCATACCGGTTTCTGCATCGATTGTCACAACTGCACCGCTTTTAAGAACTCTCGTTGCGTGTTCTGCTCCAATTATAACAGGTATATCAAGACTAAGTCCCACAATAGCTCCGTGGGAGTTAGGATCTCCGTTTTCTGTAATTATGCCGGAAGCCTTTTTAAGCAGAGGCATAAGACGGTTTGAGGTCTCGGAAATTACTATTACGTCGCCGTCTTTAAATGAATGAAGGGCTTCTTCTTCATTTGAGCAAACGCAGAGTCTTGCACAGGTCTTTTTGCCTGTAATTCCCTTACCGGTTACAAGAACATGTCCTACAACCTGAACTTTCATCATGTTTGTTGTACCTGAAATTCCAAGGGGAACACCTGCTGTGATTGCAACAAGTTCACCTTTTTCTACAAGTCCCGCATTGTGGGCAGAATCTACTGCGTGCTCGAAAAGCTCATCTGTGCTGCTCTTTTCGTCAATAAGCAAAGGAGTAACGCCCCATGAAAGATTCATCTGACGGTAAACAGTTTCGCTTGTTGTACAGCCGATAATGGGGCAGTCGGGACGGAATTTTGAAATCATTCTTGCAGTTTTACCGGATTTGGTAACTGTGATTATAGCTGCTGCACCGAGGTCATGAGCTGTTGTACATGTAGCGTGAGAAATAGCGTTTGTAACGTCGGGATTTATTCCGGTCTTTAAAAGCTTAAAGCGCTTTTTGTAGTCGATGTCGTGTTCGGTACGTCTTGTAATTCTTGCCATTGTCTTTACTGACTCAACGGGATAAAGTCCGGCAGCTGTCTCGCCTGAAAGCATAATTGCACTTGTACCGTCATAGATAGCGTTGGCAACGTCAGTGGCTTCAGCTCTTGTAGGTCTGGGATTTTTCATCATGGAGTCAAGCATCTGTGTGGCTGTGATAACCTGCTTTCCTGCCATATATACTTTTTTGATAAGTTTTTTCTGAATTACGGGAACATCCTCAAGAGGAATTTCAACGCCCATATCGCCACGTGCAACCATTATTCCGTCGCTGACACCTATGATTTCATCAATGTTGTTGACGCCCTGCATATTCTCAATTTTTGCAATAATGTTGATGTTTGAGCAGTGATGGGCATCAAGTATTTTTCTTATTTCAAGAATATCCCTTGCGGAACGTGTAAAGGAAGCGGCTATAAAATCAAAGCCGTTTTCGATTCCGAAAATGATATCTGCTCTGTCCTTTTCGCTTATGAAAGGAATAGAAATATCAACATTGGGAACGTTTACGCCCTTAGTATCGGAAACCACACCGGAGTTAAGCACACGGCAGGCAATATCTCCGCCGTTTACGGAGACTACTTCAAGTCCGATAAGTCCGTCATCAAGAAGGATTTTGTTTCCCGGACGTACATCGTCAGCAAGACCCGCAAAATTTACATATACCTCGTGCTCATTGCCTATACATTCTTCAGTTCTGAGAGTAAATATATCGCCCTTTTTAAGAGTGACCTTACCTTTTTCAAATTTACCTATACGGATTTCGGGTCCCTTTGTGTCAAGAAGTGTGGCAACGGGAAGAGCAAGCTCTTCACGGAGCTTTTTTATCTTATTCATGAACTCTAAATGTCCCTCATGGGTGGAGTGTGAGAAATTGAATCTGGCAACATCCATGCCCGCAAGCATCATCTCTCTTAAAACGCATTCATCCTCTGTGGAAGGTCCAAGTGTGCATATAATTTTCGTTTTTCTCATAATTAAAAACCTCCTACATAAAAAATTCCATTAAGATTATATCACGGGATTTTGTCAAGTGCAATGCTGCGGAGACAAAGAATAAAAAACATATAATTTCAGGACTTAAATGTCATGTTATGTTTGTCTGAGAACATGAAAATTTATTGTTTAACTTATTATAAATCAGTGTTATAATAAAATTAACGTCATATTGTGACGAAAGTGAAAACACTGCTTTAAGCAATGCCTTAAAATAATATGAAAGGAATGATACCGCACCGCTTGTGTAAATAAAACGGTGCAGTAGGGTATCAAAGGTAAGCTGATATGAATATTGCAGTTGTCGGCTTGGGACTTATCGGAGGTTCTCTGTGTAAGACACTCAAAGAAAAATGCAGTTATACTATTTGGGGATTTGATACCGACAGTGATGTTTGCAAAAAAGCACTGGAAGAAAAATGTGTTGATGAAATAATTGAAAAAGAGAAGCTCGGCGAAGCTGACGTAACCTTTGTCTGTCTTCATCCTGAAACAACAGTTAAATTTATAAAGAAAAATGCGCCGCTTTTCAAGAAGAACTCCATTGTCTGTGATGTGTGCGGAGTAAAGGAATACATAACGGAAAAATGTGAGGGTATTCTTAAAAAGAACTCTGTTTATTATGTGGGAACTCATCCTATGGCAGGCAGAGAGTTTTCAGGATTTGACTATTCTCAGGATAGCCTTTTTGAGGGAGCAGATTTTATTATTACCAAAACCGATAATACAAATAAAGATGCAGTGGAAAAGATAGCATCATTGGCAAAGGAAATGGGTTTTGGAGAGGTAGTTTACTCAACACCTGAGGAGCATGACAGGATAATAGCCTATACTTCACAGCTTGCACATATAGTATCAAGTGCATACATTAAAAGTCCTACTCTTGAAAAGCAGCCCGGTTTCAGTGCAGGAAGCTTTCTTGATATGACAAGGGTAGCAAAGCTCAATGAAAAAATGTGGGCATCGCTGTTTTTGATGAACAGAAAAGCCATAAAATTTGAGCTTGATATGCTAATAGCACATCTTAAGCAGTTCCGCAGTGCTATAAAGTATGAGGATGATGAGGAGATTGTAAAGCTTCTTGCAGACGGAAGAAAGCGCAAGGAGAAAAATTTAAA
>UQGM01000052.1 GCA_900540535.1 uncultured Oscillospiraceae bacterium | reverse complement strand
ATTGTGGTAGCTTCATAGATACCGTCTTCTGCATACTTGGAAAGATAATTACCGTAGTATTCAGCGAACTCGTCCGGGCTACCAAAATCCATATAATAATTACTACCGTCAGGTTGGTCTAAACCATTAGGAGCAACCTGTGTTACTCCTCCAAAATTGTTATGCTTTAAAGCTAATTCACTTTTAAATCCACCTGTCTCATGTGCCATCTGTGCATAAATAAACGTAGCAGGTATTTTTCTGCCATTACGCTCTGTATGCTGTGAGACAAGTTCTGCTAAATCTCGGCTATTCATATTTTCCCTTTCTTTATTTAATCATTCAGATACCTATTTGCATCAAGCCCCGCATCACGTATTATCTTAGCTGTTGGGTCAGCCTCGTAATACTCTGAGTCATCCAACGGGATATTATAGACATCTTCAAGTCTTACCCGCTGTGCTTCCGGTAGAGACTGAAGGTATTTGCTGACATCCTCAGTAAAACCTGCTAACTGCTGAGAATACACGGTCTTCCCATGATATTCAGCTTTAAGCCCCTTGTCCGCTACGAAACGGAAATGCTCATACATCTGGCTCGACGATGTTTCGTCTTCTTCCGGCATCAACAGGTCGTCTACCTGTTCATCATCCATATCGTCCAAAAACTCGTCCATTCCCTTAAAACCAGTTTTCTATATCACTATCCAATGGTTCTACCGGAATACTATCCAAAGCCAATGAGTCGGGAAGCATATTCGGATCGCCACTGCTTACTTTCAATACCAGATGAGCGGTCAACGGTACATGTTCCCCTTTGAGCAAGGTACGCCCGTTTAACTCCACCCCCATCGCCAAATCTTTATAATCGCCCGGCACATACTCTATCTCGACCGACGAGAAGCCACGGGCCCGCAGCTGTCTGTAAATATTTGCGCTTATATTTTATATCCCAAATATTTATAAGCTTTATTTGTCCTTTTTTGGTAAGAAAAATATTGTTTGGAAATATGCCCGCATGTATTATACCCATCTCATGGACTTTTTTTAGAATCTCTATTATTGGCATCAGCATTTCCACTGCTTTTTCAGGAGATACCTTTCCCTCTCGATGAATAAATTTAGCAAGAGTTTCTCCTTCAAGATATTCCATGACTATATATGCAGCTTCATTCGCTTCGAAGCTGTCATATATTTTTACTATTCCGTTTTCACTTTTGAACTTTGCAAGACGTTTTGCTTCTTCTACAAATTTTTGACGACCGATAGCAAACTGATCTGCTTTTTCTCCACTAAATACTGTTACCTGTGTCTGTCCGTAGTTTCTTGTGGCAAATTCGCTGGGAAGATATTCTTTTATCTCTACTTTTCTTTCAAGAACTGTATCCCAACCGATATATGTACTTTCAAATCTTTCGCTGCCAATAGACTTACCCACTATATATTTATCTCCGATTATTGTGCCGGGTTTTATTATGTTAAGCGTTGCATGTTCAGACATCATCTCTTCCGTTTTTGAATGATGCATATATGTGTTATTCTCCACCATATTTATTCCTATTTCTCTTTTTCTTCGATTTTTATTAAAACAAAAGTAGTATTATCTTGAAATTTGACTGCTTTCTTAAACGACTTTTCTATTAAAAAATCAGCGCTTTCATCTACACTTCTTCCAGTTATTATTATTTCCTTTATTTCTTGATCACTCATAAGCTTAAATAAGCCATCAGTGGTTAGTAAAACATAATCGCCATTTTGAAGAGAAAGTGGTTTTTGACTTATATCCATAACTTCAATTCCACCGATTCCTATAAAACTTATAAGCGATTCTCCTCGCACTTTCTCTTTTTTATATTCCTGCTCACTTAGCACACCTGATTTGAGCAGTGCATTCAAATTAAGATTATAATTATGATCTCTGGTAGCCTGTACTATTTCACGCCCTCTTATTACATAGAGTCGGCTATCTCCAACAGACAACCAGTTGAGCCTATTTCCTTCTATACAAACAGCTACCAATGTAGTACCTGCATGCATCTTTTTATTATCTTCATCTACTAAATTGCAAACCTTTTCATCTAAAACATCCACCGTATTAAAGAAAAAATCCTTTATAGGTTCGCTTTTCTCTTTATTTTCATATTGCGTCATAAGTTCAGTAGCAACAACCGAACTCGCAATACTACCTCCTTTAAGTCCGCCCATACCATCACAGACAACGGCAAAAATAGAAGAATCTGTACTTTTAAATAATGCATAATCCTGTTGTTCTTCTCTTGTTCCCAAAAAACTACGTTTTGCCGCTTTATACGAAACCATTTTATTTCTCCTTACTTTACACTATTATCGCTATTGCAGAATAGTTATCCATATTTTCGTCTTTCCCGTTTTCAATAACTTTTTCCGTCATTGCATCAAGCCATTCAGTTACAGTTTTGCTTTTTCTTAAGAAGCTCTGCATTTCTTTGTCTTCCACTAATTCCCAAAATCCATCTGTACATAAAAGAAATGCCTGTTTACCGTTTAACTTCAGCGCTGTACTGTTCAATTCATACATAGGACGCTCCCATGTAATTCCCAAAACTCTAAGCAATTTATTCCTATCGGGATGGTGCCTTATTTCTTTTTCTTTAATGCTCTTTGCTAACACCAACATCTGAGGCACACTGTGGTCAATGGTTCTGAGTTTAAAACGACCTTTACTAAAATAATAAAGACGTGAGTCTCCTACATGACCCCAATAAGCAGTTTTTCCATCAATAACCAATATGACAAGAGTGGTTTTCATCTGATATTTAGCTGCTCTTTTTTCCTGCTCTTCTAAAAGAACAGATTGTGCTTTTTCAATAGCTTCACCTATAAAATCTTTTGCATTTCCACTATAGCTCTTAAAGCATTCAATAATTTTATCGCACACAACCGAAGAAGCTTCATCGCCTTTTCCATGTCCGCCTAATCCGTCTGCAACAATAAAACAATGTGTTCCGTCATGTTCAGCATACCTTATGCTATCCTCATTTATTTCGCGGGTTCCCTTATCTGTAATGGTTTTATAAGTTAACATAAAAACCTCCAAAACACGTGTATAACCCAAAGCCCATTTTATAGGGCTTTGGGTAATTTCAAAAAATATTAGTTTTTATAAAATCACATCAATATCAAGCGAACTGGCTATATCTTCATTAACATTCTCAGTTGCCTTGTAACGATTAGCCATTTCGGTCAGATCTTTAGAATGTTCATTTACCATTCCGATAAGCTTTTGGATATCATCGTCAAGCTGTTTAAATTTTCCTATAAATGCAGCTGAAGCTTCACCCTGCCATATATTAGCAGAAAGACCCGTTACCAAATTTGTCATTTCAGTTGTTATGGAAGCAATGTTTGTCGCTTTATTACTGAAAACTTCTGCACTTTGAATAAGACGCTCAGGCGTTACTCTCAATTTACCATCCATTATTATTTTCTCCTTCTACTATTGAAATTAATATGATCTCTTATTTGCAATATCGGTATTGCTTGATTCGGTATTCTCATATTTAACCGCAGCATCTCTAAGAACCTGTATGTACTTTTTTACCGCATTGTAGAAGCGATACATATTGTCCTTATCTCTTGAAAATGATGTACGGAAAGCATCCCTTGCTTCACCTTCCCACATACCGGAAAGTTCCACTTCCTCAGCCTGAAGGTCGGATACCATACTCTGAAAACGTTCATTAAGCTCTTCCAGTGCTTCAGCCTGACTTTTTAACTGAGCAGCTGATACAACAATTTCTCCTGCCATATTTTGTTCCTCCTAAAAATATTTTTATTATGTATAAAAGCATTTGTGCTTTTATTTGCCTGTGATTTAATAACCTCTTTTTTCAGCTATTTCTTTAGCCTGCATTTCAGCTCTGTAAAGCGAAAGCGCCGTAGCTAAAATTTTTTCTGCAGCTCTATCAATATCATTTGCGGTCTTTAGCATATCGTTTTTAATCTTTCCTGCTTTATTTTTAAATACATTTGAGCTGTCACCCTGCCAGTTTGCTGAAATCTCATTCAATGTATTTTCATATGTACCATTTGCTATCTGTTTTATTTCGTTTGCCAATTCACAAAGTTTGTCGGCATACTCTTTAGCTTTTTGATAATCATAGCGTATTTCCGCATCTGATCTATATTCTTCCATATCATTTCACCTCTTTATAGTATGTCAGATGGCAAATCTGCTGCTGTTTCATTTATTGCCGCTTCCTGACCCATATAATTCAAAGATATTTGCCGTAAATCTTTAGCGTGTTCGTAAAGTCTCTTCAAAATCCTTTCCATATTATCCTGATATTCAATACATTTATTTCTGAAAGCATCCGCAGCTGCTCCCTCCCAATAACTAGCACTTCCATTTGTCTTTTGAATTAAATCATCAAATCTGTTAGAGACTATCTTCGAATAGTCCATAATTTCCTGTGATTTTTTTTCTAATATTTCAGGTTTAACTTTAAAACTAATACCGCTTACTGATCCAGCCATGTTTATCTCTCCTTAGACATTGATTTTTGACAAAAAGTCATAAACCTCATTTTCACATTTTTCATAAGCTCCGGCAGCATCTTCCATTTGAACAATAAATTCTTCTATTTCGGCATAAAACTTATCACACATCAGTTTGTCTTCCTGCACACTTGCAGTAAATGCGTCTTTTGCGGGACCTTCCCACATAGAGTCCATGGCATCAAGGTCTGTATAAAGCTTTTTAAAGCTTTCTGCTAAATCGTTTTTGATTTCCCGCAGTTGAGCTGCTTCGCTTTTCATGGTTACTGTATTAACTTTTACATATTTACAATCCACTTTAATATCTCCCTTATAATGATTTTATTTTAAACACTTCCTGTGGTATCATCATCGACGGATATATTTATTTTATTTTGATTTAAAAACAAATTTACATTATTATCAGCAGAATATCGCACTAGGGAAACATCCAGATTAAACGGATACTCTTCAGACTTGGCTAAAATTTTCTTTTCACATCGCATATATCTGTATGAAACTTTCTCTACTACATCTGCGAGAATCAACAAGTTTCTCTTTTCACTTACTAGCTCTTCTAATGCTTTTTTAACCGTAGCTCTCTCTTCATTTAATTCATGTATCCAATTAAGCCTTGATAAAACAAAATCCAGTGCTTCTATTTTTGAATCAATCCGGCGAGCAATATTTTTGAACTGCTCATTCACAACGCAAAAGGACTGAAAATCAATTTCCATGCTGTGTCCTCCTTACAGTCCCAATAATAACCCCAAAATGTACATTTTCTTTTATTCCTGACAAACAGCACGATAACAAGGATGAAGTGCAAATTATTCATGCAAGAATAAGTCGATCACCTGTTACCACGCCGTTTTCAGATAAACTTTTATTATTTACAAGTAGTTGCTGAGAGTAACACAAAAACAGATTAAACCCATTTGTGTTATTAACACTGGCAAAACCTTCTTTTTGGCATACCATTTCTACAATCTCATCGATAGCTGTTTGAACATTAATTGTTTCTTCCAACATGAAATCATAAGTCTTTTGTATAATCGGAATATAAACATCAACCAAAATCATAAAGTGCACACCTACCAATTTTTAATTTCTTCAACTATTGCTTCAGGAGAATAGGGCACCGCATAAATTTCAGCGCCTTTTGTATAAGCAACAGCATAACTTTCATGGCGTCTGACCAAAAAGATTTTTTTAATTTTCTCTCCTTTGTTCAGATTAATTTCAAGCTCAATTTCATCTGTCATACAATCGAGCTGCTCTTTTTCTTTTACAGAATTTAAAAGTTTTACAAAAGCATTTTGCTCCTGTTTGATGCTTTCTACATCGACATTAGCAGTAGGCAAAAGCTTTTTATCAATAAGACTCCCAATAACATTATCCACATCTGAAGAAATCAGACGTAGAGTATTAGACCGATTCTTTTCCGGTATCACTAATGTTGATAAAAAATCTTCTGTAATATATAAGTAAAAGAAGTCGGTGCTTGATGTTCCAAATCGAAATTCCGCAACCATAGATGAGTCATTTATTCTTTTTATAAGTATCCCAAATTCATCATCAACTGTGAATTGTCCTTCCTCACATCCATATGAAAGCACTCCGTCACAAAGAAGTCTGTGAAGTTGAGAAATTATTTTTTTATCATCCATCAGTGTAGCTTTTGAAAAAAAAGGCAGTAATATTGAATTTTTCTGCTGTGATGAAACAAGAATCAGCAGATCTTCCGAACTTAAAAACAGACCTTTTTCTTCCATGATTTTTCCTTTCACTTAATATTTTTAAAGTCATCCTTATAACTACGTGATAGAGGAACAAAAATATCCCATTGCAAAAAAATAGAGTTGCGTGAAAATTCTATTCGTTCTATATAATTTAAATTTACTATAAAGCTACGATGACATCGCTTAAAGTTTACCGGCAATATCTCTTGAAGTTTATCCAAAGTATCATAAAAACCTATTGCTTTTCTTTTGGTATAAACATATGTTTTTTTATCTTTTGCCTCAAAGTAAAGAATTTTATCAAAATCGATATACTCACTTTCGCCACTCGATTTAACTGTAAAGGTGTTTTTTATGTCACCATTATGAATCCGGCGCTGATAAACATTAAGCAGATCATCTATACTCTGCTTTACATCCGAAACATTCAAGGGACGTAAAATTAAGGCACTTGCCATAATTGTCGGCTTCAAATATGTGACGGGAGATGTAACTGTATCGGCGATAACAATTAATTGTGCCTGATCGTTTTCTCTCCTTACTGTTTCCGCCGCTTTTACACCTTTACTTTCGGATACATCAACGCATGACATATTGATATTAAGCTGCTCTGAAACATTGTTGATAAAATCTTCTGCATTATTAAAAGAATGGATTTTCAAGTCTTCCTCTGAATAATACGGAAATCTATTTAACAGCACATCGTGAATTATATCGGTTTCTTTCTTTAAGGAACTGAAATTGTATGCCGTATACATTTTTCTTATTTCTCCCCTTTGACAAACGGTATTATCACCTGTTTGCTGGGCGATTCTTCTGTGCCGGTCATAAAACCAATTCCAGCTTTATAAGTTTTATTTTGCTCACTATAGCCAAGTGTAAGTGATGAAAAATCAAACAACCTCTGTGAAGCTATATTTCCGCCCAGGTGTATACCTTGTCTGTATGAAGCAGCAATAGTATAAATTCTTCTGTTTGAAATAAGCGGTATATCTTCTGAATTTAAGTCGAAAAAGAAATATATGTTGAGCAGTCTGCCTTTTTCTAAAATATTCTCAAGAAAAGCAGAAATATTGCCTACATCAGCAGAAGTGCTGTAAACCATCTTCACAAATTCGGAAAAATCAGAAATGAAAAACGCAATCATCTGTTTGTGAGACATCACTTCAAAAATTTCCTCATCTTCTGCGCCTTCTTCTTCCATTGCTTTTTTAATTACACTTCTCTCCTTGACTATGTCCTTGAATTCCATAAGGTAATTATAAAATTCCTTCTTCTCTGACACATAAGCGGAACCTATTTTTTCACTGAACTTTTTAAGCGGCTGCATAGAACTGTCAACAATACATATTTTGGCATTCTTTTCTTTGGAAGAAAGCGCAAGTACTTTCAGTGTATTGGTTCTTCCGGTTCTCGCTCTGCCTGCAATCAAATAACAATATGTTTCCCGAAGATCAATGCTGCTTAAAGATGCATCTACTTTGTTATAGGCAAAAGGTACAAGATACGGAACAGCAATAATCTCTTTGAAATCATCATGGTTTTTAACATCTTTCCAAATGGGTTTATCCGGTATGCACGGTACTTTTTTCGCCGATTTACCATTATACGAACTGCATATTTTTTCAATGTGTCCTGATATTTTTTCACCTAACGTATAGGCATCTTCTGAAGGAAGACAAATGGCAGTCTGAAATTCAAGTATATTGCCGTCTACTTCAACCAAACCTCTTCCCTGCACTTCTTCAGGAATTACCTCTATTCGATTTATACGGAAAACATCAAGATATTTCTGCCTTTCTCCCATATTAAGTGCAACAACTTTACCCATATTATCAGCGATTTTATTTTGCAGTTCAGATATACCGAATCCTCCGCATGAAATCACTAAAAATATTCCGCAACTTATACCTTCTCGTGAAAGCTCTAAAATCAAATCAGTATATTTATTATCGGTTTTTTCGCAAAAATTTGCATAGTTGTCAATAACGATAATTATACTTGGATATTCGTAACCGTTGCTCTTAACAAACTGGGCATAGTTACCGCCTCTGAATGCTCTTTTTCGCTGTTTAAGTATTTGCATTATCATGCAAAAAAACTTTGAAATAACATCTTCATCATTTTCGCACATTACTTCTCCTACATGAGGCGCATGCTGGAAAGCTTGAAGAATATTGCTGCTGAAATCCAAAATATATAGATTAACCATTTGGGGTGAATATGTATTTATAAGTCCCCAAATATATGTTTGCAGACATGTACTTTTACCACTGTTTATGCCTCCGCAAACTACAAAATGACCATCTGATGCAAGATCTATCAATACAGGCTCTTGGCTTTGATTCATTGGATCATCATATTTTCCGATAGGCACTGAAAGAGTCCATGCACTGCTATCAACGTCTTGCCAATTACAGATTTCTGCTGTGTTTTTATTTCGATCTGTTATTTCTTCATATAACAATTGTTCAGGCAACATGGGCAGCCATATGGCAGCCGGTCGATTATATCCATATTTTTTTGCTTCATTTTCCAAATATCGTACAACTGCATCCAATTGAACAATATCCTTTGGCTCAGGAAGCACCAAACCATTACGTTCAGCATGATTAACAATTGTTTCTGCATCAGAGGAATCAAGTTCTGCCATAAGAGCTATCAGCTGCTTTACTCTTGAAATATTTTTGGAACTGCTTTCATATTCAAAATCTACCTGTTCCATAATTTCAAAGCTCTTCAGTGTAATGGCAGTTATCTCATCAGCGGTTAAGAAAGCGTGTGACAAGCTTATCTGAAGGTTTTCAGCAGCTGCATTTACACATTCAATTATGGCGCTCAGCCACTCTTTCTTTTGAATTTCACGCCTCTTTAAAGCACTCTTTTTTCCCACAAGAGCAACGTGACCTGTGGGCGTCAATAAGCTTACGGCATTATGAGAATGAGAAGCATCTGCATCATAAACCGCTCCGCTCCATCCGGACTGGAATAATTCAAATACTTCATCATTACCTACCTGAAGATAACAACGTCCTGCATTATAAATAAAGGCCGCATCCGGTTTATTTATCATGTCTATACTGTCCTGTTTGTCTTGTACTCTTAAGCATAATTTAAACTTTGAATTGCTTCGTATATTATCATCCACTGTTCCAGCGGGTTTTTGAGTGGCAAGAATAAGATGTATTCCTAAGCTTCGTCCAACCTGTGCAATACTTATGAGTTCGTTAAGGAATTCGGGCTGTTCTCTTTTTAACTCTGCAAACTCATCAATTACTATAAATAAGTGCGGAATCAATATAGTCGCATCGTTATTTTTAAGTAAACGAGTATATTGATTTATATTATTAACGCCATATTCTCCAAAAATTTTCTGTCTTCTGATATTTTCGCTTTTAATTGAAATCATAGCTCTTCTTACCTGGTTACCTGAAAGGTTAGATACTCTTCCAGCCAGATGCGGCAATCTTGAAAACAGATTAGCCATACCGCCGCCTTTAAAGTCAATGATAAGAAATGCTACATCATCGGGACTAAAGTTTATAGCCATGGAAAGTATATATGTCTGCAAAATTTCACTTTTTCCCGAGCCGGTGGTTCCTGCAACCAAACCATGCGGTCCATGATACTTTTCGTGAAGATCCAAATAACAATCCAATCCTCCAGATTTCTTTCCAACAAGAGCCTTCATGGTTTCATACGTTCTGTTTTTTCTCCAACGATCTATAATGCCCAAATCATTAATGCTTTCGGCATTATACATATCAAGAAAAGTGAGTGATGTAGGTATTTCACCCTCTGTTGTTATTTCGGAAACTTCTACTCCGGCTATAGATCTTGCAAATATTTCTGCCTTTGAATCAAGCAAATTATCAAATTCAATATTATTATTTAAGTTAGACATAGTCTGGGGAGTATATATACCACTATATTCGCCATTATTAAAGATGATTTTTTCACAGTTGTTTGGCAATTCTTCATATCTTTCCGACAAAAGCACTGCTGTTACTCCAAAAGCTTTTTCAGAATTAAAAATATATTTAAGAATCGGTTCTCCCTCTAACATGGAAATATCTTCAACAAAAATAATATAGTGCGGTTTTACATAATTTTTTTTGCTATCGCCAAATGTACTTTTTGCTTCATCTCTCATTCTGAAAATTTTAGTTAACTCATAACATACATCGCTGGCTTCAGCTTTATTTGATGCAAAAAATCTGGTTTTGCCATCCACCGACCATGTATGTGGCAACCATTTTAAAAAAGATAATCTGCCTGAGGTTTCACTCTTATCACTAAAAATATAAGCGGTTTTTACATCTGTATAGCAATTGTTAGCGGCTATTTGAACTGCCATTATTTTCATTATTTCTGCAGCACCGATTCTGTTTTTTCCGCCTACAACGCCCACAAGTCTATCTCTGCCAAAATCAATACCAATAGGTACTCCTTTAAGTATGCTGTATTTTTCATATATTTTTTTACCAGTATCAGCTAGCATGTCCTCTTCCGTAAAAAATTGTTTTTTCGGAACATCTATTTCAACCTGGAACGGCATATTTCCAATTCCAAGACGGCAAAACAAGCAATCGTCATGGTTAAAGTTACGACTCCACAATGAAGCAGTTTTATCCGTGTACTTTGCACAAATTTCTGCTGAAGGATATTTATCTAACAAAACATTGACATTGTTTTTGTATTGCTCTTTTAAATTCTCAGAAATTTCCATCAGATAATCACGATATTTTTCATATCTTGCAGATTCTTCCTCTTTTTCCTGCTTTTTGGAATTTCTAAAATTCATGGTGCCCCAAAAAATTCCCAGCAAAGCAGATGAGCCCGCTGTAACAAGACCGGTATACATAAATGCACCTGTACCAGATCCTCTATTTGAAATCATCATAAGCAAACAACCCATAATCATAGGTATAACCATTGTAAATGATGGTCCGATAGTTGAGAAAAATGATTTTTTAGATGCCTGTCTTGGAGTCGGAGGTGCCTCTATACTTACTTTGTCACTAAATATTTTTTCAAACACTCGAGGAGCTCTGTTATAATGACCACCTCTTTTTGACTTTATTACATCAGATGAAACTGTAGGTGATGAAATATCACTTTCAATTAAAGATAAACTTTTGCTGTTTGGACTCGTATAAATATTTTTTCCGTCCTCGTTTACTGCGATTACATCTCCTAAAAAAAGCATTTTTAAGCCAAATGCACATATATAATCTCCAAACATCAGCTTTTGGGTATAATCAACCTTTTTAGAATTTACATATACGCCATTTCTACTTAAATCTTTGATAACCCATCCCGCAGAGCTTTTTTCTAATCTCATATGTTTTTTTGACATTAAAGATGAGGATATATTAACAATATCGTTTTCTTGAACTGTTCCAATAGTGACTAAATCCTTCTTCAACGTATACTTTTTAAATTTTACAAAACTTGAACTTGTCTCATCGACTAATATAGAAATAGTAGTACCGTTTTTTAAATAAACAAAAAACCTCATACCTTCTGAGAGTTTTATTTTATTTTTCTGATCTTTCTCAACATATAAGTAGTATTGATTTGTAGGATACACATTCCATTGTCCGTTAATAACATCAAATTTCAAAACTATATCTTCATCAGTCCCAAAAAGGCTCTGACTGAGAACTATGTTATAGTCAGCATTGTTAATATCTGGCAGGAACTCTTCCTTGTATGCCGCCGCATTGTAAATTGAAAGAACTATATTCATGCCTTTCTCCTCCTCTATATGATGCCCTTTTTTCTATTCCAAATTTTAAATGCAAATTTTTTTCTGCCTATTTCCACTACATCTCCGGTAAATACTTTAATTTCATCATTGAATCCCAATCTAACAGAGGTTTTGTTGCCTCTTCCATGCTTGTTATTTAACTGAACAGTTGTTTCCCTATCATTAGACATACTTTTTATAATAGGAACTTCTTGTTTTAACATAATGGCAAATTGCACTGGATCTGCATCTTCATCATATATGCAGATTTCACTTTGTGAAAAATTCCTTCCAAAAACAATTTTTTCATTTAGTTCTTTCATATATGTTCGCTTAACATCACCGTATGACTCTTCGATTTCTACAAGATAATCTGTTGGGGAAAGTATTTCTTTATAATCATTTAGAGCCTGCAACATTTCTCTTTTTCTTTCGAGTTTAGAGAAATATTGAATAAATTTTTCCGTTTCCTTTTTATTTCTAATTTTGCCTATTATCACAATACCAGTTACGAAAATTATAAAAATCAATAATATCAATACAAATAATATCTCCATTATTATTTCCTCCATAAAATATACGTTAAGTAAATTAAATATCTGTATCCCCAACTATAAATTTATAATGCTTTAACAGGTGTTTACCTCATATATCAGTTAACAACATAATACACAAAAATTTTACCGATCATACTTTCTTTTTACAATATTTGCGTGATAAAAGACTATTTTTGCATGATATAATACTCAACACATATATTTGCATCCTTGCTCTTCTCTTTTCAGAAAAAAACACCGAAGAGCTTAAAAAGCACTTCGGTGTTTTTATTCTTTAGTTATTATATTTATTAAACAATTTTCAGACATCAACTATTTAGTAATCAAAAAATTTTACGATATTCTACATTTTTCTACGTTTACAATTAAGCAATGTCTTAATATTACATCTATATATTTGTTATATATGCTATCTTATTCTTGCCCTTTAAGATACTCCAGTACCTGTCCGGCATTGAGGTCGGGCTTTACTTTTTCCCATACCTTTTCGATAACACCGTTTTCGTCAATGAGGAAAGTAGTGCGTACTACTCCCATTGAAACCTTGCCGTACATTTTCTTTTCCTGCCAGACTCCGTAGGCTTTTATTGCTTCGAGCTCTTTATCAGAAAGCAAGGTGAACGGAAGAGAATATTTTTCGGTGAAATTTACATGGGATTTTTCGCTGTCCTTGCTCACACCTATAACCTTTGCTCCCAGAGCCTCAATTTCAGCATTTGCCGCTGCAAAGGCCTGAGCCTGTCTTGAACATCCGGGGGTATTGTCCCTCGGATAGAAATACAGCACAATCTTTTTTCCTTTAAGGCTTTCAAGGCTCACAGGATTTGAATCTTTATCCGGCAGGACAAATGACGGAGCTTTATCTCCCTGTTTAAGCATAATATTTTCCTCCTTAAAACTATTATAATTTTAGAACTTCAAGTTTATCTTTTTCACTTATGGGACGCAGAACACGGCAAGGATTTCCGGCGGCAACTACTCCGGCGGGAATATCCTTTGTCACAACGCTTCCGGCTCCTATAACAGAACCTTCTCCGATTGTAACTCCCCCGCAGATTGTGGCGTTTGCTCCGATCCAGACATTATCCTCAATTGTAATGGGAGCGGATGTGCCTACACCCATGCTGCGCTGAACCGGGTCAATCGAATGACCTGCACAGGCAATACATACTCCCGGAGCTATAAAGGCATTTGCTCCTATGGAAACAGGAGAAGTATCGAGGATTACGCAGTTATAGTTTATAACTGTAAGCCCATGGGTATGTATATTGAATCCGTAATCACAGCGAAAGGACGGCTCTATAAACGTCAGCGGATGACAGGTTCCGAAAAGCTTCTGCAAAATCTCGCTGCGCTTTTCTTTTTCCCATGGTGCGGTTTTATTGTATTCCCAGCAGAGTGTTTTTGCGTTATCCTGAAGATGTGTCGGCATATCGGTGTGATTTGAACAATAACCGTTCTGGGATTTCATAATTTCCAGTAGATCCATCTTTATTACCTATCCTTCGAGCTTTTTGACTAGCTTTTCCGCTTTGCGTTTTGTTGAGTTCCTCGTATTGTTTAAATTCCTTTTTGCAAAATCCAGCATTTCTTCTCGATATAATGAGTTATTACTGATTTTTACAAAAACATCTATAACCTTACCTGCTGCTACATTGGAACATTCTGGGGACGGCTTTCCTTTATAAATAAAAACTCTTTGGTCGGCCTCAAAAAGAGGCTCAATTAGATCATCTTCCAATAAAGGAAAAGCAGATATTATTTTGGGTATTCCTTTGACTGCATTTCCGAACTCAGCAATATTTTTTGAATAAAGAAACGGAATGTAGGCATCTTTAAAAAGTTCAGACATTTTTTCCGTACCTATAGGTGCTAAATTGGAACAGGTTATTATATTTCCAAGGCGTATAAATGTGTTTTCGCTTTTAAGAAGTGAAAATATTTTATCCTCCATGCCTATAAAAAGCTCCGGATTATTTTCACTTAGGTTTCGCACAGCCTTTTCAGCAGTAAATTTTATTGCTGAAGATTCACTTTTTTCTATATCAATAAGGCTTTGGAGAATATCAGGTTCTTTCTTGACCAATAAAGTAAAATCTGCTTTATTTTCTTTCAGAAGCTTTAAAAGCTCTTGCCTCTCCATTTTTATTCCTTCTCAGCTTTGATTCTTATTCTGACGTAATCAACAAACCACTTTCCGTTTTTGTAAAGCCTTTCCTTGAGGGCGAAAACAGCCTCGTTTATTATTTCATCTGACTGTTCGCTTTCCATATTCTCAAAGGGAGTTTTGATAAACATTCTTATCCAGTTTTCGAGCCCTTGCTGGGTATTCTGCTCTGTAGGACGGTTAAACAGTGCGGCATATGTAACCTTAAGACCATATTTTTCCAGTATAGGCGTATACTCACCTATTGATGGGAAATAAAAAGTTCTGGGATATATAAGTCCACGCTTTCTGAAAGCTGTTTCAAGGGCAGAATGAACCGCTTCACAGTTTCCTTTTCCTCCAAATTCGCACACAAACTGACCATTGCTTTTCAATTGAGATGAGATATTACTCATTGTTTTTTCCTGTTTATTTGCATCAATCCAGTGCAGCATGGCATTTGAAAAAATCACATCTGCTTTTTCGTGCAAATCAAATTCTGCCGCATCTGCCATGACAAAATCGATATTTGAATGAAGCTTTTTGGCCGTTTTTATCATATCTTCAGAGGCGTCGATACCTAAAACTCTATATCCTTTTTCAGCAAGCTTTTCTGTTAGGAATCCGTTACCGCATCCTAAATCAATTGCCATACCGTTTTCAGAAGTATCAACCAGATTTAAAACGTCTTCACCGTATCTACCTACAAAACTAAAATTTTTTAAATAATTTTCGCTATCCCACTTAATATTCATAAAATTACCTCCATGTTATTTTTCGGAAACAATCTTGCATATATCCGTCAAATTTTCCATTGTGAGCTTTTCTCCTCTCACAGTCGGAGGAAGTCCTGTTTCTTCGAGAGCTTTATAAATACTCTCTTTATCAATATTTGTTCCGGAAGACACAGCATTTACAAAGGTCTTTCTCCTCTGGGCAAATGCAGCTTTTACAACAGAAAAGAACAATTTTTCGTCAACACCCTCAAATTCGGGTTTTTCCTGTATTTCCAGCTCTATTACAGCGCTGTCAACTTTGGGTTCAGGCATAAATGAGCCTCTTGAAACAGTAAAAAGCTTTCTCGGTACGGAATATCTATTTACGGCGACGGTTACGGCTCCCGATTCCCTTGAGCCGACCTCTGCACAGAGTCTGTCCGCCGCTTCCTTCTGAACCATGACCACAATCCTTTTAAGGGGCAGCTTGCTTTCGAGAAGCCTCATAATTACAGGTGAAGTTATATAGTATGGAAGATTGGCACATACGGAAACCTCCATACCCTGAAACTTTTCCTCAATAAGCTTATTTAAATCTATTTTCATTATATCGTCGTTTACAACTTCCGCATTGGGGAACTCTGAGAGGGTTTCATCAAGTACCGGCAGAAGTCTTTTATCAAGCTCTACGGACACGACTTTTTTTGCTCTCTTTGCAAGTTCGCAGGTAAGTACACCTACTCCTGCTCCAACTTCAATAATTCCCGTATTATCGCTTTGCACAGCATACTCCGCCA
>UQGM01000051.1 GCA_900540535.1 uncultured Oscillospiraceae bacterium | reverse complement strand
CCTCAGCCAAGGCTCCGAGAGCATCGCCGCCGGTGCCGTAGAGAATACCGAGTGTGCTTACAACGGATTCACGGGCAATAAGTCCGCTGAGTATTGCAACGGCAGACTGCCAGTTGCCAAAGCCCAAAGGAGCGAATATGGGAGCTATGAAGCTGCCAACTACTCCGAGTATGCTTTCACTGCTGTTTTCAACGTGGGTAAGTGAGAAGCTGAAATACTGGCAGAACCAGATTACAACACTTGCACCAAGAAGTACAGTAGCAGCCTTTGAGAAGAAATCCTTTACCTTCTCCCAAAGATGAAGTCCGAGAGTTTTGGCTGTGGGAAGTCGGTAGGGCGGAAGCTCCATAACAAATGGAGCATGGCCGCCTTTAAGTACGGTTTTCTGAAGAATAAAGGCGCATATAATAGCGATTATAAGTCCGAGAATATAAATTGAAAATACAGCAAGTCCTCTGTTCTTTGAGAAGAATGCCATTATGAAAAGTGAATATACCGACATCTTCGCACTGCATGACATAAAGGGTGTCAGCATTATTGTAAGACGGCGATCCTTTTCGTGTTCAAGGGTTCTTGAAGCCATAACGGCGGGAACGGTGCATCCGAAGCCCATAAGCATGGGGACAAAGGATTTGCCAGAAAGTCCGATACTGTGAAGAGCTTTGTCCATTATGAATGCAGCACGTGCCATATATCCGCTGTCCTCAAGAATCGAAAGGAAGAAGAACAAAAGGAAAATCTGGGGGAAGAAGGATAAAACGGCTCCGAGACCTGCGATTATACCGTCGCAGATAAGTCCGACTGCCCAGTCGGCTGCGCCGAAAGATACCATTGCGTCCCTTACAATTCCTGCAAACTGAACGTTTACAAGATTATCTACAAGGCCGGTAAGTGCAGAGCCAACTGCTCCAAAGGTTATGTAGAATATAAGGGCCATGAGACCGAAAAACAAAGGTATGGCAAGGAATCTATTTGTTACGACCGAATCTATTTTGTCGGAAAGAGTCATGTGACCGTCTTCGAGAGTACGTTTCACAGCCTTTTCTCTAACATCGCAGATAAATTTGTATTTCTGATCTGCAATTACCATTTCACGGTCGATTTTATTTGTTTCAAGCTCAAGGACAATGGATTCAAGGCAGTTGAGCTGAGTGTCGGATAAATCGAGAGCCTCAAGAGTGGGAGCGTCGCCCTCAATGAGCTTTACCGCTGACCAGCGAAGAGGCTGTTTCTTTTCAAGGCAGGTCTTTGAGATAATTGATTCAATCTGCTTAATTGCAGCTTTTACATTTCCTGTGTAAATATCAAGAGGGCTGCTGCTATGCTTGTCAATATGTGAGCCCTTGTCCCTTGCGTGAATGACTTCGTGCTCTGCGGCTTTGAGAAGCTTCTGTATGCCTGTTCCCTTACTTGCAGAAATGGGAATTACCTTTATTCCCAAAAGCGCTGAGAGAAGAGAAAAGTCAATTGTCTCTTTTCTTTTTTCCAGCATATCCACCATGTTGAGTGCAATTACCATTGGACAGCCAAGCTCTGCAATCTGTAAGCTTAAATAAAGGTTTCTTTCGAGATTTGTGGCATCTACTATATTTATAATAAGATCCGGTTTTTCATCTATAAGATAATTTCTTGTAACTATTTCTTCCATTGAGTAGGGGGAAAGAGAATAAATTCCGGGCAGGTCAACTATTGTTGCATCCGTGTCGCCTATATTTATTTTACCCTCTTTTTTCTCAACGGTTACGCCGGGCCAGTTTCCCACATACTGGTTGCTGCCTGTAACGGCATTGAAAAGGGTGGTTTTGCCGCAGTTGGGATTTCCTGCGAGAGCGTAGCGGTATGACATCAGCCCTCCACCTCAATTCTTATATCCTGAGCTTCTGATTTTCTTATGCTCAGTTCGTATCCTCTTACATTGATTTCAATAGGATCGCCCATGGGAGCGGTTTTGCGCATTACTATTACTGCGCCTGGAGTAATACCCATATCAATAATTCGTCTTCTTATTGCTCCTGAGCATCCCAGCGATTCAACAATTCCCTTTTCGCCGGGTTTTAATTTATCCACTGTTTTTATCAAAATAAAGCACCTCCGAAAGGCTTGAGTCTAATAAAAAATTAAACTCAGCGTACTAAAAAATTATATTACACATATATCTTAAAGTCAATGTTAGCCGAGGGTAATTTTTATAAAAAGGAGCACATTTCCTGTTGACCTTTATTAAGAATAATATTATCATTAATAAGTAAAGTTGAGTTATGCGAGGCTGAATATCAATGAGAATACTTATAATCGGAGCCCAAACAGCTTTGGGAAAAGCTATAATGTATCTTTGTCCCTCAAGAGGCTGTAAAGGCATCAAATCTGATTTTGATTTTATAACAGGCGATAAAAGTACTGAATATGTTTTATCTTTAAATCCTGACTGCATTATTTACTGTGATTCATATGAGAATCTCAATACCTCTGATGAGGAGAGAGAGAAGGCTTTTAATGTTAACTGCTGTGGAGCTGAAAATGCAGCTGAGGCCGCACAGGCGGCAGGAGCAAAATTTATATATGTAAGCACGGATTTTGTCTTTGACGGAATGAAAAAGGTCAAGCTTAAAACTTTTTCTCCGGTTTTCCCGGTAAATATTTACGGAGAAAGCAAGCTGGCAGGAGAAAGAGCCTGCCTTCAAAAGTGCTCACGGACATTTATAGTACGTACAAGCCGCCTTTACGGAAAAGGTGAGGATAATTATATCGGCAGAGTTTTAAAGCTTATGAAGCAGGGCAGGGGCATAAAAGCTCCACATAACGTATACGCTTCACCGACTTATGTAAAAGATCTGGCAGTTTTGATTCTTGAAATGGCACAAAGCGAAAAGTACGGTGTGTATCACGGTGTAAATGAAGGATATTGCAGCCTTTACGAAATGGTGCTGGAAATAAAGCGCCTTTGCGGATATGCAGTTTCGGTGCTGCCGGTAAAGGGCAGCAGCTTTAAAACAGATGAGGAAGAACCGGCTTGTCTGGTGCTGGACACTTCATGTCTTGACGGTAAATTCCGCCATCTTCCTCCCTGGCAGGATGCCCTTATGCGTTATCTTGAAGACGAAGGTGAGCTTCTTTGAAGTGCAAGTATACAAGAACGACTGTTTAAAATAAATTTCTAAAAAAGCAATAAACCATCATTTTTGATTGGCTTATTGTTTTTTTATTTTTTTATTCAAAAAAATTTGCTTTGTGAAATATTAATAATTTTTTTCAGTATAAAAACCAAAAAAATTACTATGCAAATTGTGTTTTATTTGATGCGATAAAAATATTTATAAGATAATGAACGTAAATCAAAAAATATTTCGACTTTAATAAACAGAAACAGCAAAAAATCCGACATGTTAAATTTGTGCTAAATATATATATTGATATTGAATTACTGGAAAAGCTTTGGTATAATACTCATTAGTTAATGTCAAAAGAACAAAATTAAGGGAGGAAGATGAATGAGCAAATCGGTTGTAGCTGTCATTACCGCAATTGCTTTAATCACTATTGCAGCCTTCGGTGGATACACATACATACAGGGCGTTGTATACAACGAATACAATGTCAGAAACTATGAGGTTGCAACAACAGTAAACGGTGATGAAACCACACTGGTGTTTACACTTGATAAGGAAGAGGCATATTCAAATACAAGGTATGATAAAAAGACCACTCTTCCCGACGAGTTCGGCGATGATCTTTACGGTTCAGTAACAATAAGACCAGAGCCTACAAAGAATAACGACGGAACTTATGCTTTGGATGACAACGGCAATTATCAGTACGGCGACTGGACAAAGCTTGGCACTAAAAGCGACGATGAGTCCGAAATGAGTTTTTCAGAGGCTATGAAGCTTGTCCGTGAGGGTAAATCAACTGAAACTGTTCACTATGAGTACAGTTATACTTCAGAAGGCGACAAAGCTATTCTTACAGTAGTTATAAAGGGATATGAATTTAAAGAGGGCGACAATATTCATGTTGAAGTAGATAACGATATAACTGTTGCCGGAATGAAAATTCATAACAATGCCCTTGCCCTTACAAACGTGGAGTTTAAAGACGGAAAGTTTACTGAAGTTAAAAACATGTTTGTAAACAATCAGCTTGACGCTTAAATTTGTAGTGAGGTGAAAAATATGGAAAAAAATACAGCTGTGCAGCAGCCTGCTGCTATGAAGAAGTATCTTAGAAAATCCGAACCCATTACATATGCGCTGAGCCTTTTCGGTCTTGCAATGATAACAGGATGGGTACAGGGTTATTCAAAAACCTTCTTTATTGATTTTGCTTTAGGTGATTCCGGTCTTCCCACTCCGGCAATTACAGCAATTGTTGCAGCGCTTTTCTTTGTTGCAAGAGTTATAAGCGCTGTATGTGATATCGGAATAGGTTATCAGATAGACAGAACCCATACAAAATGGGGTAAACTTCGTCCGTGGATTCTCTATTCATCTGTACCGCTCTTCCTTTCAGCTATTTTACTTTTCGTTTCTCCGAGAACAGGAAGCGTAATGTTCACAATCATTTGGATTTATGCTCTCTACATTGTTTTTACAATTGTAGGCAGTGGTGTAGAAAATCCCCTTAACTGTTTCGGTGCTGTTTCCACTCCCAACCCTGATGAAAGAGGAAGCTTCCTTTCCTTTGCAAGTATCGCAAAGGCAATCGGTCAGCAGGGCGGTATGGTTGCACTTCTTATTGTAGGTATTATCTTCAAGGCTAAGTACGGCCATCACATTGATAAGCAGGAGTACACAATCTCCGCCATTATCTGTGCTTTCCTCGGAATAGTTCTTGTGCTTCTTGCTTTCTTTAATAACAGAGAGCGTGTTCCCTACACAAGCGAAAAGACAAACATTGTAGAGTCCCTTAAAGTTGTTTTCACAAATAAGAACCTGCTTATGGTTGCCATTACAAAGCTTACAGGCTTCGGACGTGGTGTTTATTCTGCAGTTTCAGTTTACATTGCGGTTTATCTTTTAGGCAGCAAGGATATGAACCTTGGCCTTATGCTTCCCATGGGAATAGGTACAGCGGTAAGTATGCTTATTGTTAACTTCCTTTTGAAACGTATGTCCACAAAGAAGATTTATATAAGCTTCTGTCTGTACGGTGCATCTATGCTTGCGGTAATGTTTGTATTTACACAGATTGTCGGATTCAGCGGACTGAGAGAAAATCCTCTTTACGTCGTGGTTTTCCTCTTCCTTAACTTCCTTATCGGACTTCAGCACGGTAATACAAACCTTACACCCAATATCATGATTGCCGACTGTATCGACGAAATCGAGCTTAAGACAGGCAAGAGAGTTGACGCTCTTTGCTATTCAGGTGTAAGCCTTTTTGCAAAAATAGCAGCAGCTCTTACAGACTCTTTCGGAGTTCTGCTTATCGGCTGGACAGGATACATTGCCGCAACAGGCGGTACATACGGTCCTCAGTCCGACGGAACACTTAATAAGTTCCTTATTATCTATACAATTATTCCTGCGGTATTCGTAATCTTCCAGGGAATGCCGATTCTCTTCTATGACCTTGTAGGTGAGAAGAAGAAGAGAATAACTGAGCAGCTTATTGCAAAGCGAGGAGTCAAGGAAGACTGATAAAAAGCTAAGCTCCTGCCTCCGGTAAAACGGCGGCGGGAGTTTTATTTTACAATAAACTTTGACGGAAGGTGTATTAATGAGCAATTTAAAGAGATTTTCGGAATATGTACCCACATGGGGACCGTATTCAAAAAAATATATGGGTGTTTCCCGAATTGTTGACGAAAGCCGAAAAGAGGGCGTGCGTTTTGATTTTGTAATTCATCCCACTGTTGCAAATACAAACGTACCTGTACCTAATGTGACTTTCCCATCAAACTATCACCCTTGGACATGCAATAAGGATATGACTCATTTTTCTTACAGATACGACCTTGAGTGGAAGGATCAGGTGTATGCGGATGTATCCTTTACTAAGATTAATGACGAGGCTTTTCTTGTAAGAACTGAATTTGTAAATAATACTGAGCTTTGTCAGATATGCCTTGAAAACATTTTTTCTGCTTTGGAGTATCCTTATCCTCAGCACTGCAAAGTGTCTTTGCCTGATAAATGCATTTTCTTTGATGCCGAAAATTATGCTTCCTTTGATTATGCAGTTACAAGACCGTGGGATATGGAAAACCCTGACGGAATGGAAAAAGGCGTGTTCATTGATCCCCTTTTCCATGGCAGAAAGGGTCTTGGTGACAGAATAGATAACGCACATGTACATTTTCTCAATTTAAAGCCTTTCGGATGCGAAAAAGGCGACAGAGTAGAATACAGTGTAAGCAGTGAGTATGATTTTGAAAATCCTGTTCTTGTCGTTCGCTATAAAACAGCAGGAGAGGGAGAAAAAGCTGTTTTCTCTCTTAACGGTAAAGAAGTTGCCTTTGAAAAAAGTGAAGAGCTTACTTTTAAATATATTCCCATGGGTAAAATCTCAAAGGGTTCAGCTGTTTTTGAGCTTGTTTCAGAAGGTAAGGCTGGTATAGAATTTGACTTTTTCGCAGTAGCAGAGAAAGAAGATGTTGACGCTGTAACCGCTGAAACCGTTCTCTATGAGAGAAAGCCCGAAATCACACAGGAAGAAACAGAGAGAGGCTTCAGAGAAATTTTAACCTATGGTGAAATCGGACAGACTTACTGTGTCATGACCCACAATAAAAACACAAGAACAAGAGAGCTTGAAACAGGCGTCCTTGAGGATGCTCTTATTTCCCGTGTTTCCAACAGCGATATAACTTTTGATGAGCTTACCCGTACCTTTACAGGTTCGTTTTCACCTAAAAAGAGCGATGAGGGATTCTATCAGAATACCATTGTCCATTCACTCTATATAAAGCCCGGTACAAGCCATATTGAATATGTAGTTGTAAGTAAGGACAGGTTTGAGCCCTTGTCCGATGAAGAATATGAGCGTATTTATAACGAGGGCAAGGCTACACTTAAACCTCTCGGATATAACAAGGAGGGAGAAAAATATACTCTCAGCAATGAGATACTTAAAGCTACACTTCTCACAAATGTTGTTTATCCCATTTACCGTCACGGTGACTATATAGTTCACCACACTCCCGGTAAGAGATGGGACTGTCTTTACACATGGGACAGCGGATTTATAGCTCTCGGACTTTTAGAGACAGAGCCGAAGCTTGCAGAGTATGTTTTAGATACATATCTCAGTGAAACCGATAATAAAGACTTTGCATTTCTTCATCACGGTTCACCTGTTCCCGTACAGTTCTACCAGTATCTTGAAATGCTGAAAAGAGAGAACGATAAAACAAATCTCTATTCCTACTATGACCGTGCAAAGCAGTATTACAGATTTATGGCGGGCAGAACCCATGGTTCCACAACAGCTAAATTCAAAAGTGGCATGACCACCACTTATGATTATTTCTATTCTTCAAGCGGTATGGACGACTATCCGGCACAGGCTGCAATGATAGAAAAGAAGCTTGAGAAATATGCCTGTCCATGTATTTCTTCCAGTCAGGTTATTAGAATTGCAAAGATCATGAAGATGATAGCCGCAGCATCAGGTCATAGCGAAGATATAGCCGAATACGACAATGATATCGAAAAGCTTACTAACGCCCTTAACAACACCGCATGGGATGAGGAAACCGGCTATTACAGCTATGTTCTTCACAATGAAAACGGTGAGCCGGAGAAATTCTTCAGAACCGATGACGGCGAAAACCTAAATAAGGGTATGGACGGAATATATCCTCTTATTGCGGGAGCCTGTCCTGAGGACAGAAAGCAAAAGGTTCTGGGACACATAATGAACGAAAAAGAGATGTGGTCAAATGTAGGCGTAAGTGCCGTTGACCGTTCTGCCGGATACTTTAAACATAACGGCTACTGGAACGGCAATGTATGGTTCTCACACCAGTGGTTTATCTGGAAGACCATGCTTGATTTAGGCGAAACAGATTTTGCCTTCAAAATTGCCGATACAGCTCTTAACGCATGGAGAAGAGAAGTTGACCACTCCTATTACACCTTCGAGATGTTCAACATTGAGTCTGAGCGTGGCGGCTGGTTCCATAATTTCGGCGGACTTTCCGCACCCATTAACGTTTGGGCTAACGCTTACTATAAGCCGGGCATTTTCACAAGCGGATTTGATATGTGGGTTGAGAGCCGCACTTTTAATGAAGATAACACCCGGTTTACCGCTAAGTGCCGTTATTTCGGTAATAACAAAAACTGCGCTGTTGTTGCGGTAATGAATGATATGTACGATTACAAGGTTATGGTAAACGGCAAAGAGACAGCCTTTAATGAGAGAAAGAAAGGCGCACTGGAAATCAGTCTTGATACAGCCGAAAAGGATGTAACCTTGGAGATAATCAGAAAGTGAGAATCTTAAATGAGTGAAGAAAAAATTTACGGCAGCAAAAATGCGCCTTTGAAAGTGCAGATTATAAGCGATACCCACTACTATTCAAGAACCTGCGGTACTGAGGGAAAGGCATATAAAAAAGCGGAGTCAAAAAGTCAGAAAGTCATCAAGGATTCAGACCTTGTAATAGACGCCGCATGGGATATGCTCTGCAAAGATACCTCTACGGATATAGTTCTTCTCTCCGGAGATACCACCAAGGACGGTGAAATTGCAAGCCATAAGGAGTTTATCGAAAAGCTCCGTGAGCTTAAAAACCGTGGCAAAAGAGTTTATGTAATAACCTCCACCCATGACTATCAGGATGACGGCTTGACAGACGGCTATAAGGGCGATGAAAAGATAAAAGTACCGGCAGCGACAAGGGATATGCTTTGGGATATGTACTATGAATTTGGCCCCAATGAAGCTATTTCTTATCATCTTCCCTCCATGTCATATGTGGTACAGCTCTGTGACGGTTACAGGCTTTTTGCCCTTAACGATGACAGAAATACCGATGAAGAGGGAGAAGCAAAGAGCGGATTCAGTGAAAGCTGCAAAAAGTGGATATATGAGCAAATTGAAGATGCACAGAAAAACGACCAGTACATAATTGCAATGACTCATCATCCCATGCTTGCTCCGTCGCCGTTTTATGCTATAATCGGAAAAGGCGACCTTCAGCGTGACCACCTTAAAAATGTTGAAGAGTTTGCAGATAGGGGAATACACTGCGTATTTACAGGACACACCCATATCCACGATATTTCATACAGAAGAACTGAGAAGGGCAACATCTTTTACGATGTCTCCACCGCTTCACTTATCGGCTATCCGCCTACAATGAGAACTGCGGTTTTTGATCCGGCAAACGAAAAAATCACAGTGGAAACTCAGTTCATTGAGCAGGTTCCCGGTCTCGATACTGACGGAAAATCTTTCCCTGAGTATATTAAGAATTTCTTTATCGGCATGATAGGGGAGGTCCTTTGGGCAGCTGGCAACGATATAGACCGCCTTGCCGAAATGACCGATGCATTCAGTGTTCCCGGTGAAAAGGTTAAGAAATTAAAGTTTGTAATTAAACCCATAGGTAAATTCCTCAACAGCCTTACAATCGGAAAGGTGGGCAAATGGACAAAAGCTGAGACAGGTCTTAAACCTGAGGATTATGAGGACATCAAGGATAAAAAGGTTATAGATTTCATGCTCGAAGCTGTCACAAACCTTTACGGCGGCGATGCTCCTTACGGTCCCGATACAAGAGAGTATAAAATCGCAATGGGTCTTCTGAGCATTATTGACTCATTCCTCGATACAATCGGACTTAAAATCGGCAAGCTTCTTAAAGGTGCCGAAAACGCATCATCTCTTGTGGAACCGCTTTTCTATAACAGCGGCATCTGCGACGAAAAAGCTGAGCTTAAAATTTTCCCTGTTTACAGAGAGAAAAATCCGAACCCCGAGCTTATTGAAGAAGAGAAAAAGTCAAAGTCCGAAACAACAGTCAAAAAGAGCAAAAAAGGCCCCTGGATTCTCGCCGCTTTGATTGTTCTCGTAATTCTTCTTATAGCGGTTGTTCTTGGAATTATCGGTCTTGTGGTTTGGGGAATAGTTTCTCTCATTCAGCTTCTTATTCCCGGCACGATACTTCCGTTTTTCCCCGGACTCTTTTAACCTCAGTCTTAAGGAGGGTAATGTGTTATGAAATTATATAAAGTGGAAGATTTCGGAGCTTTAGGCGACGGAAAGACAAACGATGCTGCCGCTATTCAGAAAGCCATTGATTCATGCAGTGAAAACGGCGGCGGAACAGTGGTTCTCGAAAGCGGAAAGGTTTATTATTCCGATTCCGTAAGTCTTAAAAAGAATGTTGAGCTTCATATTCAAAAGGGAGCGGTATTAAAGGCGACTTCTGACATTGAGGGATATATAAGACCCTGCAATATGATAAATGACCCTAAAACTGCTCTTGTAGGCAATCCCGTAACAGGAAAGCCCAGCTTTGTGTTTATCTATGGCTACGAAGCTGACGGCGCTTCCATTACAGGTGAAGGAACCATTGACGCTAACGGACACAGTTTTGTAAACCGTAAAAGCCAGTATTATGTGACCGGTGATTTTTATCCCCGTCCAACTGTTATTTACATTGAAAACAGCAAGCACATAAGCTTTAAGGATGTAACCATTAAGGATGCTCCTTTCTGGACTCTTCATCCCGCAGGATGCTATGATGTGGAAATCGATAAAATAAGGATTCTCAACGACCTTGACGTAGCTAACAGCGACGGAATAGACCCCGATCACTGCTGCAATGTGAGAATTACAAACTGCCACATAGAGTGCGCTGACGACTGTATCTGTCTTAAAGCTTCAAAGGGCAACAGTGAATACGGTCCATGCGAGAATATAATTATTTCAGGATGTACTCTTGTTTCCACCTCCGCCGCTATAAAAATCGGCACAGAGGGAGTAGGGGATTTCAGAAACGTAATAGTTGATAACTGCATAATCAGCCGTTCCAACCGAGGCCTTTCAATTCAGATAAGAGACGGTGGAAATGTTGAGAATGTCAGCTTTTCAAATTGCATTATCGAAACCCGCCGCTTCTGTTCCGACTGGTGGGGCACTGCTGAGCCTATTACAATAACAACCTTTAACCGTGATGAAAAAACAAAGAGCGGTAAAATTAAAAATATCCGTTTCTTCAATATTACTGCAAAAGGTGAAAACGGAGTTTTGATTCACGGAAACAGCGAAAATCTTATTGAGGACGTAACTTTTGAAAACTGCTCTGTTGAGGTTACAAAAACTTCAAAATGGCCCTGCGGCTGCTATGATTTAAGACCCTGTATAGATTACGGAGTAGAAAAGTACGACAATGCAGGCTTCTTCATAAGATACGCCAAGAACGTTACAGTGGCAAAGACCAAGATGCTTTGGGGTAATGTCTGCGACACATATAAATATGCCTTAGATGCGGGTAATACCGAAAATCTTATCTTTGACCGTTTTACAGGCAAGGGCGCTTTCGACTCCTGTCCTGCTGGTATTGTAAACGGAAAAGAGATTGAAAGTTTTTAAGTAAAAGTCAAAAATAAAAGGCTGTTTTGGATTTTTCCAAAACAGCCTTATTTTATGTATTATAAATTATTCTTCCTCGTCGAAATTAAAATCGTTGAGGAAATCTCTGAGAGCCTTTGCCTCGTCAAAGCTAAGAGTGATTCCCTTTGCCATTTTTGAGTGGTCGGGAGCCCATTCTCTAAGGTCAAATTTAGGTGCTCTGTCGTTCCAGCTGACAAGGTTTACTTCCTTTGTCCAGCCCTTGGGATTCTCGGAAAGTACGCCGATTTCCTCTGTTATCTCATATTTAATCTCTGCCATGGTAAAATCCTCCTTAATAATCAAACATTGAATCTGAAGAGAACAATATCTCCGTCTTTCATGACGTATTCTTTGCCCTCACTTCTTACAAGACCCTTTTCCTTTGCCGCTGCCATGGAGCCGCACTCTATAAGGTCATCGTATGCAATAACCTCGGCACGGATGAATCCTCTTTCAAAGTCGGAATGTATCTTTCCGGCAGCCTGAGGAGCTTTAGTGCCATTTGTGATTGTCCAGGCACGTACTTCCGGCTTTCCGGCGGTAAGGTAGGAGATAAGTCCTAAAAGATGATAACTGCTCTTTATGAGTCTGTCAAGGCCGCTCTTTTCAAGTCCAAGCTCGCTGAGGAAAAGTTCCTTTTCCTCTTTTTCAAGGGGAGCGATCTGTGCTTCAAGCTCTGCGCAGATGGGAAGCACTTCGGAGCCCTCTTCTTCGGCTATTTTGCGAACTGCGTTAAAGCGGACATTGTTTTCAATGTTGTTCATAAAGTCCTCTTCGCTCATGTTGCAGGCATAGATAACCGGCTTTGAAGAGAGGAGAGCGACTGAATCCATAATGGCTTTTTCATCCTCGTCACATTCGAGGGAACGAGCGGAAAGACCTTCTTCAAGATGAGCTTTCAGCTTTTTAAGGAACTCAACTTCTCCGGCAAGGGATTTGTCACCCTTCATTGCCTTTGAGGAGCGGTCTATTCTTCTTTCGACCATTTCTATATCGGAAAGAATAAGCTCAAGGTTAATGGTTTCGATATCTCTTGCAGGGTCAACGCTTCCCTCAACGTGGATGATATCATCATTATCAAAGCAGCGTACAACGTGGATTATTGCGTCAACCTCACGGATGTGAGAGAGGAATTTGTTTCCGAGACCTTCACCCTTTGAAGCGCCCTTGACAAGACCTGCAATATCAACAAATTCGATTGTTGCGTGAGTGGTTTTGTCGGGGGAATACATTTCAGTAAGCTTATCAAGTCTTTCGTCGGGAACGGCAACAACGCCTACATTGGGCTCAATTGTGCAGAAAGCATAGTTTGCCGACTGAGCTCCGGCGTTTGTAATTGCGTTAAAAAGAGTACTTTTGCCGACGTTCGGCAGACCTACGATACCAAGTTTCATATATCTGTTACATCTCCTGAGTTCCTGAAATTAAACTGCAAATATGCATAGTAAAATAATTATATCAGATTAAATCTATTCTCTCAAGGTGTTTTTATTGTTATTGCGTACTTTTTGCAGTTATTTCTTCCTTTTGCTTCGGCAAAAATTTAACGGCTACCAGTTTGTGAAAAGCCCATGCAAAAATAAGTCCAATCAAAACGCCGAGAATTGTATCAAAAACACGAAGCATTACAGCTTCATGCAAGCCGTAAATTGCCGTTCCTGCCATCAGTGCACCGAAGCAGTTTATTGCGGTTTTGTAGCGGTAATCCGTACAGAAGCCGAGGCATAATCCGCCGGCAGGAGCCATAAGAGGAAGCAGAGCTTCCGGCATTATTTGATATAGTATGAAAAATGCACCTGAACCTGCAATTACGCCGACAATGCGCTGCCAGAATCTAACGTGAGTATATTCTGAATAAGGGTACTCAGACAGTAGAGAAGCGCAGGCAAAGCCCATCCAAATAAAGCGTTTTACACCAAATACAGCTCCTAAGGTAAGCACCAATCCTACACCTGCTGCAAGGCGAAGCTGCCATAAATTTACTAAACTGGATAAGCTAAAATTTATGATAATACTGTGAAAACGTTTTTCTGTGTGCATATGTCGATGCTTTAGCAGAAGTAATGCGGCACAGATAATGTATCCAACTAAAATGAGTTCAGCTCTTTGTAAAAGAATTTCACCATGCACGGGATTTCCTACAACATAGACGTATGCAAAACCGTATAATCCTCCGTTTCCCAGTTCTGGGCGCTGACTTGTAATGTAGAGTATCAGGAAAAATGCCAAAAAGTGAGCAAAGAATAACAGATAAGACGGAAGTATTGAAATTAAGCTTGGAATAAAAAGCAAAATTCCCAAGACGACTGCGAGAGTGACCAGGGAATCTCCCACACAATATTCAAAATTTACAAAGCGGAGAGCCAGTATAATGCAGAAAAGAGCCACTGCCATAGGAGCGTTTTCTGATCCGAAAATATTTGACAATGCGCCGATAAACATAATGGCAAATGCTACTATTAAAACAGCTCGCAGAGCCATTGCCGTCCAGTAAAAAGCCTTTTCTTTATTTGTCTGACATTCTTTTATTTTCTTTTTAAGTATAGCAGGATCAAGCTGCAGTGCGTCATAAAATTTCATATTTCACTTTCGCTCCCGTTTCTTTCCAATTTATTTACGATTCTGTCAGTATATTTTAAAAACTCTTCAAAATCAGAACCGACACTTCTGAGCAGGTTATAAAAGGGATTTAAAATAGCTTCATATCCGCTTTTTAATTCTGCCAATCCTTTTTCGGTGATGAACAAACGATAGCTTCTTTCATCATCAGTCTGCTTTTCTTTTCTGATGCATCCGTTTTCATAGAGTTTTTTTAAACAGCGGCTTACCGCTTCCTTTTTCATTCCGCTGCACTGACTTAATATGATCGGTGTGTTCTGATCGGGTTTAAGGTAAAGCCATGACAGCAGTTCGCACTCACTTGCCGTAAGATTTCCTTGTTTCTGCGGAAGCAGTAAACGGCTGATTTTTTGTACTTGTTGCTGATAATGTACCATATCTGTCCAGTCGATTTGCATAAATATTCTCCTTAATAAAGTTAACATTGTTAACCATATACCTTTTTAAATACCATGTCAACACACATAAAATCATTTTAACAGTTAGGTCATAATTAAATGTCATATTAAGTACACTGTAAGCTTATATATTGAATTAAAAAACAAAAGCCGGAGATTCCCCATGAACACAGTGGGGAAATCTCCGGCTTTGCTTAATAATTTATATCAGTTTTCTTTTGCTGTTTCACGGAAGTTGCCAAGGAAAGTAAATTCCGGCAGCTCGTCGTAAAGAGCACATAAAAGGTTAAGGGTTTCGTTGTCACGGACCGAACCTGTAAAATCAAGATAGCCCTCAAAGACAGCACAGTCCGCATCGGCACTCACCCGGGAGACCAGCTCCGCCATCGGCTGTTCTGACAGAAAAAAAGGATCGGCGTGATACGCCGGTCTGCCGGTGATATGACTGTGAAACATGGGATCAATATAGTCGGGACCACACTTCCCGCCCTGCACCTGCAGCCCACGGGAACAGAGGGCAGACAGCAGTGCCGCAGTCATTGTGGTTTTTCCGGCACCGCTCCCTGCGGCGCTGAGCATAATGCGTGGAACAGGCTGTGGCATGGCAAGGTCTCCTTTCCGGATCAATTTTGAATATATTTGAATGTATTTTATATTATACCACATCCGGACGTTTTGTTCAAGCCATCCGGACACACATTTTATGTGGATTTATTTTTGCGTCAAAACGATATCAACAGTTCCGCCGGATTCTTTTCCTTGACAATGGAATCCAAAGGACTTATAATAGGGACATCATCAAAATCGTACAAATTATGCACGATTTTGAAAACGATACCACAGTTTCTGCAAGCAGGTTTGATTTCTATATAGTTTTGTACGATTGTTATAGTGATTCCTATGAATGTTATAGAAATAGCGATTTCTTTATCTTATAATATCATTCGGCATCAGGATAAAATAAACGTCCTGAAATATAAAAATAGATAAGGAGACTATCACTATGGCAACACAAAACACTCGTGCGGAATTCCGCAAAAAGCTGCTGCACCTCATGATCCCGATTTCCCTGCAGCAGCTGATGATGGCGCTTGTCAATGCGTCAGACGCATTTATGCTGGGCTTTGTCAACCAGGATGCCCTCTCGGCAGTATCCCTGGCAGGACAGGTGCAATTCGTATATTCCCTGTTTTTGTTTGCCATTACTGCCGGCGTTTCGATCTTTGCCGCTCAGTACTGGGGCATTCAGAACAAAAAGGCAGTGGAAAAGACGCTGGGCATCGGTCTGGCATTTTCCGTGCTGCTCTCCCTTCCCTTTACCATCGGCGCAACATTTTTCCCGGAACTGCTGATGCGTGCATTCGCCTCTGATCCGGTTCTCATCCAGGACGGCGCTGTTTATCTTCGGGTAGTCGGCGTGTCCTATCTGCTGCTCAGCATTTCGCAGATCTACCTGTGCATTCTGAAAAACTGCGGAAAAGCCGTACTGAGCGCTGTCATCAGTTCCGTTTCCGTCATCATCAACATCATTCTGAATGCCGCTTTCATCTTCGGCATCGGTTTCTTTCCGGAAATGGGCATCGCCGGCGCTGCCGTTGCAACGGTTATCGCAAAGGTGATCGAACTGGCATGGGCGCTTGCAGTGATGCTGAAAAAGGACAGCATCAAGATCCGCCTTGGCTGGACCATCCACCCGGACAAGGTACTGCTCCGTGACTTCTGGAAGTACACCGCTCCGATCCTGGGCGATGAGCTGATGTGGGGACTGGGCTTTACCATGTACTCCGTCATCATGGGACACATGGGCAGCGACGCCGCAGCCGCAAACTCCATTGCAAACATCGTCAAGAACCTGGTAATCTGCTTCTGCACCGGCATCGCTACCGCAAGCGGCATTATGGTGGGCAGTCTCCTGGGACAGGGCGAACTGGAAAAGGCAAAGGAATACGGCAGAAAGCTTTCCAAGACTTCCATTTTTGCAGGCGCAGTTGCCGGCGTGATTATTCTGGGCGTTATCCCCTTTACCCCTATGTTCTCCACGCTGACCAACACTGCAAAAGAATACCTCCGTGTCATGCTGGTGGTATGCTCCTATTATGTAGTCGGCAAATCCATTAACATGACGGTGATTTCCGGTATCTTCGCAGCCGGCGGTGACTCGAAATTCGGCTTTATCTGCGACGGCATCACCATGTGGTGTGTTACTGTCCCCATCGGTCTGATCGCCGCATTTGTACTGAAACTCCCGGTATTGACCGTATACATTCTTATCAACGTCGATGAGATCATCAAGCTCCCGGCAGTCCTCAAGAACTACCGGAAGTACCGCTGGGTCAAGAATCTGACCCGGCAGGAAACAGCACCTGTTGAACCAGAAACCATGGCACAGACAGCCGCATAACACAAAGAAAAGGAGTCCTCTATGTATACCCTGGAACTGACAGACAACAAGTCTGAGATCATCCAATACAACGTACCCGATCTGCCCATCAAGGCATCCCGTTCCTCTCAGGAGGACTATCCCTCGCTTTCCATCGTCAACCACTGGCACACCGAGTTTGAGTTTATCTACGTGAAAAATGCACCCATGTGGTACAGCGTCAACGGCGAACAGTGCAAGCTGATGCCGGGACAGATGATTTTTGTCAACTCCGGGCAGATGCACTACGGTTTCTGGGAAAAACCCAGCGATTCCGTCTATGACTGTAAAGCAGGGACCGAGTATATGTATGAGGTTAAGTTTCATAGCAGGGA